>DATFQI010000080.1:0-10670 GCA_035264365.1 Solirubrobacteraceae bacterium
TGGTGCGGGGAGAGCGTGATGTTGATGATCGTCCCGCCGCCGGCGGGGCGCATCGCGTGCTCCGCCGCCAGCCGGGTCATCCGCTCGGTGCCGCCGACGTTCAGCCCCGTGACGGCGCGCCACCCCTTCGGCTCGATCGCCTCGGCCGGGACGAAGTACTGGCCGCCGGCGTTGTTGACGAGCACGTCGAGGCGACCGTGGCGCTCGAGGCACGTCCGGACGATCCGCTCGGCGTCGTCGTCGCGGCGGATGTCGCCGGCCACCCAGGAGCAGGACGGGCCGATCCGCGCGCCGGCGTCGACGAGCACGTCCTCGCGGCGACCCGCGATCACCACGGTGGCCCCGCAGGCGGCGAGCTCGGTCGCGGCGGCCCGCCCGAGGTTGGAGCCGCCTCCCGTCACCAGCACCACGCGGCCATCGAGGAGGCCGGGGCTGAAGATTCTCGACGGTACGGCCGAAGGCATTTCGGGAACCACCTTTTCATCATGCAGATCCCTGGCGTCCACATCGAGACCCTCTACAACCCGGTGCGCTACACCTACTCGCAGATCGAGAAGGCGTGCGCGATCGCCCAGATGCTCAACCGGGGGAAGCTGGTTCTCGTGGAGCCGCCCCGCCGCTGATCCTCATGCGCACGCCCGGCGGGGCGAGCGCATCGGTCGCTGGGAGGCGCCACCATCACTCGCTCAGACGGGCCGCGGTCTCCGCGGCCCGTCCGCGCTCCAGGGGCGCGTAGCGCGCGCTGAAGACGGCGGAGCGCACCCGGCTCTCCCGCGCCAGCTGGACCGCGAGCGTCGGGCCCGCGAGCGGGGCCGAGCTCTGCGGCCGCGGGTGCAGGAGGTGGACGGTCGCCCCGCGCGGCCGCCGCCACGGCAGCACGACATACGCGCCGTTGCGGCTCTCGATCAGCAGCCGGGAGATCCGCGAGAGCGGGATGCGCACGTCACCGACCCGGCGCGTCCCGCCGCCGCGCAGCACAGCGGTCACGGTCGCGTCGGAGCCCCAGCTCGGGAACAGCACGTCGGCCGTCACGCGGCCCGGCGCGCCCGTCCGCCGCAGCGACCACGCCGTCTGCACGAAGAACGCGGTGAAGCGATGGCTCGTGCGGCCGGTCCAGCCTCCCCCGCGCGCGATCCCGGCGGCGCGCAGGTCCTGGAACGGCCCCGCGTACGCGCGGCCCGTCCAGACCGACGCGCTCGCGTGCACGCCCTGCGGAGCCTGCGTGAGCCGCAGCCGGCCCCGGTCCGCGACCTGGGTCGCGAAGGCCCGGCGGCCGGAGATGTCGCGCACGAGCAGCCCGAACGACGCCGGCGGCTGCCCGCCGATCCCGGCCGCGACCTCCTGGTGGCCGTCGTAGAGGCGCGCGAGGTCGATCCCGCCGTAGGGGAACGCACCGCGGCTGGTCGGGACGATCGCCGTGTTGTAGTTGGCGGTGGTGACCGCAAGCCGCCCGGTGTCGGGGTCGAACGCATACAGCGGCGGCGGCTCCTTGGCCCGCGCGGACCCGAGCCCGGCCTCGATCGCGCGTGCGGCGTTGGAGGTCATGCGCGCGAGCGCGAGGCGCGCGCTGACGTCGTCCTGCGGCAGCTTGTGGACGCCGAAGAACAGTCCCGGCGGCGCGTCGCCGTTGCGGGAGAGCTGGCGCTCGTAGAAGTCGAAGCCGCGATCGAGCATCCACTTCGCCCACGCCGGCGCATCCGGGTGCGGCGCCAGGCCGGGCGCGGTCGCGATGCCGAGCAGCGCCTGCTGGCTGAGCCCGAGCTTCTTCGTCTGCTGCCAGCGGCGGAAGCCGAAGCCCGTGTCCCAGTTCAGGTGGCCGCCGTGGGTCCAGTATCCGGCGAGGACGCGCATCATCCACTGCCGCAGCAGTCGCCGTGCGGCCGGGAACGGGGCCCGCATCCCCGCTCGCCGGGCCTGCGCGTACTCGCGCGTGAACGACGCGCTGATGTTCGCGTACTCCGCCGAGTCCGTGTTCATCGACGCCCTCGGCGGGAACTGAGGCAGGTAGTTGAAGCGCAGCCCGGGTCCGAAGTTGCCGGCGGCGCCGGCCCGCCCGCGCGCCCGCGCTACGAAGCGCTGGATCTGCAGCCGCAGGTCGTGGCGGAGCAATCGCGGGCTGCCGGTCACGGTCGCGTTTGCCGCGTAGACGAGCGCGTACCAGTTGATCTGGTTGAGGCGCATCGCCGGCCAGCGCCAGAAGCGGCCGATCGCGGTGCGGTGGATCCGGTCGGCGATCGCCTCGGACTGGGCGTCAGAGAGGCCGAGCTCGCGGCGCGCGAGCCAGGCGTGGCGGAGGCCGTCGATGACCTCGGCGTCGACCACGAGGTGCTGGAACCCGTTCGTATTCTCCACCGTGCTCACGAAGCCGGGCGCGTGCGCCTGGTCTGCGGCGCGGGGCGGGCGCTCGACGAAGGCCGGCCCGTAGACGAGCAGGTCGACGAGCCGGCGGGCGCGCCGGTCGTTGCGGGCCGCGCCCTCGTGACCTTGGCGCGCGGCGACCGAGAGCGTCAGCAGGACGTCAGCATGGGCGCCCGCGCTGGAGCTCGTGTACCGGCCGGTGCTGTCGTCCCAGTAGCGGTCGATCTTCGCCTGCATGCGGTCGGCGAACGCCCAGTAGCCCTGCTCGTCCAGGGCCGAGGCGGGGCCCGGCGCCATCGCGAGCACGGCCGTGGCAAGGGCGATGGGGAGCGCGATCCGGGGCATGCCCCGACCCTCCACGGGCGGGGCACGCGCGCACATCGATCAGAGGGTGGGAGCGGTCGCACCGAAGGTGCAGGCGCGTCCATCCCTTTGATGGTCCGTCGCGCGGTTACGCTCCGCACGTCGTGACCGACCCGTTGCACTCCCACGCGTCCACCCCCCGCGAGCTCGGCGAGCGGATCGCCGCCGAGCGCAGCGGCGGCGCGTTCCTCGTCTTCCGCGACGGCGACGGCTCCCAGGTGATCGTGCCGCTGGACGCGCAGCCGGACCGGATCACGATCGGCCGCCGGCCCTCGAACGCGATCGCGCTGGACTGGGACTCCGAGGTCTCGCGCGTCCACGCCGAGCTCGAGCGCACCGGTGAGGAGTGGACGGTGCTCGACGACGGCCTGTCCCACAACGGGACGTTCGTCGGCGGCGAGCGGGTCACGGCCCGCCGGCGCCTGCGCGACGGGGACGTGATCGCCGTCGGCGCCACCACGATCGCCTACTGCGCCCCCGCCCAGAGCTCGACGTCGATGGCGACCGTGACCTCCGTCGGACCGCACGTGGTCGAGCTGCTCACGCCCGCCCAGCGGCGGGTGCTGATCGCCCTCTGCCGCCCGTTCCGGGACTCGACCTACTCGACGCCGGCGACCAACCAGCAGATCGCCGACGAGCTCGTGGTGAGCGTCGACGCGGTCAAGAGCAACCTGCGGGCGCTGTTCAGCGCGTTCGGGGTCGACGACCTGCCGCAGAACCAGAAGCGCGCCAGCCTGGCCCTGCGCGCGCTGCGCACCGGCGTCGTCAGCCGTCGAGACCTGTGACGCGGGCGACCTCGCCCTCGGTGAGCGCGGTCACCCAGATCGCGTCGCCGTAGCTCGCGAGGTCGTACGGGTTCAGCGGCACCCGGATCTCCCGGCCGGACGGGCGGCCGGTGCTCACGTCGATTCGGGTCAGCGTGCTCGCGGTGCGGTTCGCGACCCAGACGATGCCCTTGCGCACGACGACCCCGGCCGGGCCGCGGCCCGTCGGGAAGGTCGCCGCCCTCCCCCCGCGCAGGGCGATCCGCGCGAGTTGGTCCCCGGACGTGGTGACCCACAGGTAGCCGGCGCCGACCGCGAGGTCGACTGCCGCGGCGGCGTCCAGATCGACCCGGCGGCGGTTGCCGGTGTCCAGGTCGATCCCGACGAGCACGGCGGGGTCGCTGGAGAGAATCCAGAGACGCCCGCCGGCGAGCTCCAGCCGGCGGACACGGTCGCGCGCGTCGATGGTCCGGCGCGTCTCGCCGGTCCGCTTGTCGAGCTCCAGGATCTGATCCCCGGACGCGAAGCCGGTCTGGGCGAGCGCGACGTAGACGGCGTCCGTGCCCGCCGCGACGGCGCTGCCGGCGCTCGGCAGGGCGATGGGCGAGCCGAGGACCTTCCCCGTGCGGGCGTCGAGGTGCACGAGCCGCCGATCCCGCGCCGTGACCGCCCAGATCGTGTCGCCGTCGACCGCGAGGTAGGTGAGCCCGACGCCGACCTTCGGACGCGGGCTGCGCCGTTGCTCGCCCGTCGCGGCGTCGAGCGTGAGCAGGCGAGGGCTGAGGAAGCGCCCGACCCAGATCCGGCCCTCGGCCCCGACCACGTTGTTGGGGCGCCCGCCGATCTTGGTCGCGCTGACGCGGACCTCGCCGTTGGCCGCGGGCTGCTCAGGCGCTTTCGCCTCCCCTCCCAGCTCGCCGCGGATCGCGAGCGCGCCGACCACGACGGCGGCCAGGAGCACGCCGGCGACGGCCGCGGTGGCCAGGACCCGCGGGCCGCGGGACACCGGCCCCGATCCCGGCGCTGGCGTGGCGGGCTGCGCGACGGCGGTCCCGGCGGTGCGCGTATCGACCTCGATCGGCGCCGCGGCGCCGGTGGCGACCACCGTCTCGCGCTCGGCGGCGCGGGCGCCCAAGGCGGCGGCGGCCGCCGCGCGCCCGAGGTCGCCCGCCGACTGGAAGCGCTCCGCCGGCTCCTTCGCGAGCGCCCTGGCGATCACGTCGTCGAACCCCTCGGGGATGCCGGGCGCCGCCAGCGACACGGCCGGGGGCTTCTCCGTCAGGTGGGCCCACATCTTCGCCTCCTCGCCCTCCGGCGAGAACGGCGGGCGGCCGGCGAGCATGTAGTGCAGGACGCAGCCCAGCGCGTACACGTCCGCACGCGCGTCCACGCGCTCGCCGCGGATCTGCTCGGGGGCGATGAAGTCGAGCGTGCCGACCCAGTGGCCGGGCTTCGTCGCCCCGGCCTCCGAGAGCACGTGCTTGGTCAGGCCGAAGTCGGTCAGGTACACGTGCTCGCCCTGGCCGAGCAGCACGTTGGCGGGCTTGACGTCGCGGTGCACCAGGCCGCTCGCGTGCGCGGCGTCGAGCGCCGCCGCGACCTGCTCGGCGATCCTGGCGGCCCGAGCCGGCTCGAGCGGGCCGGACCGCCGCACGAGCGTGCGCAGGTCGTCGCCGGCGACATGGCGCATCGCGATGAACGCGACGCCGGCCTCCTCGCCCGCGTAGTAGATCGGGAGCACATGCGGGTGGTCGATCGAGGCCGCCACGTGCGACTCGCGCAGGAACCGGCGCCGGATCGCCTCGTCGGCCATCAGCGCCGGCGCGATCACCTTCAGGGCGACGACGCGATCGAGCGAGAGCTGTCGCGCGCGATAGACGACGCCCATCCCACCGCGACCCGCGACCGCCTCGATCCTGTGCCCGGCGAACACGCTTCCGGGCGGCATATCGCCCATGACTGCGGTGTATATCGGCCGTGAGGAATCGAGGAGCACTTCGCATTCTTGAACGGACGCGTACGCCTCGTGTTGCGCGGCTCCTAGGCCGCGCGGGGAGCGGGGGACCAGGGAATCGAACCCCGACCTGCGGTTTTGGAGACCGCCATCCTGACCGTTGGACCAGTCCCCCAACGTACCGCGGGATGCGGACGGAACCGCGATTCTAGAGGGCTTGAGCGTGGAGCACGACGTCCGGGCCGCCTGCGAACATGTGTTCGTGCTCTACCGGCCTCCGTACCGCCCGGCGTACAGCTACATGCTCGGCATGTACCTCGGTGACGGTTGCCTGACTGGCCGGGGGCGCTGCAAGCAATTTGTCGTGGCGCTTGACGCGGCCTACCCCGAGATCATCGACGAGTGCTGGGTGGCAATGGCGCTCACGCTGCCCGGCTGCCGCCCCGTCAAGCAGAAGATGCACTACGAGTGCGTCCGCGTGGTATCTGGCAGCGTGCGCTGGCCGGAGGTCTTCCCCCAGCACGGTCCGGGCCGCAAGCACGACCGGCCGATCGTCCTCGACCCCTGGCAACGCGAGATCGTCGACGCGTTCCCGCGGGAGTTCCTTCGCGGCCTGATCCACTCGGACGGCTGCCGCACGGTCAACCGCTTGAAGACGAAGCTGCCGAGCGGCAGGGTCGCCGAGTACGCGTATCCGCGGTACTTCTTCTCGAACCTCTCGGCGGATATCCGCGGTCTGTTCTGCGAGTACTCCGACCGGCTCGGGATCCGGTGGACGCAGTCGAACCACCGCAACATCTCCGTCTCGCACCGCCGCAGCGTCGCGGCGCTGGACGAGTTCATCGGCCCGAAGCGGTGAGAGCCGTCTCGAAGGCCTCGTAGGCGGCATCGCCGAACAGCCAGAAGCGGGCCTCGGTGACCTCCGGGTGGCGCTCCATCGCCTCGCGGGTCGCGGCGATCGCGACGCGCGCGCCGGCGTCGAGCGGATAGCCGTAGACGCCGGTCGAGATCGCGGGGAAGGCGACGCGGGCGTCGCCGTGCTCGACGGCCAGCTCGATCGCCCGGCGGTAGCAGGAGGCCAGGAGCTCGGGCTCGCCGCGGTCGCCGCCGTGCCAGACCGGGCCGACGGCGTGGATGACGTGCCTGACCGGCAGCCGGCCGGCGCCGGTGATCTTGGCGTCGCCGGTGTCGCAGCCGCCGAGCGTGCGGCACTCCTCCAGCAGCTCCGGGCCCGCGGCGCGGTGGATCGCTCCGTCGACCCCGCCCCCGCCGAGCAGGCTCGAGTTGGCGGCGTTGACGATCGCGTCCGCTTCCGCGTCCGTGGTGATGTCGCCGCGATGCAGGGTAATCAGGGCCATGTGAACGTCGGTAGCCATGCGGGCGGAGGGACTCGAACCCCCACGGCTTGCGGCCACGAGGACCTAAACCTCGCGCGTCTACCAGTTCCGCCACGCCCGCTCGCGCCGTTCGGCGCGTGTCCAGCCCGGAGATTGTAAGGTCGCGAACGCAATGGCCGAAGACACGCGCGACGACGTCCGCATCGAGCACCCCAATCGCAAGAAGGCCTCCTCGAAGGTCACGCGGTTGATCGTCATCGTCCTGCTGCTCGCCTCGGCCGGGCTGCTGGCGATCATCAGCTGGGGCGGCTGGGACACGCTGGAGGGCGCGAAGCCGCTGCAGATCGCCTACATCGTCTTCTACCTGGTGATGGCGTTCTTCGTGCTGCGCTGGAGCCGCGGCGTGCTGCCGCTGACCGCTGCGATGGCGATCATCATGCTGATCTTCGCGGCCGTCTCGGCGCCGCAGTGGTTCGACCGCGACAAGGCCGGCTTCACCAGCCCCAACCTCGACGAGAGCCTGCTCGGGCTGCTGACCGCGTTGATGGTGCCGCTGCAGATCCTGCTGATCGCGTTCGCCATGAGCGGCTTCCGCCAGGCCTGGAACGTCGAGGTCGAGCACCACCCGGACGACGAGGACGAGCCGGACCCCGGCGGCCGCGACCGCGAGCCCCGCTCGGAGCGCGGCGACGCCTCCCCCGCCCCCGCCTGAGCTTGAAGGTCACCGCGCCGGACGGGACGCGCTGGAAGGTCGGCCGCCAGTGGTGGCCCGAGCGCGGGCCCGACCTCGCTGATGCGACGTTCGCCGACGTCCCTTCGGGCAGTGGAGGCGGCGACTGGTTCGACCTCGGCGACGCTGATGGGATCCTGGCCGTGCTCGTCGTGATCGGCGTGGTGCTGCTCGCGGTCCTGTTCTTCACCACCGTCGTGATCCCCGTGGTCGTGTTCACGATCGAGCTGATCGTGCTGATCGTCCTGTTCTTCGCCGGCCTGGCGGGGAGGCTGCTGTTCCGCAAGCCGTGGACGGTCCGGGCACGCACCGACGGGCGCACCCTCCACCGCTGGCAGATCGTGGGCTTCCGCAGCAGCGGCGAGTTCCGTGACGAGGTCGCCGCGGCGCTGAGCAGCGGGCGCGTGCTGCCGGTCAGGCGGCCGCGCCTATGAGCGCCACGCCGGCGACAGCGAGCGCGACCCCCACGACCTGGAGGGCGCTCAGCTTCTCGCCGAGGAAGAGCACCGCCGCGACGGCCACGACGGCCGGGTAGAAGCCGATCACCGGCACCGCGAGGCTCGCACTGCCGCGGTCGAGCGCGAGGTAGAAGGTCAGCAGACCGAGCGCGCCGCACGCCGCGCTCAGCGCGCCGACCCAGAGCGCGCCCGGCGACCAGCCGGCGGTGCGCTGGCCGATCGCGATCGCCGTCACGGCCACCAGCGCCGCGGCGATCCCGTACAGCAGCGTCGTCTGCACCGGTGTCGCCGTGCGCAGCGCGATCTTCCCCAGCAGGCTCCACAGCGCGAAGAGCGCGACCGTCGTCAGCGAGTAGAACAGCCAGCCCATGCGCGGAGCCTACGATGTGCACCTCACCGCTGCCCGGGTGGTGGAACTGGCAGACGCGATGGATTCAAAATCCATTGTCCTTCGGGACGTGCGGGTTCGAGTCCCGCCCCGGGCATGGCGCCGGTACCCTCTTCGGGAGGAGAGGAGCGCCCCAGTCGGTGGGGCCCGATGCGCCCTGATCGACCACGTCAACAACCTCAAGCTGCAGTACCTCGTCGAGCTCTCCAAGCTCGGTGACCACTGCGCCGGGCTCGAGACCAAGCTCGAGGCGTGGCTCAACGAGCACGACGTGATCTTCGACGGCCAGACGATCCCGTTCGTCCTGATGCCGCACTTCATCTCCCCCGGCCAGCTTCGCCGGGTCAAGCACGCCGTCGGGGCGCTTTCGGCGGTGCTCGACCGCTTCTGCGACGCCTATCCGCACGACGAGGCGTTGCGCGAGGAGCTCGCGGTCTCGCCGATGGAGGACTCGCTGATTCGCATCGAACCGGGCTTCCCGCGGCCGATGCGCATCTGCCGCCTCGACGCGTTCCTGACCGGCTACGACGTCAAGTTCCTGGAGTTCAACGCCGACTCCCCAGCCGGCACCGGCTACACGGACATCCTGCACGCCGGGCTGAGCTCGACGATCGACCTCCCGCGCGTGCGGCAGGAGTTCGACATGACCTACGCGCCGATCCTGCCCGAGCTGATCGGCACGCTCACGGACGCCTACGGCCACGTGCGCGCGCGCCACCCCGACCTGCCGGAGAGCCCGACGCTCGCGCTCGTCGACGCCGAGGGCTCGCCGAGCGTCCCGGAGTTCCGGATCATCTGCGCCGCCGCCGCGGCGACCGGCCTCGAGGCGCTGCACTGCACGCTCGACGAGCTGCGCTACGACGGCTCGACGCTGTCCGCCGACGGGCAGCCGGTCCAGCTCGTCTACCGCCGCGCGCTGCTCGAGGACCTCGATCAGTCGGACCTCGTCGCGGCCGCGCGCGACGGCCGCGTGTGCGTCGTGAACCCCTTCCGCAGCCGCGTCGCGAACAACAAGAAGCTGTTCGCGCTCTTCTGCGACCCGCGCTTCCGCCACCTGATCCAGGGCGACGAGCAGGAGGTCGTCGACGCCACGATCCCCTGGACCCGGATCCTGCGCGACGGCCGCACCGCCTACGGAGACTGGAAGATCGACCTGCTGCCGTTCGTCGCCGACAACCGCGAGCGCCTGGTGCTCAAGCCCGCCTCCGATTACGGCGGGCACAGCGTCGCACTCGGCATGGAGACCCCGCAGGCGGAATGGGACGCGATCATCGAGGAGCACGCGGCCCGCGCGGACTTCATCGTCCAGGAGTACCTCCCGGTGCCAGAGGAGATGTTCCCGACGATCGAGGCCGGCCACGTCCACATGCGCCTCAAGCACTTCAACATCAACCCCTTCGGCATCGGAGGCCGTTATGCCGGCTCGATCACCCGTATCTCGGACCGGGCCGTCATCAACGTGAGCGCCGGCGGCGGACTGCTGCCGAGCGTGATCGGGCGCCACAAGCGCCGGCTCCTCGCCGAGGACGAAGAACAGGAGGTCCTGCATGGCCACGAGCCTTGAGCCGCTCAAGGGGGGCTATGACGTCGACGAGAACGCGATCCGCTTCTCGAACTACTTCCACGTCCTGCGCGAGCTCGTGCACCTGTCGTGCGGCTGGCTGCCGCTCGAGCCGCGCCTCGAGATCAAGTACGCCCTCGGCGACCACCTGCACGACGACGCCCGCGCCGTCACCAAGATCAAGCGCCGCCTGTACGAGCTGCGCACCCCGAGCGACTACCCCGGCGCCCCCGCCGAGGAGCTCGCTGCCCTGCTGGACCGTGCGAACCGCGCGACCACGAGCGCCGAGTACCTCGAGATCGCCTACGGAGAGCTCAAGCCGACGCTCGCCGCCGCGATCCGCATCCACCTCGTCACGCTCGACCCGATCGTCGACGAGCCGTCGCTGCGACTGCTGACCCAGATCCTGCACCGGCAGGAGCGCCATGTGGTCGAACTGCCTGCGGGTGCGTCCAAGGTCGCCTTCGAGGACCTCGGCGCGCTGCCGATCCGCCTGCGCGAGGTGCGCGAGTTGACGGTGATGCCGCCGCTCGACGAGCCCGCCCGCGACGACTACGTCGAGGTCACTGAGGAGGGCGACACCTACCTCACCGACGACCTCTATATCAACGGCGACGAGAACCACGTCCCGACCGACCCGGAGGAGCAGAAGCACTTCTTCCACGGGCTGATGGACGCGGAGCTGTGCGCGGCCGAGCTGATGGCGCGCAACTCGCACGAGCATCCGGAGATGCCCTGGGACTTCCACGTCGACATG
>DATFQI010000081.1:0-8597 GCA_035264365.1 Solirubrobacteraceae bacterium
CTGGGCGCTGGCGGCGCTTGCGGCCGGCCTCGTGCCGTGCGGGCGGCTGGCCGCGCGGCACGAGGCGGGTGGCGCGCCCGCCCGCGGTGCAGGCGGAAGAATCCCTGGAGGCCCGGCCTCACCGCCCTCCGGCGGGCGCGCGCCGCTCGCCCTCGCGCTTACTGCGTGCGGGCTGGCGGTCGCGGCAGCGGCCTCGCTTGCCTTCGCCGGGCCGTCGTGGGCGCTCGCGTGGGCGCCGTGGCCGGTCGCGGCGGTCGCCGTGCTCCTCGCCGGCGCGCGCGGGCCGCTCGTGCGCGGCGGCCGGGCGCGGCCGGGCGCCGGCGCCGGCGCCGCGCTCGTGTGGTCGGCCGCCGTGGCCGTCCTCACGCTCCTGCTGGTCAAGCCGAACGCCGACGACGCGTACTACCTGCGCCAGGCGGCGTGGATCGCCGAGCACCGGCGATTCCCGCTCCGCGACACGCTGCACTCCCACGACGTCCTCCCGGCCGCGTTCTCCCCGCCGCTGCCGTCGTGGGAGGCGCTGCTGGGCTCGCTGGCCGGCTTGGCGGGCGTCAGCGTCCCGGTGCTCGCGCACCTGCTCGCGGCGCCCTTCGCCGCCGCGCTCGCGGTGCTCGCGCTGTGGCGGCTGCTGCGCGCGTGGGAGGTCCGCCTGGTCGCGCGGGCGCTGAGCGTCGCGCTGGTGTTCCTGCTGCTTGCCGTCGACCCCGCGGAGGAGCCCGGCGCGAACGTCGACCACCTGCCGGGCGAGTTCTTCGTCACGCGCGTCTGGCAGGGCAAGGTGATCCTCGTCGCGGTGCTCGTGCCGCTGCTGTTCGCGCTGCTGCACGAGCACGCCTGGCGGCTGTCGCGCCGCGGCGTCGCCCTGCTCGCGGCCGCGGGCCTGGCGGCCGTGGGCCTGTCCACGACGGCGCTGTTCCTGGTCCCGGTCGTCGCGCTGGCGTACCTCGCGCCGTGTGCGGCTCGCGCGCCGCGGCGGGCCGCCGCCGGCGTGGTGGCGGCGTCGGCCTACCCGGCGGCGGCGATGGCGTTCGTGCTGGCCTCGGGTGGCCGACAGCCGGCGCGCTGGCGGCCGCAGGACATCGCGCCGGAGGCGCTCGTGCTCCCGGCGGTCGGCAGCGGGCTGCTCGCGCTCGTCGCCGTGACGGCCGCGCTGGCCGGGCCGCTGCTGCTCGCGCCGTGCCAGGCGCGGCTGGGCACGGTCGCGGCCGCGCTGGCCGCTGCGCTTGCGTTCCTCCCAGGCATGCCGCAGCTCCTGTACGAGCTGACCGGGCTCGGGCGCCCGCTGTGGCGGCTGATGTGGGCGATGCCGGTCGCCGCGCTGGTCGGCGTGCTCGCCGCGGAGCCGCTCGCAACGCAGCGCAACGCCGCGGCGCGGCTGCTCCCGGCCCTGGCCGTGGGCGCGCTCGTGGCGCTCGTCGGCACGCCCGTGTGGCAGGGGCGCAGCTCCGGGCTCACCGGGCACCCCGTGGTCAAGCGCGACCCGGCCCAGCTCGCCGTGGCGCAGCGGCTCTCCGGCGCCGCGCGCGCGGGCGACGTCGTGCTGGCCCCGGCGGGCCTCAGCTCGACCCTGCTGATGCTCGACGGGCGCGTGACCGCCGTTGCGCCGCGACTGCTCTACACGCGGGCGCTGCCGGCCTCGCGGTCCGCGCGACGCAGCGAGCGGCTGCTGCTGTGGTCGTTCGCGAACGCGGGGCTCACGCCGGACGTCCGAGAGGACCGGGTCGAGGCCGCGCTGCGCGCGCTCGGCGTGGACATTGCGGGCGCGGGCCCTGCGCCCGCGCCGCCTGCTGCGGCGCGCCGGCTACGCGGCGCTGTTGCAGGATCGCGGCTTCTGGTGCGGCTCAGTGCGCGACGGCGCCTGACTCGATCGCGCGGCGGGCGAGCTCGGCACGCTTGCGGTTCTGCGGCAGCTCGCCGACGCCGAAGCGCTCGAACAGCGCCTGCAGGTGGCTCTTGACGGTATCGACGCTCACGAACAGCGCTTCGGCGATCTCGCGGTTCGAGGCCGCGCCGGCGAACGGGTCTTCCACGAGCGGGCGGCAGAGCGCATGCAGCACGCGCCGCTGGGCCTCCGAGAGCTGCGGCCGCTCATGCTCCGTCGTGGTATCGGTCGGGACGAGCGCGGCCTCCTCCGCCGCCGTGAACAGCAGCCGCGTCCGCCCGACGCAGAGCTCGTCCCCGTCCGCGAGGCGCGTGCGCCCGCGCACGCGATGTCCGTTCACGAACGAGCCGTTACGCGAGAGCCCGTCGTCCACCAACGTCCAGTGTCCGCCCGCGCGCTCCAGGATCGCGTGCACGCGCGAGACCTCCGTGTCCCACGGCAGCGCGATCTCGCACGCCGGCCCGCGGCCGATGTGCACGAGCGGCGGCTCCTCGGCGAGCACGGCGATCCGCTGCCGGCGCTCGCCGTCGCGGAAGAGCACGTACGGCGAGCCGCTGCGCCGGGCCGCCATCCGGTCGACGACCTCGCGGGCGGACTCGGGACGCAGGGCGGAGCCTTCCACGGCGCAACTCTACGGCCGTGCATCCCGACCCGCCACCGTCCGGTCCGTCAGACGATGCCGAGCTTCCGGCCGATGTCGTTGAACCAGAAGAAGCCGGCGAAGTACACCCAGAGCGCACCGATGACCAGCGTGGCAGTCAACAGGACGCCGACGTGCAGGCGGGTGACGGCGTCGCGGGTCAGGCCGATCCCGGCGCCGATGGCGAACGGGAGCAGTGGGGCGTAGACGTAGCGCAGGTAGAAGCTATCGGTGCCGGTGGCCACGTGGATGACGACGATCAGCGCCACGGCGCCGGCCAGCGGCACCGCGAGGAACCACGCCCGCCACTCGCGGCGGCCGTGTGCGAGCGCCGCGATCCCGGCTGCCAGCAGGCCGAGCGCGAGCACGTCGGTGGCGATGTCGATCCAGGTCACCTCGAGCACTCGTCGCACCCACTCCTGCGGCACGACGCCGTCGGCGAAGCGCTCCAGCAGGCCCGGCAACTCGCCGACGCGCTCGCCCAGCCCCGCGGCCTGGAGCGGCCCGGCGGCGCCGCCGCCACCCTCGATGTCGACCGTCGGCGAGCCATAGCGGACGACGTTCATGACGAGCCACGGCGCCAACAGCAGCACCGGCACGGCGAGCAGCGCCCAGCGGCGCCGATCCGGCCCGGACCGCGCGGTGCGCGCGAGGATCAGCACCAACAGAGGCACCAACGGAAGCAGGGTCAGCTTCGTCAGCAGGCACAGGCCGAGCAACACCGCCGCGACGACCAAGGCCCGCGTGCGCCCGGTGCGGTCCGCGCGCCACAGAGCGATCAGGCAGGCGGTGCTCAGCGCCAGCTCCAGCGGGGTGTTGCCGAACGTCGCCGAGCGCACGACGACCCCCGGCAGCAGCAACACGGTCAGCGCCGCGGAGAACCCTACGAGCGCGCCAGGCGGTTCAGCCAGCTGACGGGCGAACCGCCACAGCAGCAGCACCGTCACGGCGAGCAACAGCGCGCCCCAGACGCGCAGCGCGTAGACCTTGTCGCGGTGATCGCCCACGGCGGCGAACGCCGGCGCGGCGGCGATGTAGGTCAGCGGTGGCTGGATCGCCTCGAAGCTCTGCCCGTTGAGGCCTAGCGTGGCCGGGTCGGTGCCGCTCGGCCGCGGCCACGTGCGATCCGTGATCGCCTGGACCTCGGGGCTGACGAGATCCGTCGGACGCGGGATGCGGTGCTCTTCGACGAGCTTCTGGACGTAGTCGTAGTGCGGGCGTTCGTCGATGTCCGCCCACACGCGGAACTTGCTGGCCGTCAGGGCGGTCAGCGCGAGCAGCGCGGCCAGCTGCAGCGCCACGAGAGCGCGCAGCGCACGCATCGCCGCCGATCCATGTGCCGCGCCGGCCGGCACCGGATCCCGCTAGGCAATGGCGGCGGGCGCCCCGAGCTGCGCGTACAGCGGGTAGCGGTCGGCGATCGCGCTCACTCGCTCGGCCAGCTCCGTCTTCGCGCCGTCGAAGCCCGGCTGCAGCGCCCGGGCGATGATGTCGCCGATCTCCCTGAAGTCCTCCGCCTGCAAGCCGCGGGTCGCGAGCGCGCTCGTTCCGACGCGCAGGCCCGAGGAGACCGCCGGCGGGCGCGGGTCGAACGGCACCGCGTTGCGGTTGACGGTGATCCCGATGTCGTGCAGCCGGTCCTCGGCCATCTGGCCGTCGAGCTCGGACTCGCGCAGGTCGACGAGCACGAGGTGCACGTCGGTGCCGCCCGTCAGCACGTTCACCCCGTTGCCGGCGCCGAGCAGCTTCTCGGCGACCGCCTTGGCGCCGTCCACGGTGCGCTGCTGGCGCTCGCGGAACAGGTCCGTCGCGGCGATCTTCAGCGCGACCGCCTTGCCGGCGATCACGTGCTCGAGCGGGCCGCCCTGCTGGCCTGGGAAGACGGCCGAGTTGATCTTCTTCGCGTACTCCTCGCGGCACAGGATCATGCCGCCGCGGGCGCCGCCGAGCGTCTTGTGGATCGTCGTGGTCACGACGTCCGAGTACGGCACCGGGTTCGGGTGCAGGCCGGCCGCGACGAGCCCGGCGAAGTGCGCCATGTCGGTCATCAGCAGCGCGCCGACGTCGTCGGCGATCGCGCGGAAGCGCTCGAAGTCCAGGAAGCGCGGGTAGGCGGACCAGCCGGCGAGGATCAGCTTCGGCTTGCGCTCGTGCGCGATCCGCTCGACCACGTCCATGTCGATCAGGCACGTCTCGCGGTCGACCTCGTAGGGCGCGATGTCGTACAGGCGCCCGGAGACGTTGATCTTCATGCCGTGCGACAGGTGCCCGCCGTGCGGCAGCGCGAGCCCGAGGATCGTGTCGCCCGGCTGCAGCAGCGCGTGGTAGACGGAGGTGTTCGCCTGCGCGCCCGCGTGCGGCTGGACGTTGGCGTGCTCGGCGCCGAACAGCGCCTTCGCGCGGTCGATCGCGAGCTGCTCGATCACGTCGACGTACTCGCAGCCGCCGTAGTAGCGCTTGCCCGGGTAGCCCTCCGCGTACTTGTTCGTGAGCACGCTCCCCTGGCACTCGAGGATCGCCTGCGGCACGAAGTTCTCCGACGCGATCATCTCCAGCGTGCGCTGCTGGCGCACGAGCTCGCGATCGAGGGCCTCGGCGACCTCCGGGTCGACGTCGGAGAGGGGACGCTCGAAGTAGTCGGGCTGCAGGTCGGTCATCGGCCAGCTCCAGGTTCGCGTGGGGCTCCTGACCGTACCACCGGCGCCGGGCGCGTCAGGCGTCGGCCGCGGCGATCTCGATGTCGCGCTCGGGCACCGCGCCCTGGCGCAGCACCGCCCACATGCCGTCGAGCTCGAACCGGCGCAGGTCGACGACGGTCGACGGCGTCCCGGCCAGCTCGCCGCCGTCGAGCACGAGGTCGGCGCGGCGGCGGATCTCCTCCGGCACCTCGTCGAGCCGGTGCGCGTCGTAGCCGCCCGAGACGTTGGCAGAGCTCTGCATGACGGGCCAGCGCATCTCCGCGAGCGCCTCGATCGGGCCCTCGAGCGCCGGCACGCGCAGGCCGAGCGTGTGGACGTCGCCACCGCCCGCCCCGCAGGCGAGCGGGTAGCGGCGCAGCGGGTTCGGCAACAGCGCGGTGATGCCGCCGGGCATCAGCCGCGACAGCAGCGCGCGCGTGCGCGGCTCGAGCTCGGGCAGCGCGGCGAAGGCCAGCTCGAGGTCGAAGAACATGATCGCCGACGGCTTCGCGGGGCTGCGGCCCTTTAGCGCGTACAGGCGCTCCACCGCCTCGCGCGTGTCGGGCTCGCAGGCCAGCCCGTAGACCGTGTCGGCGGGGAAGACGGCGACCCCGCCGACGGCGATGCAGCGGGCGAACGTCTCGGCGTCGGCGCGCGTGATCATCGGCGGCGCCCGACCACCACGCGCTCGATGCCGGCCAGGTCGGCGACCGCGTGCGTGTCCTCGAAGCCGCCGGCGCGGACGATCTCCGCCACGGCGCCGGCCTGGCCGAAGCCGACCTCCAGCGCCAGCAGCGAGGCCTCCGAGGCGCCCGCCTGCGCGGCAAGCCGCCGGATCAGCGAGAGCCCGTCCTCGCCCGCGTAGAGCGCCAGCGCCGGCTCGTGGCGGGTGATGTCCGGGGCCAGCGTGCCGCGCTCGGCGTCGGCGACGTAGGGCGGGTTGGAGAGCACGGCGTCGAGCGGGCCCTCGACGGGCTCCAGCAGGTCGCCCTCGAGCAGGTCGACCTCCAGGCCGAGCCGGTCGGCGTTGGCGCGCGCGACGGCGAGCGCCTCGGGGCTGGCATCCGTAGCGAGCAACTCCAGATCGGGCCGCTCAGCCTTCAGCGCCAGCGCCACCGCGCCAGAGCCGGTGCCGACGTCGACCACGCGCGCGCCCTGGGGCAGCTCCAGCGCCGCCTCGACCAGGTGCTCGGTCTCCGGCCGCGGGATCAGCACGCGGCGGTCGACGAGCAGGTCGATGGTGCGGAAGCCCTTCGTGCCGAGGATGTAGGCGACCGGCTCGCGCTGCGCGCGCCGCATCGCGTAGCCCTGGAAGCGGCGAGCCTGCTCCGGCGTCAGCTCCCGGCCGGGGTCGGAGACGATCGCGGCGCGGTCGACGCCCATCGCGTCGGCGAGCAGCAGCTCGGCGTCGAGCCGGGGCGTGTCGCAGCCGGCGGCGGTGATCGCGATCAGCGCGCTGTCGAGGGCGTCGCGGACCGAGGTCTGGGCGAGCGGTGTCCGAGCCACCCGCCCCAGTGTGGCAGTCACGTGTGGCTGACAGATGCATCGGGTATGCATCAGTTCGTGGACGATCACCGGCTCGCCAATCTGCTCGGCGTCGCCGTCCTCGCGGCGCACGACCGCATGCGCGCCGCCGTCGAGGCCGAGCTGCCCGCCGGCGGGGCGGCCCCCGCCGCGCTCGTGCACCTGCACGCTCATCCCGGAGAGACGGTGGAGGCCCTGCGCCGCGTCCTCGGCATCAGCCAGCCCGCCACCGTGCGCGCGGTCGACCGGCTGGTCGCGGCCGAGCTGCTCGAGCGCCGCCCCGGCCCCGACCGGCGCTCGCTCGCCCTGCACCTGACCGCGGCCGGCACGCGGGCCGCGGAGCGGCTGCACGGGCGCCGCACGGCGGCGCTCGACGAACTGCTCCGCGCGCTCGCCCCGGCCGAGCGCGAGGCGCTGCGCCCGCTGCTCGAGCGGCTCGTGGCCTCGCTGGCCTCCGACCGGGCGGGAGCCATGAGCACGTGCCGGCTGTGCGACCGCGAGGCCTGCACGCGCGACCCGGGCTGCCCGCTCCAGCACACCGTATGACGCCGCTGCGCCTCGCCACGGCCGGTATCGGCCTCGTTGGCGTGTCGTTCGGGATGGCCCGCTACGGCTACGGGCTCCTGCTCCCCGACATCCGGCGCGAGTTCGGCCTCGGCCCGGCCGCGCTGGGGCTGATCGGGACCGGTGCCTACGCCGCCTATCTGGCGGCCACGGCGCTCGCGGGGGCGCTCGCCGCCCGGGCGGGCGCGCGGCGCACGGCCGTCGCCGGCGGCCTGCTCGCCGCCGCCGGGATGACCGTCGCGGGCCTCGCCGGCTCCCACTGGGCGCTGGCCGCCGGCGTGGTGGTCGGCGGTGCCAGCGCCGCCCTCTGCCAGCCGCCCTTCTCCGACGCCGTGAGCACGCTGTCCGGCTCGGCGCGCGACCGGGTTCTGTCCGCCGTCAACTGCGGGACGGGCTACGGCGTGGCCGTCGCCGCACCGGTCGCGATCGCCGCCGGCGGCGCATGGCGGCACGCGTGGCTCGCCTTCGCCGTGCTCGCGCTCGCGGCCACGGCGTGGGCGGCGCGCGTGCTCCCGGCCCGGGCCGTCGCGCCGCCCCCGCGCGGCGGCTGGCGCCGGCTCGGGCGTCCCGGCGTGGTGCCGCTGCTCGCCGCCGCCGTGCTCGTCGGCGCCGGCAGCGCGCCCTACTGGACCTTCGCCGTGGCGCACCTCGTCGAGGCCGGCGCGTCCGCCCCGGCGAGCCGGGCCTTTCTCGCCGCGGCGGGCGTCGCGGGCGTGCTGGGCACCGTCACAGGCGACCTCGTGCGCATCCTCGGCGGCGTTCGCGCGTACGTGCTCGTGGCCGCGCTCGAGGCCGCAGGCATCGCCCTGCTGGCCGCGCGGGCGGGCTCCCTCTCGGCCGCCTTCTGCTCGGCGCTGCTGTTCGGCGCCGCCTACAACGCCGCAGTCGGCGTGCAGGCGATCGCCGCCACGCGGCTCGTGCCGGAGCAGCCGTCGCTCGCCCTCGCGGCCACGATGGGCGCCAACGGCGCCGGCCTGCTGCTCGGGCCCGTCGCCGCCGGCGCCGGAGCGGCGGCCGCGGGCCTCGCGCCGGTGCTGGCCGCGGGGTCCGTGCTCGTCGTCCTCTCCGCCGCGGTCTACGCGGTTGCCGCGCGCTTCGGCAGCGCGAGCTGGGCCGCGAGCGCGACGGCGAGCATGTCCCCGGTGCGCCGGGAGCCGGCTACGCGGTCGAGGCCTGCTCGAGCCGCGCGCGCTTCTCGGCGTCCTGCAGCGCGGCGGTCATCTCGTCCAGCTCGCCGGCGAGCAGCGCGTCGAGGTTGTGGACGGTGAGCTTGACGCGGTGGTCGGTCACCCGCCGCTCGGGGAAGTTG
>DATFQI010000082.1:0-23876 GCA_035264365.1 Solirubrobacteraceae bacterium
GTCCCTCACGGCGCGCGAGCGCGAGGTCCTGAACCTGCTCGCCCGCGGCATGTCCAACCGGGACATCGCCGAGGAGCTGGTGATCACCAACAAGACCGTCAAGAACCATCTCAGCCGCATCTACGAGAAGATCGGCGTGCACTCGCGTGCCGAGGCGATCGCGCTCTGGCTGGGCGTCGGCGGGCGCTGAAGGTCCCAAGGGGTCCCACTCTCAAGTTGAGACCTCGGCCTCTGGTGGGCCCCCAGGTGCCTACGTAGCCTGCAGATCAGTCAACCGGCCACACGATCTGCTCAGGGGGTCACACCATGCAGGACATCACCATCCGCACCACCGTCGCCGTCCAGAACTTCCTCTACCGTCTGCGTGACGACGAGGAGGGCCAGGCGGCCGTCGAGTACGGCGGCATCCTCGCCGTCATCGCGCTGATCTTCGTCGCACTGTTCGCGCTCAACCTCGACAGCACGATCTCCAACGCCGTCAAGGACGCGGTCAACTCGATCCTGGGCAAGGGCGGCGAGTAGCCAGATCGACGTACCGCCGTCACAGCGTCAGCAGGACAGCGTCCCGGGGCCCCGCCTCGGGACGCTTTGCTGTGTCCTGGCCATCCTGCTGGCGGTCGTCCTCGCCGCGCCGGCGGCGGCCCAGGACGACCCAGCGGTCGAGGACCGCTCGGTGCTCGTGATCCTCGACGGCTCGGACTCGATGAACCAGGACGCCGGCGACGGCGGCACGCGGCTCGACGCCGCCAAGGCCGCGCTGACGGAGCTCATCGAGGCGGTGCCGGAGGGCGCGAACGTCGGCCTGCGCGTGTACGGCAACGAGCTCAGCGGCGTCTCGCGCGCCAAGGGCTGCCGCGACACGAACCTCGTCACGCCGGTCGGTCCGCTCGACAAGGACGCGTTGCGCTCCGAGGTCCAGGGCCTGGAGGGCAAGGGCCGCACGCCGATCGGCCGCTCGCTGCTCGAGGCGCCGGGCGACCTCGGCCCGTCCGGCGACCGGACCGTGATCCTGGTCTCCGACGGAGGCGACAACTGCGCCCCGCCGCCGCCCTGCGAGGCCGCCCGCAAGATCGCCGAGCGCGGCCTGAAGCTCTCGATCTCGGTCGTCGGCCTGCAGGTCAACGACCGGGTCCGGCGCCAGCTCGAGTGCATCGCCGACGCCGGCGGTGGGACTTACGTCGACGCGCAGGACCCCGAGGCGCTCAAGCGCGAGCTGCTGGCGGCCTTCGCGCGCGCCTTCCGCGCCTACGAGGCGTCGGGCACGCCCGTGCAGGGCACGGAGGATGGCGAGTCGGCGCCCACGATCGGCGAGGGCCAGTTCCTCGACGAGATCCGCCCGGGCGAGACGAAGACCTACGCGGTCGAGGTCGGGCCGGGCCAGAAGCTGTTCGCCTCGGCCGTCGCGGTCCCGCCGCGCGGGATGGACGGCGCGGGCGGGTTCTACGGGAAGCTGATCACGCCGCAGGGCGAGGAGCTGCGCGAGGAGAACAACGTCCTCGACTACGACACGCTCGGCCAGTACGGGAACATCATCGACCTCGGCATGCGCAGCCCCCAGACCGCGGCGCCCGGGGTTCAGAGCGAGGTGCAGCCGGGTCGCTGGCTGGTGCAGCTGCGGCTCGAGACGGGTGACATGGAGCCCGTCGCCGTCCCGGTCGAGCTCGGCGTCCAGGTGCTCGAGCCCAACGAGGAGGCGGGGCAGGCGAAGGAGCCCGGCGAGGCGGCGACGCCCGCGCCGTCGGCCACGCCGGCCCCGAGCGCGAAGCCGGAGGCCGCCGACGACGGTGGCGGCGGCTCGGGGCTCGGGCTCGTGCCCCCCGGCGTGGCAGGACTGGCGATCGGCCTTGCGGGCGGGTTCGTGGCGATGCGCAGGCGCCGCGCATGAGGCGCGCCCTCGCCGTCGCCGCCGCCCTGCTGCTCGCGCTCCCGGCCGCGGCGGCCGCGCAAATGTCCGCACAGGGGGAGGCCGTCGTCGGCGGCGGCTCGTTCGCGAACGCGCCCCTGCTCGAGCCGGGCAGCTACCGGGACACGATCCTCCCCGGCGAGCGGCTCTACTACGCCGTCCGCCTCCAGGCCGGACAGCAGCTGCGGGTGCGGGCGAGGCTCGACGTCGAGCCGGGCGAGATCGACCGCGAGATCGCGGACGGCTTCTCGATCGGGATGCAGACGCCGCTGCGCGAGGTGATCACGGACACCGACGAGGACCGCACGGGCAACAGCACGGTCGGGGACGTCGAGGACCGGTTCGACGTCGTCTACCCCAAGGTCCTGGCCCCGTCGGCCACGAGCGACGGGATCGGCGCGTACATGGCGCCCGGCGTCTGGTACCCGTCGCTGTACCTGATCGCCGACGAGCGCAGGCCGGCGAAGGTCGAGCTCCCGGTCGAGTTCGAGCTCCAGGTGATCGGCGACCCGCAGCCCGACGCCTCGCCCGAGCCGACGCCGGCGAAGGCCACGCCGACCGCCACGCCCGAGGCGGAGGATGAGGAGGACGGCACCTCGGCCGCGGCGGTCGCCGGGATCGGCCTGCTGGGGTTGCTCGTCGGCCTGGTCGGCGGCGGGCTCGCCGCGCGCCGGCCCGGCTAGGGCGTCACGACGAGCTTCGCGCCCGGGCTGCCGGCCCGCAGGCGCTCCCACGCGGCGCCGACGTCATCGAGCGGCACGGCGTCCACGTCGGCCGTGAGCCGGCCGGACGCGGCGTGGTTGCCCATCTCGACGTAGGCGGCCTGCTGGTCCTCGAACGGGATCGCGTAGTTGGTGTGGCCGACGATCGTCAGCGGCTTGTTGCGCACCGTGGCGACGGACACGGAGGCGTGCATCCCCGCCGACTGGCCCAGCGCGACATGGCGCGTGAAGCGCTTGGAGGCCTCCATCGCGGCCAGGCCGGGCTCGCCCCACAGTGGGTCGACGATCACGTCGAAGCCGCCGGCGTCGCCGGCCGCCTCGCGGAACGCGTCCGCCAGGTCGTCGCCCGCGTCGGCCAGCGACACCGTGGCGTCCGCGCCGAGCTCGGCGGCGCGCGCGAGACCGTCCGGGTTGCGGCCCGCGGCCACGACCCGCGAGGCGCCCAGCAGCTTCGCGCCCTGCAGCGCGACCTGGCCGACGGTGCCGGTGGCGCCGAGCACGAGCACGGACTCGCCCGCCCGCAGCTTCGCGCTCCACGTCAGCGCGAGCCAGCCCGCGAGCCCGGCGATCCCGAGTGCGACCGCGACGCCGTCCTCGACGCCGTCGGGCACGGGGTGGGTCGCCGCCGGGTCGATCAGCGTGCGCTCGGCGAGCGCGCCGTGCGGCGGCGGCGGGTCGACGAAGTAGACGCGCGAGCCGTCGTCGAGGCGCGCGACGCCCTCCCAGCCGGCCACGCTGGGCAGCGGCGGCTTCGGCGCGAGCGGGAACACGCCCGCGGCCTTGCGGATGTCGACCGGGTTCAAGCCCGCGGCCAGCACGTCGGCGACGACGGTGCCGCCGCCCGCGGCGGGCTCGTCGAACTCGCCCAGCTCGGGCGTGGTGTCGTACTCGCGGAGGATCGCTGCTCGCATCGGATCCACGTTAGTGACCGTCGCCCGGCGTACACTGGAACCTGGGTGCAGGTCGCCGAACGGATCCGGGCCGATGTGACCGCCGCCATGAAGGCGGGGGACAAGGACCGCGTCACGGCGCTGCGCCTCGTGCTCTCCGAGCTCCAGAAGGACGCGAAGGAGGGCGACGGCGATGAACAGGCGGTCCTGCGCCGCGAGCGCAAGCGCCGGCGCGAGTCCGAGACGGCCTACCGCGAGGCGGGCCGCGACGACCTCGCGACGGCGGAGGCCTTCGAGGCCGAGACGATCGAGGCGTATCTGCCCGCCGAGCTGTCCGACGACGAGCTGGACTCGCTGGTCACCGCCGCGGTGGCGGAGACCGGGGCCTCCTCTCCGAAGGACATGGGCCGGGTCATGAAGCAGGTGATGGCCGCAGCCGGCGGGCGCGCCGACGGCAAGCGGGTTTCGAGCAAGGTGAAGGAAGCACTTGGCACGTAGGCAGCTGGAAGTCTCCAACGAGGTCGCGGCGGAGCTCGCCGGATCTCACGACTCGATCCTCAAGACGCTCGAGGAGCACCTCGACGCGCAGGTCTTCCTGCGCGGCAACGTGGTGACCCTCGACGGCGAGGCCGAGGCGGTCCAGGAGGCCGCCACGGTCGTGCGCGAGCTCTCGGCGATGGTCGAGCGCGGGCACGACATCGGCCCCGCCACGATCGAATCGGTCGCGCGCGTGCTCGACCAGCGCGAGTCGCCCGCGACGGTGCTCGAGGACGTCGTCTGGCGCCACCGCAACCTGCGCGTGGCGCCGCGCTCGGTCAACCAGAAGAAGTACGTCGACGCGATCCGGCAGGAGACGATCACGTTCGGCATCGGCCCGGCCGGCACCGGCAAGACGTTCCTGGCGATCGCGATGGCCGTCGCCGCGCTGTCGCGCCGCGAGGTCAACCGGATCATCCTCACGCGCCCGGCGGTCGAGGCCGGCGAGCGGCTCGGCTTCCTGCCCGGCGACCTGATGGCGAAGGTCGACCCGTACCTGCGCCCGCTGTTCGACGCGCTGAACGACATGCTCGACCCGGAGAAGGTCTCCGCGCACCTGGAGAAGGGCGTGATCGAGGTCGCGCCCCTGGCCTTCATGCGTGGGCGCACGCTTAACGACTCGTTCGTGATCCTCGACGAGGCCCAGAACACGACGCCCGAGCAGATGAAGATGTTCCTGACGCGGCTCGGGTTCGGCTCGAAGATGGTCGTCACGGGCGACGTCACGCAGGTCGACCTCCCGAAGGACCAGAGGTCCGGGCTGCTCGTGGTCGGCGACATCCTCGACGGCGTCGAGGGCGTGGCGTTCACGCGCTTCGGCGGCGAGGACGTCGTGCGGCACAAGCTGGTCCAGCGGATCGTCGCGGCCTACGCCGAGCACGCGGAGCGCCAGGCGCCCGAGCTGCGCCCGGCCGATCACCGGCGCCGACCCGCATAAGGGTGCTCGAGGTGGACGTGATCGGCGCCGCGCTCCCGGAGGCGCAGGTCGTCCAGGCCTGCGTCCTGGCGGCCGCGTCCGCCGGCATCGGCGACGCCCACGTCGCGGTCGAGTTCGTCGACGCGGAGCGGATCGCCGGGCTCAACCTCGCCCACCGTGGCAAGCAGGGGCCGACCGACGTGCTCTCCTTCCCCGTCGACGAGCACGACTCGTTCGGCCCGCGCGAGCTGGGCGACGTCGTGATCTGCCCCGAGCACACCGAGGACCTGGTGGAGGCCGTCGTTCACGGCGTGCTGCACCTGACGGGCATGGACCACGAGACCGACGAGGGCGAGATGCTGGCGCTGCAGGCGGAGATCCGGTCATGGCTGGCGTGACCGGCACCGGCACTCGGTCGGGCTTCGTGGCGCTCGCGGGGCGCCCGAACGTCGGCAAGTCGACGCTCGTCAACGCGATGGTGGGCCGCAAGGTCGCGATCGTCTCCGACAAGCCGCAGACGACCCGGCGCGCGATCCGGGGCGTTGTGACGCGGCCGGAGCACTTCCAGCTGGTGCTGACCGATCTGCCTGGCGTGCAGCGCCCGCGCGACGCCCTCACGCAGCGCATGCAGCGCCGCGTGGAGACCGAGCTGGCGGAGTCCGACGCCGCGCTGCTGGTGCTCAACGGCGAGCAGGGCGTCGGCGGCCCCGGCGACCGCTTCATCGCGGAGGCGCTGGCCGGCTCGAAGGTGCCGGTCGTGATCGCCGTCAACAAGGTCGACGCGATCCGCCGCGACCCGACCGTCGCCGCGCTACAGGCCGCCGACGACCTCGGGCTCGACGCCGAGGTGTTCCCGATCTCCGCCCGCACGGGCCGCGGGGTGGGGGAGCTGACCGAGCACCTTGCCGGGCTGCTGCCCGAGGGCCCGTTCTACTTCCCGCCCGAGGAGGTCTCCGACCAGTCGGAGACGGTGATGCTCGCCGAGCTCGTCCGCGAGCAGGTGCTGCGGCGCACCCGGCAGGAGGTCCCGCACGCGGTCGAGGTCCAGATCGACGAGATCGAGGAGCGCGACGGCCTGGTCGCGGTGCGCGCCTTCATCTGGGCCGAGACGGAGTCCCAGAAGGGGATCCTGATCGGCTCGCGCGGGGTGATGATCAAGTCGATCGGCACCGCCGCCCGGCGCGAGCTCGAGCGCGAGATCGGCACCCGCGTGCACCTCGACCTCTCCGTGCGCGTCCGCCGCTCCTGGCGCGGCGACGACGCGCTGCTTGACCGGCTGGGCATCACGTAGCGAAGATCCTCAGCGTGGAGCTGCTGGAGCGTGACCGCGAGCGGGAGGCGCTCGAGCAGGCGATCGGTGAGTCGCGCTCGGCCGGGCGGGTGGTCGTCGTGGCCGGGGAGGCCGGGATCGGCAAGACCGCGCTCGTGTCCTCGCTGGCGGACGGGCATCGCGTGCTGTGGGGCGCCTGCGACCCGCTGATCACGCCGCGGCCGATGGGACCGCTGCGCGACGCGGCCCACGAGGCCGGCGGCGCGCTGGCCGAGGCGGTCGAGGGTTCGCGCGAGGATCTGCTGTCGGCCGTGCTCGACGAGCTGCGCGCGCCCGCCGCGCTGGTGGTCGAGGACCTGCACTGGGCCGACGACGCGACGCTCGACTTCGTCGCGCTGCTGGGGCGGCGGCTGCCGCGCTCGCGCGGCTGCCTGATCGTGACCTGCCGGCCGGAGCTGCGCGACGAGGTGCGCCGCGTGCTGTCCGCGCTGCCGCGCGAGTGCGTGCGCACAGTCGAGCCGCGCGCGTTGTCGGAGGAGGCGGTGGCGCTGCTGGCCCAGCAGGCGGGCCGCGAGGCCGCCGACCTGCACGCCACGTCCGGCGGCAACCCGTTCTTCGTCACGGAGGTGCTCGCGGCGCCGGCCGGCGACGGCGTGCCGGCCAGCGTGCGCGACGCGGTCGCGCTGCGCGCGGCGGCCGCCGGCTCGGAGGCGCTCGCCGTGGCCGAGCTCGCGGCCGTCTTCCCGGGGCCGGCCGAGCTCGGGCTGGTGACCGGCCTGGCCGGGGCCGGCGGCGGCGCGGTCGATCGCTGCGTGGAGGCCGGGCTGCTCCAGCTGCGCGGCGACGCGCTCGCGTTCCGCCACGACCTCGCGCGCCGCGCGGTCGAGGATGCGCTATCGCCGTTGCGCCGCCGGGAGCTCAACGCCCGCGTGCTGGAGGGGCTCGAGGCCGCGGGGGAGGGCGACGCCGCCCGGCTCGTGCACCACGCGCGCCACGCCGGCGACGCGGGCGCGATCCGCCGGCTCGCCCCCGCCGCGGCGCGCGCCGCGGCCGCCGCGGGCGGGCACCGGCAGGCGCTCGAGCACTGGGAGGCTGCGCTCGAGGCCGCGGGCGGCAGCGACCCCGAGGCGCTCGAGGGCGTCGCGGTCGAGGCCTACCACTGCGCGCGCACCGAACGCGCCCTGGAGGCGCGCCAGGCGCTGCTCGAGCTCCACGCCGCCGCCGGCGCCGGACTGCGCGCGGGCGAGGACGAGCGCTGGCTGGGGCGGATCCTCTGGTGGGCGGGCGACGTGCCCGCCGCGACGGCGGCCACCGACCGCGCGATCGCCCGTCTGGAGGCGTTCCCGGACAGCCGCGAGCTCGCGATGGCGCTCAGCGCCCGCTCGCAGCTCGGGATGCTCGCCCAGCGCCACGAGGAGGCGCTCGAGCTCGGCACGCGCGCGGAGCGGCTCGCCCGCCGCATCGGCGACCGCGAGACCGTCACGCACGCGCTGACCAACGTCGGCACGACCCTGCTCCAGCAGGGCGACGACGCTGGCGCGGCGCTGCTCGAGGAGGCCTACGCGACGGCGATGGAGGACGGTCACGACGACCACGCCGCCCGCGCGCTCGTGAACCTCGCCACCGGGATGATCACGCGCCGGCGCGGCGATCCGCGGATCTCCGAGCACGTCGAGCGGGCGCTCGGCTTCGTGCGCGAGCGCGAGCTCGACGGCTACGTGCAGTACCTGCTCGGCGTGCGCGCGCACCTGCGGCTGTTCCGCGGCGCCTGGGCGGACGCGGAGGCCGACGCCAACGCCTCGATGGCCTTCGGCGAGGACACCGGCGTGAGCCTGTGCCCGGCGCTGATCGTGCTCGGCCGCCTGCGCTCGCGGCGCGGGGACCCCGCCGCCGGCGAGACGCTCGCGGACGCGTGGCGGCGAGCGGTCGCGACCGGCGAGCTGCAGCGGCTCGCCCCCGCCGCCGCGGCGCGCGCGGAGCACGCATGGCTCGAGGGTGACCTCGAGGCGGTCGCCGAGATCGCGCGCCCGGCCTACGAGCTGGCCGCGGAGCGCCACGACTCGTGGGCGCGCGCGGAGCTCGCCCACTGGCTCTGGCGGGCCGGCGAGGCGGTCCCGCCCGCGCCCGACGATCCCGAGCCGTACGCGCGCGCCATGGCCGGCGACTGGGAGGGCGCCGCGGCCGCCTGGGAGCGGCTCGGCTTCGCCTACGACCACGCCGAGGCGCTCGCCGACGCGGGGGAGGAGGCGGCGCGGCTGGCGGCTCTGGAGCGCTACGAGGCGCTCGGCGCGCTGCGCTCGGCGGCGCACCTGAGGCGGCGCCTGCGCGCCGACGGCGTCAAGCGGATCCCGCGCGGCCCGCGGGCCGCGTCCCGGGTCGGACCGGCGGGGCTCACACCGCGCGAGACCGAGGTGCTCGAGCTGCTCGTGCAGGGTGCGACCAACGCGGAGATCGCACGGGAGCTGGTGATCTCGGCGAAGACCGTCGACCACCACGTGTCCGCGGTCCTCGGCAAGCTCGGCGTGGGGTCGCGCCGCGAGGCGGCCGCGGCGGTCGAACGGCTCCCCGCTCACCCGAGGGGTCGATAACTCCCGCCTGGCGGGAGTTATCAACCCCTCGCGTCGGGGGTGCCTAGCGGCGGGTGCCGACCGTCAGCAGGTACTCCATCTCGAACCGCGCGCGGCCGGCGGTCCCGCGGTTCCACTCGTCGCAGAACGCGTCGAGCGCGCTCTCGAACTCCGCCTCGCGGCCGTGGGCGCGGGCGTTCTTCTGTGCGGCGATCGTCGGCCCGTAGAAGGCCTTGAAGTGCTCGCCGTAGTCGTGTGCGCGCTCGAACGCGGTCACGTCCAGCACGCCGCGGCTCACGGAGGTCTGCTCGACGCGGTCGCCGAGCAGCTCGCCGAGGTGCGTCTCGGAGCCCCACAGCGGCGGGGACGAAGCGCCGGGCGGGGGCGCCGGGGCGAAGGGGCCGATCGTGCGGAACAGGGCGCCGATCATGCCCTCGGGCGTCCAGCTCAGCAGCCCGATCGTGCCGCCCGGCTTGCAGACCCGGACGAGCTCGTCGGCGGCGAGCTGGTGGTGCGGCGCGAACATCACGCCGATCGAGGACATCACGACGTCGAAGGACTCGTCGTCGAAGGGCAGGCGCTCGGCGTCGGCCTCGACCCAGTCGAGCTCGACTTCCGCGGCGTCGGCGCGGGCGCGGCCGGCGTCGAGCAGCTCGGGGGTGAGGTCGCCGGCGGTCACGTGGGCGCCGGCGAGGGCGGCCGGGATCGCGGCGTTGCCGGTGCCCGCGGCGACGTCGAGGACCCGGACCCCGTCCCCACCCGCCCCCAAGCGACAGGCATCGGCGAGGCGCGGGCCGAGCGGGGTCAGGAAGGTCTCGACCATGTTCGGGTAGTCGCCGGACGCCCACATCTTGCGGTGCCGGGCCTTCAGCTCGGCGTCGGCGTTGAGGATGGTGTTGGTCATGGGCCGACGGTACGGGCGCTCCGGCCGCCGCACATCGGGAACGGCTCCCTATCTTGGCCCGATCGCCGCCCACAGACCCCGGGCGTCGTCGGCGTCGAGGTGGCGGATGCGGGCGATCGTGCCTTTGCCGAAGGCGACGGCGACGTCGGCGAGCCGGGCCCGGCGCTGGAGCGCGGTCTGGGCGAGCTCGTGCGACTCGCGGCCGGCGGCCGGTGCGAGCACGGTCGAGCACGCGAGCCGGCGCGAGCGGATCGCGATCCGCCCGTCGCGCAGCCGCCAGCCCGCGGCGCGGTAGCCGAGCACCCCGTACGGGGCGCCGAGCGGCGCGACCAGCAGCGGCCACGGACTCGAGAGCGCGAGCGCCGCGGCGGCGCCGAGCAGCGCCGTGGCGGCGAGCGGCGGCAGCACGTAGCGGCGCAGGGCGCGCTTCGGCGGTGGCGCGAGACCATCGAGCGCGTCCGCCATCTCAGGCAGCAGCTCGCGCAGGAACGGCTCGATCTCGTCGCGCCGCAGCAGCGGGAACAGCGTCTGGGCGTCGGCCTGCTCCTTGGCATGGCCGATCACCTCGACGCGCAGCGCGGCGAGCCCGAGCGCCTGGCGCGGGAGGCTCTCGACGACGCGCACCGCACGGACGCGCGCCACCCGCAGCGTCGCCTGCCGGCGCTGCAGCAGGCCGCGGCGGATCCGCAGCTCGTCGCGCTCGCGGCGCACCGCGAAGCCGCCGAAGCCGACGACGGTGCCGAGCGCGGCGAGCAGCCACGCGAGCGCGAGCACGGCCGCCGCGACCAGCACCCAGGCGAGCACGCCCTCCGGGAGCGCGCCGATCAGGGTGCGCTCGCCCTCGATCGGATCCTCGAACAGCTGCTGGCCCAGCTGCGCCGCGCCGGCGGCGACCGGCAGGAGGACGCCGAGCTGGCCCGAGGTGGCGGCCGCGAGCGCGAGCCGCCGGGCGGTCAGGCGGCGCTCCGGCGCGGGGAGCGAATCGGCCGCTTCGAGGGCGTCCGGCGCGCCCCGGCGCAGGAGCTCGTTGAGGTGGGCGACCTCGCGCTCGTCGACCGCGCCGAGCACGACCTCGCCGCCCTGGCCGCCGCCGCCCGTCTGGACCTCGACCTTGTAGACGCCGAACAGCCGCTGGATCGGCCCCTGCTCGACGTCGACGGCCTGCACGCGCGCGAACGGGATCTCGACCTCCTTCACCGATAGCGCGCCCGTCCGCAGCCGCACGGTCTCGCCGCCGCCGAACGAGTACCTCGTGGTCGCCCAGCGGAACGCGCCCGCCAGCGCGGCGACGACCGTGCCCATCAGCGCGAACCCGGCCGCGCGCAGCGCCGCCTGGGCGTCGAACTCGCCGCCGAACACCGACACGGCGAGGATCACGAGCAGCGGGAACGCGCCCTGGCGCAGCGCGTCGACGGCGTAGACCGCGATCGCCGCGGGGTGCAGGCGGCTACCCATCGTCGGTGCCGGCGGGCTCGCCGGCGTCCATACGGGCGGGCTCGCCAGCGTCCGTGCGGGCGATCTCGTCGGTGTCCGTTCGCGCCAGCTCCGCGATGCGCGAGCGGATCGCACCGGCGTCCCCGTCGCGCAGCAGCGGGATCTCGTGGCTGCCCGCGGCGGTGTGGATCTCGACGGTGGAGAGCCCGAGCGCCTGGCCGATCACGCCGCGCTCGGTCTCGACGTGCTGCACGCGCGCCATCGGGATCAGCGTCCGGCGGACGACGAGGATCCCGCGCTGGAGGTCGATCTCGTGCTCGCGCACCTCCCAGCGCCAGCGCCGCCAGCGCAGCTCCGGCACCAGCGGGGTGCCCACGACCAGCGCGACGAGCGCCAGCGCGAGCGCGATGGTCTCCCACGGCGCCGGCAGCGCGTCGCGGGCCAGCGCGATCGCGACCAGCGCCACGCAGCAGCCGATCGACCACGTGGCCCGCCACGCCCAGCGCGCGTGCGGCGCGAGACGCTGGGCGGGCTCCGGGATCGCGCTCATCGACCCGCAGTATCGTGGCCGGCCGTGCCCGCCGCGTTCGTGACCGGAGGCTCCGGCTTCGTGGGGACCGCCCTGATCCGGCGGCTCGCCGACGACGGCTGGACCGTCCGGGCGCTGGCCCGCTCGCCCGAGGCGGAGGCCAAGGTGCGCAAGGCCGGCGCGGAGGCCGTGCGCGGCGACCTGCTCGACGCGGGGGCGCTCGAGCGCGGGGCGCGCGGAGCCGACGTCGCGTTCCACGCGGCGGCGCGGCTCGGCGACTTCGGCCCCTGGAAGGAGTTCCGGCGCGTCAACGTGGACGGCACCAAGGCCGTGATCGCGGCCTGCCGCGCCGCGGGCGTGGGCCGGCTCGTCCACGTCGGCACCGAGGCCGCGCTGATGCACGGCCAGCCGCTCGTGGCCGTCGACGAGCGCTACCCGCTCGCGCTGCGCTCCCGTGCGCCCTACTCCGCCACCAAGGCCGCGGCCGAGGCGGCGGTGATCGAGGCCAACGGCGCCGGGCTCGAGACCGTCGTCGTGCGACCGCGCTTCGTCTGGGGCGCCGGCGACACGACGCTGCTGCCGATCCTCGTCGCGATGGCCCGCTCGGGCCGGCTGCGCTGGATCGGCGGGGGCCGCCAGCTGACCTCGACCACCCACGTCGAGAACACCGTCGAGGGGCTCGTACTGGCCGCCGAGCGCGGCCTCCCGGGAAACGCCTACTTCGTCACCGACGGCTCGCCGGTCGTGTTCCGGGAGTTCGTCTCGACGCTGCTGGCCACCCAGGGCGTGCAGGCGCCGGAGGGCGAGCTGCCGCTGTGGGCCGCGCGCGGCGTGGCGCGCGTCTGCGAGACCGCATGGCGAGTGTTACCGCTGCCGGGGGAGCCGCCCGTGGCGAGCTTCGCGGTCTGGGCCTCCGGGCTCGAGGCCACGATCGACGACACGAAGGCGCGCGAGCAGCTCGGCTACCAGCCCGTGGTGACCCGTGACCACGGGCTCACCGCGATGCAGGCCGCGGCCACGGCGTAGCGCTCAGAGCGACTCGGCGAGCGCGTCCGCGAGCAACTGGTACTCCGGGAGACCCAGCTCGGGGGCGAAGAGGTACGGGAGCGTCACGATCTTCGCGCCGCTCTGGTCCGTGAGCCGCTCCACGTGCCCGCGCTGGAGCCGGGCCCGCTCGTGCTCGGCGAGCGCGGCCTTCAAGGCCCCCGCGGCCGCCGGGTCGTGGCCGTTGCGCGAGGCGGCGCGGAGCTTCTTGACGTCCGTGGCGCTGAAGCGGTCGGGCCAGACGCCGTTGACGATGATCGCCTCGAGCCCGAGGCCGACCGAGTCCTCGAGCTTGCGGCCGAGCTCGAGCGTCTCGACGACCGGCATCTCCTCAGGCAGCGCTACGGCGACGTAGCCCGTCTTCTCGGCGTCGCCGAGCAGGGCCTCGATCTTGCCCGCCTGGCGGCGGATCGGGCCCACGCGGGCGATCTCGCCGAACGTGTGCGGCGTGGTCAGCATCGCGAGCCCGTGGCCGGAGGCCGGCGCGTCGACGACCACGAGGTCGTAGGTGCGGTTGCGGGCGTCCCAGCGCGAGAGCTGCGCGAGCTCCCACACCTTCGCGATCGTGATCAGCTCCTTCGCGCCGGGCGCGGCCGCGACGAAGTACTGGAACGCGTGCGAGCGCGTCATCAGGCGCAGCGGCGCACCGCCGCCGAGCTGCTTGGCGAGCCACTCCTGCAGTGCCTTGTTGGGGTCGATCGTGACCGCCCAGAGGTTCTCCGCGAGCTCGACCTCGGTCTCCGCGGTGACGCCTTCGCGCCGGAACGCGCGCGAGACGCGGTCCTGCTCGGCGACCTCGCAGACGATCGTGCGGCGGCCCGCCTCGGCGGCCGCGAGGCCGATCGCGGCGGCGACGGTCGTCTTGCCGACGCCGCCCTTTCCGGTGACGTAGACGAGTCGGCGGTCTTGCAGGAGTGCTTCCATCGGAGGCCGGACAGGATGACAATGCCCGTGATGGACCCGGCTCTCACCGACGCCTACGACACCTGCCGCCGCATGCACCGGCGCCACGACCCGACCTACTACTGGGCCACGCGGCGCCTGCCCGCGGACGTGCGCCCTGCGACGCACGCGCTCTACGGCTACGTGCGCACCGCCGACCAGCTCGTCGACGGCCCGCGCCGCGCCCCGACGCCGGAGGCGCGCCGCGCCGCGCTGGACGCCTGGGAGGGCGAGCTGGCCCGCGGCCTGGAGCAGGGCGGCTCGGCGAATCCGGTGGTGGGCGCACTCGTGGACGCCGCGCAGCGGCACGACCTGCCGCTCGCGGAGCTGGAGCCCTACATGCGCTCGATGCGCGTCGACTGCGCGCCGGTGCGGATCGGCACCTGGGAGGAGCTCGTCGCCTACATGGAGGGCTCGGCCGGCTCGGTCGGGCGGATCATGGCGCCGCTGCTCGGGGTGCACGAGGACCATCACGCCGACTACGGGCGGCTCGGGCTCGCGTTCCAGCACGCCAACTTCGTCCGCGACGTCGCCGAGGACTTCCGGCTGGACCGGATCTACCTGCCCGAGGAGGACCGCGAGCGCTTCGGCGTCGCCGAGGCGGACTTCGGTCACGAGACCGCCTCGCCGGAGCTGCGCGCGCTCGTCGAGCACGAGGTCGCCCGCTCCCGCCGCCTGTTCGCCGCCGCCGGCCCGGCGATCGCCGCCGCGCCGGCCGCCGTCCGGCCGGGCATCCGGCTCGCCTGCGCGGTCTACGAGTCCGTGCTCGACCGCGTCGAGGCCGCCGGCTACGACGTGCTGGGCCGCCGCATGGGCGTGCGCTTCTGGCGGCTGCCGCTGCTCGCGTTCGGGGCGCTGCGCCCGTGACCCGTCGCGCCACGCTGCGCGGGGACGAGCGCACCCCGCTCGGCGACCAGCGCCCTGACGTGCTGATCTGCGGCGCGAGCTTCGCCGGCCTGGCCGTCGCCCGCGAGCTCGCCGGGGCGGGCGCCGACGTGCTGGTGATCGACCGCTACGAGATCGGCGAGCGCGCCACGTCGGCCTGCGCGGCGCCCACCCAGTGGCTGCACGCGATGGGCGTCCGGCGGGCGATCCGCCAGGAGCTGCCCTGCATGGCCTTCCACACGCCGCACGCCTCGGCCCGCTACCGGCTGCCGTGGAGCTGGAGCTCCTTCGACTACCGCGAGCTCTGCCGCGAGCTGTGGGAGCAGTGCGAAGGGGTCCAGTTCGAGATCGCCAAGGTCGAGTCCCGCCGCGGCGTCGCGGTGCAGACCGACCGCGGCGACATCTCGGCGCCGCTGATCGTCGACGCGCTCGGCTGGCGCCGGGTGCTCGGCCCCGGGGAGAACGTCCAGCCGCCGGACGCCCTGATCAGCCGCGGCCTCGAGGTCCACCCGCACGGCGGCGGCGTCGACCTCGACTGCTGGATCGATCGCAGCGTCGTCCGCTACGGCTACGCCTGGTCGGTTCCCGCCGCGGGCGAGCAGCGCGTCGGCGTCGGCTCCTACGAGCCGCGCCATCACGTCAAGGAGCCGACCAAGGAGATGGCGAGGAGGCTCGACGTCGACGCGGTCCGCTACCAGGGCAACTGGTTCCCGCACGCGCTGCGGCCGGCCGCCGAGGACGGCGTGTTCTTCGCGGGCGACTCGGCCGGGCACTGCCTGCCCCTGTCGGGCGAGGGCATCCGCACCGCCTTCCACTTCGGGATCGCCTGCGGGCGCGAGCTGCGCGCCGTGCTGGCGGGAGAGAAGACGCGCGAGCAGGCGCTGGCCGACTACGGGGCGTTCAGCGCCTCGCACGCCGGCGCGTTCCGCGCGATGGGCCGCCTGCAGCGCTGGGTCCCCGCGCTGCCGCCGCGGGTGCTCACCGCGCTGATCGGGGTCGCGGGCCGCGACCGTGCGTGCGACTTCATCTTCGACCGGTACCTGAGGATCGCGCCCCCGCCGCGCCTAGACTCCCGCCTCCAATGGACGCCATCGCCTACGACGAGCGCGGGCTCGTCCCCTGCGTGATCCAGGACGCTCGCACCGGCGAGGTGCTGACGCTGGCCTACATGAACGAAGAGGCGCTCGCCAAGACGCAGGAGACGGGCGAGCTGCACCTGTGGAGCCGCTCGCGCGACGAGCTCTGGCGCAAGGGCGCGACGTCGGGGAACACCCAGGCCGTGCGCGCGCTGCGCTACGACTGCGACGCGGACGCCGTTCTCGCGCTCGTGGACCCCGCCGGCCCCGCCTGCCACACCGGCGAGCGGACGTGCTTCTTCCAGGGCGACGCCACGCTCACCGAGCAGGAGGCGCTGCCCGCGCTCGAGCGCACGATCGCCCAGCGCGCCGCGGCGCAGGACACCGGCGGCTCCTACACCGCCCAGCTGCTCGCCGACCCCGCCTTCGCGGGGGAGAAGGTCCAGGAGGAGGCCGAGGAGGTCGCGCGCGCCGCCCGCGAGGAGGCCGACGAGCGCGTCGCCGAGGAGGCCGCCGACGTGCTCTACCACCTGACCGTGCTGCTGCGCACGCGCGGCCTGGAGCTGGCCGACGCCGAGAGGGTCCTGCTTGCCCGTCGCCGCTGACCACCTGCAGGTGACGCCGGGCGTCGAGGAGGCGCGCGCGCTGGCCGGCGAGCACAACCTGATCCCGATCAGCCACACCTTCATCGAGGACTGCGAGACCCCCGTGTCGGCGTTCCTGAAGCTGCGCGGCGCCGGCCCGTCCTTCCTGCTCGAGTCCGCCGAGCAGGGCCAGCGCGTGGGCCGGTGGTCGTTCATCGGCTACAAGCCGCGCCGCGTCGTGCGCTGGAGCCTCGCCAACGGCGGCGACCCGTACGAGCTGGCCGAGCGCGAGGTCTCGCGCCACCGCCAGGCGCAGCTCGACGGCGGCGCGGCCGGCGTCCCGTTCTCGGGCGGCGCGGTCGGGTTCTTCGGCTACGACTGCGTGCGCGCGGTTGAGCGCCTCGCCGAGCCCAACTCGGACGTGATCGGGCTCCCGGACATGGCGCTGATGCTCTCCGATGTGATCCTCGCCTTCGACCACCTGCGCCACACGGTCACGATCCTCGCCAACGCCTACCCGGAGGAGGACGGCGGGGTGGAGGCGGCGCACGCGCGCGCCGTCGAGTCGATCCGCGAGGTCCGCGAGCGGCTCGCCGGCCCGCTGCCGAGGGCGCCGATCGGCACGGCCACCCGCGAGGAGCCGCAGTTCGAGTCCAACATGCCGCGCGCGGCGTTCGAGGCGATGGTCGCCCGCATCGTCGAGTACGTGCACGCGGGCGACGCCTTCCAGGTCGTGCCCTCGCAGCGCTGGTCGGCGCCGTCGCCCGTCGAGTCGTTCTCGATCTACCGCGGCCTGCGCGCCGTCAACCCGTCGCCGTACATGTACTTCCTGGACTTCGAGGACTTCCAGGTCGTCGGCGCCTCGCCCGAGCCGCTCGTGACCGTCACGGGCCGCAACGTCTCCACGCGCCCGATCGCCGGCACGCGCCCGCGTGGCGGCGACGCCGACGAGGACCGCGCGATCGCCGCCGACCTGCTCGCCGACGAGAAGGAGCGGGCCGAGCACGTGATGCTCGTCGACCTCGGCCGCAACGACCTCGGGCGCGTGTGCGAGTACGGCTCCGTCGAGGTCGAGACGTTCATGAGCGTCGAGACCTACTCGCACGTGATCCACATCGTCTCCTCGGTGGCGGGCACCCTGCGCGAGGACGTCAGCGCCGTGCAGGCGCTGCGCTCGGTGCTCCCGGCGGGCACGCTCTCGGGCGCACCCAAGGTGCGCGCGATGGAGATCATCGACGAGCTCGAGCCGGTCAAGCGCGGCGCCTACGGCGGCGCGGTCGGCTGGCTCTCCTACCACGGCCAGCTCGACACCTGCATCTGCATCCGCACCGTCGTGGTCAAGGACGGCGTCGCGCACGTGCAGGCGGGCGGCGGGACGGTCGCCGACGCGCGGCCGGACTACGAGTACGAGGAGTCGCGCGCGAAGGCGCGCGGCGTCGTGCGCGCGATCGAGCTGGCCGCGCGGCAGGCGGACTGGGCATGAAGGTCCTCGTCGTCGACAACTACGACTCGTTCACCTACAACCTCGTCCAGTACCTGGGCGAGCTGGGGGCGGAGCTGCACGTGGTGCGCAACGACGCGGCCGACGCCGGCGAGCTGGCCGGGGGCGGCTGGGACCGCGCGGTCGTCTCGCCCGGCCCGTGCACGCCCAACGAGGCCGGCATCAGCGTCGAGGTGATGCGGCGGCTGCCGGAGGCGGGAGTGCCCACGCTCGGCGTCTGCCTCGGCCACCAGTCGCTCGCGCAGGCGTTCGGCGGCAAGGTCGTCCGGCACCTGCCCGTGCACGGCAAGGCGACGGAGATCGAGCACGACGGCGGCGGCCTGTTCGCGGGCCTGCCCTCGCCTCTGGTCGTCGGGCGCTACCACTCCCTGGTCGTGGACCCCGACCTGCCCGAGTGCCTGGAGGCGACCGCGCACGGCGGCGGCGTGCTGATGGCGATGCGCCATCGCGAGCTGCCCGCGCTCGGCGTCCAGTTCCATCCCGAGTCCGTCCTCACGCCCGACGGGAAGCGGCTGCTGGAGAACTTCCTCCATGCCTAACCCCGTGATCACGATGGCGATCGACCGCCTGATGAGCCGCCAGGACCTCTCCGTGGCGGACACCTCGGCCGTGCTGGCCGAGATCATGGACGGCAACGCGTCCGAGGTCGAGACCGCGGGCGTGCTCGTCGCGCTGCGCACGAAGGGGGAGACGGCGGAGGAGATCGAGGGCCTAGCGCGCACGATGCGCCGCTTCGCCAAGCCCGTTCACGCGGGCCGCGACGACCTCGTCGACACGGCGGGCACGGGTGGCGGCCGGCCGACGTTCAACGTCTCCACGACCGCGGCCCTGATCGCCGCCGGGGCGGGCTGCGCCGTCGCCAAGCACGGCAACCGCTCGGCGACCGGGCTGTCGGGCTCGGCCGATCTGCTGGAGGCGCTCGGCGTGCGGATCGACCTCGGCCCGGACGCGGTCGCGCAGTGCATCCGCGAGGTCGGCTTCGGCTTCATGTTCGCGCCCGCGCACCACAGCGCCACGCGCTACGTGGTCCCGGTCCGCAAGGAGCTCGCGGTCCGCACGATCTTCAACTTCCTCGGGCCGCTGACCAACCCCGCGGGCGCCACGCGCCAGGTGATCGGCGTCTCGGACCCCGCGTTCCTCGAGACGCTCGCGGATGCGCTCGCCCGGCTCGGCGCCGAGCGCGCGCTCGTCGTCTCCAGCCAGGACGGGCTCGACGAGATCAGCACCTCGGCGCCGACGCGGGTCGTCGAGGTCGCCGGCGGCGAGACGCGCGCTTACGAGATCGCGCCGGAGGACGTCGGCCTCGCCCGCAGCGAGCCCGACGCGTTCGGCCCGGGCCTGCCGGACGTCAACGCCGCCACCACGCGCCGGATCCTGGCCGGCGAGCCCGGCCCCGAGCGCGACCTCGCGCTGTTCAACGCCGGCGCCGCGATCTACGCCGGGGGGCGGGCGGATACCCTGCGGGAGGGCGTCGAGGCGGCCGCCGAGGCCGTCGACTCCGGCGCCGCCGCCGCCTCGCTCGACGCCCTGACCGCCCTGACCGCCAAACTCTCCGTGGCATGAACGTCCTCGACCGCATCGTCGACGACACGCGCGACGAGGTCGCGCGCCGCCGCGAGCGCACCCCGCTGGCGCAGCTCGAGCGCGCGCTCGACGACCGCCCGGAGCAGCGCCCGTTCCAGGAGGCGCTCACGCGCCCCGGCGTGTCGCTGATCGCCGAGCATAAGCGCCGCTCGCCGTCGGCCGGCGTGATCCGCGAGGGCGCGACGGTCACCGAGATCGTCCAGGCCTACGAGCGCGGCTGCGCGGCCGCGCTGTCGATCCTGACCGAGCCGTTCCACTTCGGCGGCTCGCTCGACGACCTGCGCGAGGCGCTCGCGGCGACCGAGCTGCCGATCCTGCGCAAGGACTTCATCGTCGACCCCTACCAGCTCTACGAGTCCGCGGCCGTGGGCGCCGACGCGATCCTGCTGATCGTCGCGGCGCTCGACCCCGACGACCTCTATGACCTGCTGCGCGAGGCCCGCGACCTCGATCTCGACGCGCTGGTCGAGGTCCACGACGAGCGCGAGCTGGAGATCGCCCTGGACGTCGAGGCCGACGTGCTCGGCCTCAACAACCGCGACCTGTCCGATTTCTCGGTCGACTTCGAGCGGACCTACGAGCTGCTCTCCGACGTGCCCGCGGGCAAGACCGTCGTCGCCGAGTCGGGCTACTCCTCGCGCGACCAGCTCGACGAGCTCGAGCGCGTCGGCGTCGACGCCGTCCTGATCGGCGAGACCCTGATGCGCGCGCCCGACGTCGAGACCGCCTGCATCCACCTCACCGGTGGGACGGAGCTCGACCGCTGAACCCGTGACGATCCGTCCGGCGCGTGCGCAGGACGCGGCGGCGCTCGTGCCGCTGTTCGAGGACTGGAGCCACCCGCTGCCCGCGGCGGCCATCGAGGAGCGCATCGCGACGTGGGAGGCGACGCCGCGCGCCGCGCTCATGGTCGCCGAGCTCGACGGCGACCTGGCCGGCGTCGCGGCCGTCAACGCCACGCCGCACCTCGCCCGCCCGGACAGCTTCGCGCGCCTCGTCGGGCTCGTCGTCTCCTCCGCCCACCGGCGCCGCGGCATCGGCGAGGCGCTCGTCCGCGCCGCCGAGGCGCGCGCCCGCGAATGGGGCTGCCACCGGCTCGAGCTGACCTCCACCCGCACGCGCTCCGAGGCGCCCGCCTTCTACACCGCGCTCGGCTACGTCGACCTGTCCGAGCGCCAGGCCCGATACAGCCGCGAGCTCTGAGACTCCATGGGCCCCGGCTACGAGGAGGCCGGGGCGATGCGAGCGACGCCGAGCCCGCAGGCGGCCAGCAGGGCGGCGACCAGGAACGCCGGGCCGTAGCCGCCGAAGGCCGCGATGACCATCGCGTAGAGCGCGACGCCGACCGCGCCCCCGAAGAGGTGGTTGGCGGTCTCGAAGATGCCCGAGGCCATTCCGCGCTCGTCCTCGGTGACGTCGCTCAACGCCTGCTGGGTCAGGACGACGAAGGCGAGCGGCAGCGACGCACCGAGCACCACCAACGGGCCGAGCACGTCGCGGGCGTAGACGGCCTCGGCGGGCGCCCGGGCGAGCCACAGCAGCGCCAGCGCCGAGGTGGCGAACGCGGCACCGAGCAGCGCCCGCGGCGAGCGGCGCGAGATGGCCGACGCGCCCGCCACCGTGACCGCGAAGGCGACTATGTCGAGCGGCACGATGGCCGCGCTTGCCTGAAGCGGTCCGTAGTCGAGCTCGTTCTGGAGGTAGAGGCTGCAGGCGTAGACGATCGCCGTGAAGGCGACCGCGTTCAGCCCGGCGCCGAGCACGGCCGCCCGCAGCCCCGGCGCGCGCAGGACGCCCAGCCGCACGATCGGCGCGCGGGCGCGCCGCTCCCAGGCCGCGAACGTGGCGAGCAGCGCCAGCCCCGCGAGTGCGGGGACGAGCGTCACGGGCGCCGCGACCCCGGAGCGCTCGGCCCGTGTGGCGCCGAACAGCAATGCGACCAGCCCGGTCGTCGCGAGCGCGGCGCCCGCCACGTCCGGCGGCCCGCTCGCCTGCTCGGCGCGCGCCTCGGGCAGCAGCCGCGGGGCCGCCAGCGCGGCGAGCCCCGCCAGCGGAGCCATCGCCAGGAAGATCCAGCGCCAGCCGGCCCACTCCGTGACCGCCCCGCCCAGCAGCAGCCCGGTCGTGACCCCGGCGCTCGCGGTCGCCGCGAGCAGCGCCAGCGCGCGGGTGCGGTCCGGCCCGGGCTCGTAAAGGCTGCCGATCAGCGCCAGCGTGGCCGGCACCGCCGCCGCCGAGCCCGCGCCCTGGAGCGCACGGGCGGCGATCAGCACGCCCAGCGACGGCGCCAGCCCGGCCGCGACCGACGCCACCCCGAACAGCGCCATGCCCGTCACGAGCATCCGGCGGCGCCCGTAGAGGTCGCCCAGGCGCCCGCACAGCAGCAGCCCGCCGCCGAACGTCAGACCGTACGCGGTCAGCACCCACTGCCCGTCGACCGGCCGGACGCCCAGGTCCTCCTGGATCGCCGGCAGGGCGATCGCCACGGCCAGCCCGTCGATCCCGATCAGGAACTGCGCCCCGCACGCGACGGCCAGCGCGATGCCGGCTCGGCCTCCCATCGCCAGTGGCTACCCGGTTCCCCCGGGTTTACTTGACGTTCACGGACCGTCGCGACGCTGGGCCGTGGTGAAGCAAGGGTTCCTCCAGATGCTCGCCGCCGGGCTGATCGGCAGCGGGATGACGGCCGCCGTGCTGCTGGGCACGGGCGCGGCCGGTGACGGCACGTCGCGGACCGTGGTCCAGACGTCCTCGCTCGGCGCCAGCTCGAGCCCCAGCGCGGAGGCGGCGGGCCTGACGGCGCGCCAGATCTACGAGCGCGACGCGCCAGGCGTGGTGCTCGTGCGAGCCCATTCGCTGCAGGCCGCCGCGTCGTCGCTGGACCTCTCGGAGCGCTCCGACGGCGTCGCGAGCGCGGCCGGCTTCGTGATCGACGACGAGGGGCGGCTGCTCACCAACGCGCACGTCGTGGCGGGCGCTACTGACATATCCGTGACCTTCGACGAGCGGACCGTGCCGGCGCGTGTCCTCGGCAAGGACGAGGAGACCGACCTGGCGCTGCTGGGCGTCGAGCCGAAGGGGCTCGACCTGCGGCCGCTCCAGCTCGGCAGCTCCAAGAGCGTGCACGTCGGCGACCCGACGCTCTCGATCGGCAACCCCTTCGGGCGCGACCGCACGCTCACGACCGGCGTCGTGTCGGCCAAGCAGCGCCGCATCACCGCGCCGAGCGGCTTCTCGGTCGACAACGTGATGCAGACGGACGGCGTGCTCAACCCCGGCAACGCGGGCGGCCCGCTGCTCGACGCCGCCGGCCGCGTGATCGGGATCAACTCCCAGATCGAGGCCGACGGCCCGCAGGGCGTGGCCCGGCTCGGCTTCGCGGTCCCGATCGACACGGCGAAGGCCCTGATCCCGTCGCTGCAGGCCCACCGCAACGTCAGCCACGCCTACCTCGGGATCGCGGCGGGCGACGGCCCTCGCGCGCTCGTCTCCCTCGGCGCCGGCCGCTCCGGGGTGCGCGTTCGCGAGGTCGACCCGGACGGGCCGGCGGCGCGCGCCGGGATCCTCGGCGACGGCAGCGTGGCCGGCGGCGACGTGATCGTCTCCGTCGACGGCGAGCCCGTGGACTCGATGGCCGACGTCGACGACGTCGTCGCCCGCCACCGCCCTGGGGACGGCCTCCCGATCGTGCTCGAGCGCAACGGCAGCCGCCTCACCGTGCAGGTCATGCTCGCCGAACGCCCTGCTTCCGTCCCGCTCGGATGAGATGACCGATCGCACGGCCCCCACGACATCTCGGGGCTGTCTCGCGGCGCCGGATCGGCACCGTCCGAAGGGGCCTGTGGCGCTGCCACTGTTCCCCTTCGGCCAGCACCGCCCGGCATGCATGATCCAGGCCCGAGAGGCCGCGGCGGCCGCACGATCGATCATCTAACGTGGACCCGGTGACACGGGTCAAGGTCTGCGGTATCACCCGCCTCGAGGACGCCGAGCTGGCGGCCTCGCTGGGCGCCTGGGCGCTCGGCTTCATCCTCTGGCCGCGCTCCCCGCGCGCCGCCGAGGAGGCGGTCGCGGCCGGGATCGCGCGCCAGGTGCGGCGGCGGGTCGAGCTCGTCGGCGTGTTCGTGAACCCAACGCTCGACGAGGTCGCGCACGCCGTCGACGCGATCGGCCTGACGCACGTGCAGCTGCACGGCGACGAGGGCCCGGTGTTCGCGACCGAGGTCGCGCGCCGCACGGGCGCGAAGGTGATCAAGGCCGCACGGGTCGCGGGCGCCTCCGACCTGCAGTCGCTGGAGCGCTTCCGCACCGACTTCCACCTGCTCGACACCAAGGTCGAGGGCAAGCGCGGCGGCTCCGGCGAGTCCTGGGACTGGAGCCTGGCCGCCCAGCGCCGCTCCAAGGTCCCGGCGATCCTCTCCGGCGGGCTGACGGCCGACAACGTCGGCGACGGGATCGCGCAGGTGCGCCCGTACGCGGTCGACGTCGCGTCGGGCGTGGAGGCCGAGCCGGGCGTCAAGGACCCCGCGAAGCTCGAGGCGTTCATGGCCGTGGCCTCGCCCGCGCGGGCGGCCATCCCGTGACCGCC
>DATFQI010000083.1:0-11260 GCA_035264365.1 Solirubrobacteraceae bacterium
CGAGTCGCTGATCCCGGATGACCTCTGGGAGCACGTCATCGTCCCGGTCCTGCCGGCGGACATGTACGACGCGGAGCAGCTCCGCCGCGACCTGCTGATCAACCCGACCGGGCGCTTCGTGATCGGCGGGCCCGTGGGCGACGCCGGCCTGACCGGCCGCAAGATCATCGTCGACACCTACGGCGGCATGGCCCGTCACGGCGGCGGCGCGTTCTCCGGCAAGGATCCGAGCAAGGTCGACCGCTCCGCCGCGTACGCAGCCCGCTGGGTCGCCAAGAACCTCGTCGCCGCCGGCCTGGCCGACCGCGTGGAGGTCCAGGTCGCCTACGCGATCGGCGTCGCGCACCCCGTCTCGGTGATGGTCGAGACCTTCGGCACCGAGAAGATCGGCCGAGCGAAGATCGCCGAGCTCGTCGACGAGCACTTCGACCTGCGCCCGGGCGCGTTCCGCAAGGCGCTCGACCTGCACCGGCCGATCTACCAGAAGACGGCCGCCTACGGCCACTTCGGCCGCGAGGACGAGGACTTCACCTGGGAGCGCACCGACAAGGCCGAGGCGCTCGCCGCGGCCGCCGGTCTCGGCGCCCCCGCGTCGGCGTAGTCCTTCCCGTTGACCGACGGCTGGGCCGCGGGAGCGGCTCAGCCCTCGCCCGCGCCGGCCACGTAGGTCGGCCGGCGGGGCTTCGCCGGCTTGGCCGCGGGCGCCGGCTTGGCGGCGGGGGCCGGCGCGGTCGCCGGCGACGGCGACGGCACCGCGGCGACCGGCGTGTCCTCGGCGCCCGCGGCCCCGTCGGCGGGCGGGGCGACGACGCGCACGATCTGGCGCTTGCGCGAGCGCGCCTTCGCGCGCGACCGGCGCTTCGCGGCGGCGTCGCGCGCGGCCTTCGACGGCCGCTTGGCCGCCGGCTTGCGGAACTGGATCGAGTCGCCGCCCTTGGCGGCCTTGGCCTTGCGTGGGGCGAGCACGGGCAGCTCGGACTCGAGCCGGGCGGCCGTCCCGGCGGGCGCCGCAGCGCGCGACCGGACGTCCGTCCCCTTCACGGCGGCGGTTGTCGGTGAACTGACATCGCTCGTCCCGACGACCTCGCCGAACGGGCGGCCGCCGGAGAAGATCCACACCACCAGCACCACGACCGCGCCGAGCGCCGCGCCTGCCATCAGGTGGACGAGCACGCCACGCGATCCGCTGCTTCCGTGCATCCACACGGAGTCTGCCAGCGCGCGTGTCCCAGGTCGAGTGGTTCAGCCGGGCTTCGGCGGCTTGGGGCCGCCGTTGCCGTTGCCTTGGCCGTAGGCGTTGCCGGTCCCGTTGCCGGGCGCGCCGGGCGTCGCGGTCGCGGCCGGTTCCGGCGCCGGTGCCGGTGCCTCGGCGGGGGCGGGCGCAGCGTCGGGCGCCGGTGTCGTGGCCGGCGCGGGACCCGGCTTCGGCTTCGGCTTGCTGACGGGCTCGATGCCCGCGGTCGGCCGGGGGGCCGGGCGGGACGGCGCCTGCGTGGCGGCTGGGGCGGGCGTCGCCTCGGGCTCGCGCGTGGCCGCCGGCACGGGCGTGGGCGCCAGGGCCGCCTCGACGGCGCGGATGCGGCGGGCGTCGCTGCGCTCGCCACGGCGCGGGTGCGGGCCCGCGTCCGGCGCGGCGGGTTCCGCGGGCGCGGCCGCGGCGGCGCCGGCGGGCGCGTCGACGTTTTCGAGGACAGACCGGCTCGCGGGCGGCGGGCCGTCCCAGACCTCAGGGCCGCCGGCGAACAGGAGCGCGAGCGTCGCGCCGATCACCGCGCCGCCGCCGACGACGGACGCCGCGCCGATCGCCATCCGCCGCACCTCCCAACCGCGCATGGCAGAGCGATACCCGTGCAAGCGAGGGGTCAGGCGTGCGGCCGCCGATTTATTCCGGCTTTACCCGGGTAACGGCCCTCCAGACTTCAGCGAGGAGGCAGGGGATGAAGGAGCTGCGGCTCGACACGAACTTCGTGGACTACGCGATCCTGGCGATCTACTTCGTCGCCGTGCTCGGGATCGGGTTCGCGGCCCGCCGCTACATCAAGACGAGTCTCGACTACTTCCTCTCGGGCCGCTCGCTGCCCGCGTGGATCACGGGCCTGGCCTTCATCTCCGCCAACCTCGGCGCGCTCGAGATCCTCGGCATGGCGGCCAACGGCGCGCAGTTCGGCGTCTACACCACGCACTACTACTGGATCGGCGCGATCCCGGCGATGGTGTTCCTCGGGATCGTGATGATGCCGTTCTACTACGGCTCGAAGGTGCGCAGCGTGCCCGAGTACCTGCGCCTGCGCTTCGGCAAGCCGACGCACCTCTTCAACGCCCTCACCTTCGCCCTCGCCACGGTCCTGATCGCCGGCGTGAACCTGTACGCGCTGGCGCTGGTGCTGAAGCTGCTGCTCGGCTGGCCGATCCTGCTCGGCATCGTCATCGCCGCCGCGATCGTGCTCGTCTACATCACGCTCGGCGGCCTGTCCTCGGCGATCTACAACGAGGTCCTGCAGTTCTTCATCATCCTCGCGGCCCTGATCCCGCTGACGATCGTGGGCCTGGTCGACGTCGGCGGCTGGGACGGCCTCAAGGACGAGATCGTGAAGCTGAAGGGCAACGACGACCTGCTGCAGTCGTGGGCGGGCACCGGGAGCGGCGACAACCCACTCGAGGCGTCGTGGATCCCGATCGTCTTCGGCCTCGGCTTCGTGCTCTCGTTCGGCTACTGGACGACGAACTTCGCCGAGGTCCAGCGCGCGCTGTCGGCCAAGAGCCTCAACGCCGCGCAGCGCACGCCGCTGATCGGCGCCTACCCGAAGATCTTCATCCCGTTCATCACGATCATCCCGGGGCTCGTCGCGCTCGTGACGATCAAGGGCCTCGGCGGCGACGATCCGAACCTGCAGTACAACAACGCGATCCCCCTGCTGATGAACGAGTACCTGCCCAACGGCATGCTCGGGCTCGCGCTGGTGGGCCTGATCGCGGCGTTCATGGCCGGCGTCGCGGCCAACGTGTCGGCGTTCAACACGGTCGTCACCTACGACCTCTGGGAGCCCTACGTCAGGTCGGACCGCAGCGACGACTACTACCTCAACTTCGGCCGCATCGCGACCGTCGCGGGCATCCTGATCGGCATCGCCACGGCGCTGATCGCCTCGGGTTACAACAACATCATGGACTACATCCAGCTGTTGTTCTCGTTCTTCAACGCGCCGTTGTTCGCGACGTTCATCATCGGCATGTTCTGGAAGCGGATGACGCCGTGGGCGGGCTTCTGGGGCCTGCTGGCCGGCACCGCGGGCGCGGCGATCGCGCACTACGGCAACGATTGGGGATGGTTCGACCTCGGCTCCGCGCAGGCGGCGGCCTTCTGGGGCGCGATCGCGGCATTCGTGGCCGATGCGATCGTCTCCGTCGCGGTCACGTTCGTCACGACGCCCAAGCCCGTCGCCGAGCTGGACGGCCTCGTCTACGGCATGGCGGTCGTCGACGAGCATGTGCCCGCGTCCGAACGGGTCTGGTACCGGAAGCCGGCGACGCTGGCCATCGGCGCGCTCGGCCTCACCGCCATCCTGAGCTTTATCTTCGCCTAGAGGAGAACACTGATGCCCGAAGACAAGTTCATCTCGGAAGCCGAGGAGGCCGAGGCCGAGTCCCGCGCCGCTCGCGCCGCCAACCTGTTCGACGTCCGCCGCTTCATCGGTGGCCTGTTCCTGCTCTACGGCCTGATCCTGTTCGTGCTCGGGATCGGCGCCTCCGACACCGACGTCGAGCAGGCGGCCGGCGTCAACATCAACCTCTGGACCGGCCTGGCGATGCTGATCGTCGGCGCGATCTTCCTCGCCTGGGCGTTCGCTCGCCCGCTTGGGCAGGAGCTGGCGGAGTCAGAGCCGGCGGGCGGCGGGCCCGGGGGCCACTGACACGGAGCCGTCCGGCGGCGTCGCGCCGGGCGGGAAGAGCGCGAGCACCGAGCCGCCGAAGCCGCCGCCGACCATGCGGGCGCCGGCGGCGCCCGCGTCCTCGACCGCGGCGACCGCGCGCTCGACCTCGGGCACCGAGGCCTCGTAGTCGTCGCGCAGGCTCTCGTGCGACTCGCGCAGGAGCGCACCGGCGCGCTGTAGGTCGCCGGCGGCGAGCGCCTCGGCCATCGCGTCCACCCGCGCGTTCTCGCTGAGCACGTGGCGCACGCGCCGGTCGAGCGGCGCGGGCAGGCCCTCCGTGGAGGTGGCGTCGCGCAGGCTGGCGATCCCGAGCGCCTCGCAGGCGGCGGCGCACTCCGCGCGGCGCTCGTTGTAGCCGCCACCGGCGTGCTCGTGCGATGCGCCCGACTCGAGCGTGACCAGCCGCCAGGCACCCAGATCGAGCGGCACGGGCTCGATCGCGAGGTCGCGGAAGTCGATCCGGAGCGCGTGGCCCTCCTCGCCGCACAGCACGGCGAGCTGGTCGAGCAGCCCGGTCCGGGCGCCGACGTGGTCGTTCTCGACGCGCGAGCAGAGCTTCGCGAGCTCGACGCGGTCGACGTCGTCGTCCTCGAGCAGCGCGAGGCACAGCGCGGCCTCCAGCGCCGCCGAGGAGGAGAGGCCCGAGCCGAGGGGGACGTCGCCCTCGATCGTCAGCCGGCACGGGCGCACCGTGTGGCCGGCCGTGCGCAGCTCGGCGACCGTGCCGCGGACGAACGCGCGCCAGCCGCTCGCGACACTGTCCCCGCCCACCCCCTCGAGATCGAACGCGTCGGCCTCGCCGACGTCGAGCGCGCGCGCCTCGATCCGGTCTCCGTGCGGCAGCGGCTCCGCGGTCACGGTCACTCCGCGGTCGATCGCGAACGGCAGCGCGAGGCCGTCGTTGTAGTCGGTGTGCTCGCCGATCAGGTTCACGCGACCGGGGCCGCGCGCGACGACGCGGCTCACGTCCCGAGCCGCGCGCGCATGACCCGGACCGCGTCGGCGCTCGAGTCCATCAGCAGGTAGCGGCGGCCGGTGGCGGCGGCCACCGCGCCGAGCGTGCCCGACCCGGCGAACGGGTCCAGCACGAGGTCGCCCGGCCGCGAGGAGGCGTGCACGAAGCGCCGCACGAGCCCTTCCGGCTTCTGCGTGGGATAGCCGGTCTTCTCGCGCCCGGTGGGGGAGACGATCGTGTGCCAGATCACGCTCGTCGGCAGCTTCCCACGCGCCGCCTTCTCCGGCGTGACGAGGCCGGGCGCCATGTAGGGCTCCCGCTCGACCGCCTCGGCGTCGAAGTGGTAGCGCTCGCGGTCCTTGACGTAGACGAGGATCGTGTCGTGCTTCTGCGGCCAGCGGGTCTTCGGCTTGGCGCCGTAGTCGTAGGCCCAGATCAGCTCGTTGAGGAAGCAGTCGCGGCCGAACACCTCGTCGAGCAGCAGCTTGACCGCGTGGGCCTCGCGGTAGTCGAGGTGCAGGTACAGCGTGCCCGTTCCGTGCAGCACGCGGCGCAGCTCGCGCAGGCGCGGCTCGAGGAAGCCGAGGTAGTCGTCGTAGGCGTCGGCGTACGAGCTCGTGGCCAGCGTCGTCGTCGCGTACCGTCGGCCGCCGAAGCCGGTCCGGTCGCCCTCCTCGGCCGCCACGGTGGCGAGCGTCCGGCGCGTCTGCGTCTTGCCCGTGTTGAACGGCGGGTCGGCGTAGGCCATCTGCACGCAGCCGTCGGGCAGCTCGCCGAGCAGCGTCAGGTTGTCGCCGTGCCGGATCCCCTCCACGGGGCGAGCGTAGTCGCTTGGGCGGCGGGCGCCGTACCGGCGGGCCGGCGCCCCGGGGGCGAGGCCGACCGCCGGCGCGCCTATCGTCAGCGGGCCCGTGATCGCGCAGGTGCAACCGCTGACGACGACGCGCCGCCTGAGCGGCCCGTTCGACTACGCGCTGCCGGAGGCGCCGGTGCGCGTGGGCTCGATCGTGCGGGTGCCGTTCGGGCGCCAAGCGCTCGACGGGGTCGTGGTCGGGCTCGCGGAGCACACCGAGGTCCCGGCCGAGAAGCTCGTCGCACCGACCTCCGTGCGCGTGGACAGCGTGCCCGCGGACCTCGTCGAGCTCGCGCACTGGATGGCGACCGAGTACTGCTCGACCCCGGCGCGCTCGCTGCAGCTCGTGCTCCCGCCCAAGGGCCGCCCGCGCACCGAGCCTTGGGCGTTCCGCACCGATGCCCCGCTGGACGGCGAGCGGCTCAACGACAACCAGCGCGCGCTGCTCGAGGCGCTGCCGATGCGCGCGACCGGGCAGCTGCCCGCGCTGCGCCGGCTCGAGGGCCGCGGCCTGGTCGCGATCGAGGACCGCCAGCGCCGCCGCGCGCCGCGCACGGACGTCCAGCCGAGCGCGCCCGTCGCGCTCACGCCCGACCAGGAAGCCGCGATCCAAGCCGTCAAGGGCGGAGGCGAGCATCTGCTGCACGGCGTCACCGGCTCGGGCAAGACCGAGGTCTACCTCCGCGCGGCCGCCGCCGCGCTGCAGCGCGGCGAGGGCGTGATCGTGCTCGTGCCCGAGATCGCGCTCACCCCGCAGACGGTCGGGCGCTTCCAGGCGCGCTTCGGCGACACGGTCGCGCTGCTGCACTCGGCGCTCGGCGAGGGCGAGCGCTACGACGAGTGGCGGCGGCTGCGCACCGGCGAGGCCCGGATCGCCGTCGGCCCCCGCTCGGCCGTGTTCGCGCCGGTCGCCGACCTCGGCCTGGTCGTGGTCGACGAGGAGCACGACAGCTCCTTCAAGCACGAGGGCGACCCGCGCTACGACGCGCGCACGGTCGCCGCCGAGCGCGCGCGCCGCGCCGGCGCCCGGCTGCTCGTCGGCACCGCGACGCCGCGCCCGGAGACGTGGCACGCGCTCCCGCACCTGCGGCTCCCGAACCGCGTCGACTCGCGCCCGCTGCCGCCGGTGCGCGTGCTCGACATGCGCGGCGCCCGCCACCCGCTGCACCCGGAGACGCGCCGTGCGCTCGCGAGCTCGCGCAAGTCGATCGTGCTGCTCAACCGCCGCGGCTGGTCGAACTTCCTCTCGTGCCGCTCGTGCGGCAAGACGTGGGAGTGCCCGAACTGCGAGGTCGCGCTCGTCCTGCACCGCGCCGAGAACGCGCTCGCCTGCCACCACTGCGGCCACCGCGAGCGCGTGCCCGAGCGCTGCGACGCCTGCGGCTCGCTGTCGGTCGCCCGTCACGGCGCCGGCACGGAGCGGATCGAGCACGAGCTGCGCGAGGGGCTCGACGTGCCGGTGTTCCGGCTCGACGCCGACACCGCCGGCGCCAAGGACGCGGTGCCCGAGCTGCTGGCGCGCTTCCGCGCCGCGTCCTCGGGCCTGCTGCTGGGCACCCAGATGGTCGCCAAGGGCCACGACTTCCCCGACGTCACGCTCGGCGTGGTGCTCGACGCCGACTCGACGCTTCGCTTCCCCGACTTCCGCGCCGAGGAGCGCACGTTCGCCCTGATCGCGCAGCTCGCCGGCCGCGCGGGCCGTGGCGAGCGGGGTGGGCGCGTGCTCGTGCAGACGAGCGCGCCGGACGCGGCCGCGATCGCGGCCGCCGCGCGCCACGACGCCGACGGCTTCCTGGCGGGCGAGCTCGAGCGCCGCCGCGCGCTCGGCTACCCGCCGTTCGCGGACCTGATCCGGGTCGTCTGCTCGAGCGAGGACGGCGCACCCGCCCGCGCCGCGGCTGGAGCCGTCGCCGCCGCCGTGGACGGGCTCCCGCGCACCGAGGTCCTCGGGCCTGCTCCGCTGTTCCGGCTGCGCGGCCGCGAGCGCTTCCAGGTCGTCGTGAAGACGGGTGAGCGGGAGGACGCGGTACGCGCGACGGGCACTGCCGTCGACGCCGCCGCACGCGACCGCGCACACCGCGAGGTGTCCTTCAGCGTCGACGTCGACCCGCAATAGACTTCCCCGCCGATATGGCCCACGAGGACCCGATCCCGCCCCGCACCCAGGAGGAGGCGGAGGCGCTCCGGGAGCGCATCGACCCGGAGACCCGCGCCCGCCGCGACGCCGCGCTCAAGCTCGTGCGCCAGTACGGCGACCCCGTCCTGCGCAGCCGCGCGCTCGAGGTCGAGCGCTTCGACGAGCGCCTGTCGGAGGAGGTCCGGCGGATGGGCCAGGTGATGCACGACGCGCTCGGGATCGGGCTCGCCGCCACGCAGGTCGGCGTGATGCACCGCGTGCTCGTCTACCGCGTCGACCCCGACGCTCCGGTCGCGGCCGTCGTGAACCCCGTGATCGAGTGGGTCAGCGACGAGCGCGAGCCGCTCGAGGAGGGCTGCCTGTCGTTGCCGGGCGTGCTCGTCGAGGTCGAGCGGCCGGTGCACGTGCGCGTCCATTCGCTGGACGAGCACGGCGACGAGCAGCTGATCGAGGCCTCGGGCCTGGAGGCGCGCGTGCTCCAGCACGAGATCGACCACCTCGACGGCGTCCTGATCCTCGACCGCACCACCCGCGACCAGCGCAAGCAGGCCATGCGGGCCCTCCGCGAGGCGGGCACCGGCAGCCCGCCGCTCAGCGTCGGCGCCTAGACGTTGCGCACCGTCTACCTCGGCACCTCGAGCTTCGCCGCGACCGTGCTCGAGCGGCTCGCCGCGAGCGAGCACCGGCCGGCGCTCGTGATCACCCGCCCGGACGCGCCGCGAGGCCGCGGACGCCGTCTGCAGCCGCCGCCCGTCGCCGAGACGGCGCGCGCGCTCGGGCTCGACCTGATCCAGCCCGAGCGACTGCACGACGAGGACGTGCTCGCGCGGATCGCCGCTGCGGAGCCGGAGGCGCTCGCGGTCTGCGCCTACGGCGCCCTGATCCGCGAGCCGCTGCTGAGCGCCTACGAGATCCTCAACGTGCACCCGTCGCTGCTGCCGCGCTGGCGCGGCGCGGCGCCGATCGAGCGGGCGATCATGGCCGGTGACGCGGTCACCGGCGTCTCGATCATCCGGCTCGTGGAGGCGCTCGACGCCGGCCCGGTGTGCTTGCGCGGCGAGGAGCCGATCGGCCCTGACGACGACTACGGCACGCTGTCGGCCCGGCTCGAGCGGCTCAGCGGCGAGCTGCTCGTGCGCGCGCTGTCCGAGCGGCCCGCGTTCGCCGAGCAGGGCGACGACGGCGTCACCTACGCGCACAAGATCGAGGCGCGCGATCGCGCGCTGGACTTCACGCTCCCGCCGGAGGCCGTCGAGCGCCAGGTGCGCGCGCTGCGCCCGCACATCGGCGCGCGGCTGCCGCTGCCGGGCGGCGAGTTCGTGGGCGTGCTGGAGGCGCGCGTGGACGGCGACACGCTCGCGCCGGCCGGCGGTCGCGTGCGCGTCGAGGACGGCCGGCTGCTGCTGGACTGCAACGGCGGCGCGCTGGAGCTGACGCGGATCCGGCCGCCGGGCGGCCGCGAGATGGACGCCGGCGCCTGGCTGCGTGGGCGCCCCGACGCCGTGCGCACGGGCTTCTTCCTGGATCCGGCCCTGCCGGATCGCACGTTCGAGGAGCTGCTTGCGCTCGCCCGCGAGGAGTGGACCTCCGACGCCGAGTGGGCGCCGCACCTGGCGGCGCTCGCCTATCGCGGCGACGAGGAGGTGCTCTTCCGGGCGCGCGAGATGGCCGAGCACGACGACCCGCTCGAGCGCGGGATCGCCGCGTACCTGCTCGGCCAGCTCGGCACGCCGGTGCCCACGTTCCCGGGCGAGTCCGCGGCCGCGCTGGAGGCGATGGCGGCGCGCGAGCAGGACCCGGCCGTGCTCGAGGCCGTCGCGCACGGCTTCGGCCACCTCGGCGAGGTCTACGGCCTCGACGCGCTGGTCGAGCTCGCAGGCCACGCCGACGTCCGCGTCCGCGAGGCGGTGGCGATCGCGCTCGCCGGCCGTCAGGCGCCGCGTGCCGTCGACACGCTGATCCGGCTCTCGCGCGACGAGCGCAGCGAGGTGCGCGACTGGGCGACGTTCGCGCTCGGGATGCTGGCCTCGCAGGACACGGTCGAGCTTCGCGAGGCGCTCGCGGCGCGGCTGGGGGACCCGGACCCGGAGACGCGGCTGGAGGCCGTCCACGGCCTGGCCCTGCGGGGCGACCTGCGCGCCGTCGAGCCGGCGCTGGAGCTGCTCGCGACCGCTGCTGACTCGGACGGCGACATGTGGCGCCGGATGGAGCTGCGCGAGACGGCGGAGCGCCTCGCCGCCCAGACGGGCGACGAGCGCTTCGGTCCGTACTTGCCGGGTTAGGCGGCGGGCTGCTCGGCGGCCGGAGCGGCCTCGGGGGCCGGAGCGGCGGCCGGAGCGGCCTCGGGCGCCGGAGCCGCGGCCGGGGCGGGCTGCGCCGGGGCGGCGGGAGCGGCGGCGGCGGGCGCCGGAGCCGGAGCGGCCTGTGCCGGCGGCGCGGGCGGCGGCGGAGGTGCGGGCGCGGCGGCCGGGGCCACGGCCGGAGCCGGAGCCGGAGCGGCGGCCTGCTCGGCCGGGGCGGCCTTGGCGTGGGCCTGGGCGCCGGAGTCGGGCGGGTCGGTCGGAACCTGGTCGCCGTCCGGGTGCTCGAGGTCGACGTGCTCGGGCTCGGTCGCCGGGTGCGCGTCGGGGTCCGCGGTCGGGGCCTTGTGGTCGTCCGGGCTCTTGTGGTCCTTGCCGTTGTCGTCGTCGGCCGGCTCGGCCGGCGCGACCGGGTCGGCGGGCTGCTCGACGGGGGCCGCGGGCTCCTCGACCGGCGCGGCGGGCTGCTCCGCGGGCGCCGCGGGCTCCTCGACCGGAGTCGCGGGCTGCTCGGCCGGCTCGGCGGGCTCGGCGGGCTCAGCAGGCTCGGCAGGCGCCTCGGGCTCGGTCGGCTCGGCCGGGTCCAGGTCGCTCACGCCCGGGTCGGTGCCGTTGCTGAGCTCGGCGGCGTTGGACACGCCGTCGGAGTCGTAGTCGTCGTCGCCGTCGCGGATGCCGTCGTTGTTGGTGTCCGGGTTGAACGGGTCGCTGCCCAGAGCGACCTCGACCGCGTTCGGGACGCCGTCGCCGTCGCTGTCGTAGGCGCCGTCGTCGATGCCGTCGTTGTCGGAGTCCTTGGCGTTGGCGGAGGTCCTCAGGCGGAACTCGACGCTGTTGGGGATGCCGTCGCCGTCCGGGTCGGCGTCCGCGTCGTTGACGTTGACGTCCAGGCCCTGGGCCGTCTCGTAGGCGTCCGGGATGCCGTCGCCGTCGGTGTCGGCAAGCTTGTCGAAGCCCTTGCCGGAGCCGAAGTTGCCGGACGCGTCGCCGTCACCTCGCGCGCCGCTGCGCGAGCGGCGCACGGTGTCGGTGCCCGTCTCGGTGCCGCGCGAACCGCCGGGAGTGCCGGCCGGCGTGCCGGCC
>DATFQI010000084.1:0-9163 GCA_035264365.1 Solirubrobacteraceae bacterium
CGACAACGACGCGGCGATCGTGCGCACGACCATCGACCTGGCGCGCAACCTCGGCCTGGACGTCGTCGCCGAGGGCGTCGAGAGCGAGACGATCCTGCGCAACCTGTCCGACCTCTCCTGCGACATCGCGCAGGGCTTCTACCTCTCGCGGCCGCTGCCGGCCGCCGAGCTCGACGGCTGGCTGGCCGCGCGCGCCGACAGGGAGCCCGGCAGCGAAGGTGGCACGCCCGGATACGACCGATCCGCGGCGCCGGATCGCCACCCGAGAACTCGCCGATAGCACCACTATCGGCTTCGCCCTCGTGCGGCGCCCGGCATCCACGGCTCGGCCGTCCCGGACGGGCAACCTGTCGCTGCCGGACTCCAGCTACGCCGTCAGCGTGAGCTTGCGCGGGCCGGCGCGGAAGCCGAGCCCGATCAGCGGCTCCTCGTAAGCCGAGCCGACGATCGGCTCGCCATCGACGCGCTCGAGCGCGAGCTTGCGCACGCGCCCGCGCTGGACCGCTTCCACGAGCGCCTCCAGCGCGCCCGGGATGCGCTCGTCGCCGGCGTCGGCCAGCACCTGCAGGCCCTTGCCGCCGCGCTCGACGTAGAGCACCGGCTCGCTGCCGGACAGCACGACGTAGGCGCCCGGCTGGCGGGCAGGGCTGCGGCCCTCGCGCTTCGGCCACTTCAGCGCGGCGCCGTAGGGCTGCGCGGGGTCGGTGGCGGCGAGCACGAGCGGCGGCGCCTCGTCGTCGTCGCGTTGCGCGCGCAGGCGCTCGACCGCGCCGGGGAGCGCGAACTGCGCGCCGCCGAGGCCCTCGATGAAGTAGCCGCGGCGCGCGACGCCGACCGTCTCGAGCGCGGCGAGCTGATCGTAGAGCGAGGAGAAGCCGCCGGGGATGCCCTCGGCCAGCACCTGCTCGCGGGTCACGATGCCGTAGCGCTCGAGCAGCAGCTCGGCCTGCGTACGGCGGCGCTGCACCGGATCGGGCTCGGTGCGGAAGAGGTTCTCGGTCAGTGACCAGCGGCCTTGGACACTGTCCCCACCCGCCCGGCTGCCGCGGCGGCGGGCGGAGAACGAGCGGCGGCGGTCGGCGCGCGCCTGCTGCGACCACGGCGCGGAGAGCTTCGGCGAGCGCAGCGGCGCGAAGGCGTCGTTGGTCACCTCGCCCGCCCAGACGAGGTCCCACAGCGCCTCTTGGAGCTCCTCGGTCGGGATGCCGGCGACGTCCACGAGCAGGTCGGTGAAGAACGCGGCGCCACCCTCGAGGCGCGCGCGGATCGCGTCGTGAGCGGGCTCGCCCGGCAGCTCGCCGCGGTCCGGCGGGCGCCCGAGCAGGGCCACGTCGTCCCGGAAGTACAGCGCCACCTTCCCGGAGCGCCGGCCGAGCGCCCCGGCGCCGATCCAGACGACCTCGCCCGCCGCGCACAGCTGGTCCAGCCAGCCCGGCGAATAGGCGCCGGTGCGCCGGGGCAGCACGTCCTTCTCCCACACGTCGACCGGCAGCGGGAGGCCCTGCAGCGGCACGAGCACGTCGCGCAGACGGTCGATCCCGGCGCCGGCCGGCGGGTGGCGGTCGACGCCCTGCCAGGCGGGCAGGAAGCGCGCGAGGGCGCGCTGGTCGGCCGGCTCGATCTCCTTGCGCAGCGCCGCGAGCGAGGCGCGGCGGAGCCGCCGCAGCACTTCGGGGTCGCACCATTCGCGCTCGCTGCCGCCGGGCCGCAGCTCGCCGCGCACCAGCTCGCCGGAGCGCTCGAGGCCGGCCAGCACGGGCGTGAGGTCGATCCCGTAGCGGTCGCGCAGCTCGCGCGTCTCGAAGGGGCCGTGCACGCGCGCCCAGCGCCGCACGAGCCGCTCCATCGCCTCCGGGACGGCGGCCACGAACGCCTCCGGCAGACCGGACGGCGGGACCGCGCCGAGCGCGTCGCGCAGCAGCCCGGCATCCTCGGCGGCGGCCCAGCGCAGCTGCCCGTTGAGGCGCAGGCGCATGGCACGCCGCTCGCCGGCGAGCTGCCCGAGCCACTCCTCGGCCTTGTCGGGCTCCAGCGTGCGCAGCTTGACCTCGTCGAGCGTGAGGTCGCCGACTCGGCGCAGCACGTCGTGCAGCGCGTCCACCGAGTCGGCGCGGGTGCGCTCGGAGGTGCGCTGCAGGTCGGCCTCGACCTGCTCGAGCGCGCCCGGGTCGATCAGCTCGCGCAGCTCCTCCTGGCCGAGCAGCTCGCGCAGCAGCTCGCGGTCCAGCGCCAGCGCGGCGGCGCGGCGCTCCGCGTTGGGCGTGTCGCCCTCGTACATGTAGGTGGCGACGTAGTCGAACAGCAGCGAGGAGGCGAACGGCGAGGCGGTCGGCGTCTCGATCTCGACCAGCCCGAGCTCGCGCGAGTGCAGCCGCCGCAGCAGGTCCTGCAGGCCGGGCACGTCGAGCACGTCGCGCAGGCACTCGCGGTAGGTCTCGAGCACGATCGGGAACTGCGCGTAGCGCTTGGCGACCTCGAGCAGCGTCTGCGACTTCAGCCGCTGCTGCCACAGCGGCGTGCGCTTGCCTGGGTAGGCGCGCGGGATCAGCAGCGCCCGGCCGGCGTTCTCGCGGAAGCGGGCGCCGAACAATGCCGATCCGCCGAGCTCTCCGACCACCTTGTCCTCGATCTCGTCCGGGTCGATCAGCACGAGGTCGGTGCCGGGCGGCTCGTCGGCGTCGGGCAGGTGGACGATGATGCCGTCGTCGGACCAGATCGCGTCCGACTCGAGCCCGTACTCGTCGCGGATCCGGGCGCTCAGAGCGAGGCCCCAGGCCGCGTGCACGCGGCCGCCGTAGGGCGAGAGGATGCACAGCCGCCAGTCGCCGATCTCGTCGCGGAAGCGCTCGACGACGATCGTGCGGTCGCTCGGCACCACGCGCGTGGCGTCCTGCTGCTCGCGCAGGAAGGCGAGCAGGTTCTGCGCGGCGAGGTGGTCGAGGTCGAAGCCCTCCTCGAGCGTCTTCGCGTCCTGCTCGACGGCCCAGCGCGCGAACGCGCCGATCGCCTCGCCGAGCTCGCGCGGGCGGCCGACCGAGTCGCCGCGCCAGAACGGCACCGCGCCCGGCACGCCGGGGGCGGGCGTGACGATCACGCGGTCGCGCGTGATGTCCTCGATCCGCCAGCTCGTGGCGCCGAGCAGGAAGGTCTGGCCGGGACGCGCCTCGTAGACCATCTCCTCGTCGAGCTCGCCGACGCGGCGGCCGTCCGGGAGGTTGACGGAGAACAGGCCGCGGTCGGGGATCGTGCCGGCGTTGGTGATCGCCAGCGCGCGCGAGCCCTTGCGGGCGCGGATCGTGCCCGCGACGCGATCCCAGACGATCCGCGGCCGCAGCTCCCCGAACTCCTCGCTCGGGTAGCGGCCGTCGAGCATGTCGAGCACGTTCTCGAGGTTCTGGCGCGACAGCTCGGAGAACGAGTGCGTGCGGCCGAGCAGCGCGTGCAGGTCGTCGACGAGCAGCGGCTGGTCCTGGTCGTCGGCGGAGGCGGCCATCGCGACGACCTGCTGGGCGAGCACGTCGAGCGGGTTGCGCGGCACCACCGTGGTCTCGATCAGCCCCTCGCGCATGCGCTGGGCGACGACTGCGCACTCGAGCAGGTCGGCGCGGAACTTGGGGAAGATGCGGCCCTTGGACGTATCGCCGACGTTGTGGCCGGCGCGGCCGATCCGCTGCAGGCCGCGCGTGACCGACTTCGGCGACTCGACCTGCAGCACGAGGTCGACGGCGCCCATGTCGATGCCGAGCTCGAGGCTCGAGGTGGCGACCAGGCAGGGCAGCTCGCCCGCCTTGAGCTGGTCCTCGATCACGAGCCGCTCCTCGCGCGCGAGCGAGCCGTGGTGCGCGCGGGCGATCTCGACGGCGGGCCCGTCCGGGTCGTCGTGGGAGGCGAGCTCGTTGAGCCGCAGCGCGAGCCGCTCGGCGCCTCGGCGGTTGTTGACGAACACGATCGTCGACTTGTGCTGGCGGACGAGCTCGAGGATCTCCGGGTAGATCGCGGGCCAGATCGACTTGCGCGTGGCCTCCGCGCCCGCGAACGGGTCGAGCTCGACGTCGGACTGCTCGGGCTCGACCATGCTCTCGACCGGCACGTGGATCTTGAGGTCGAGCGGCTTGCGCACGCCGGCGTCGACGATCCGGCACGTGCGCTTCGGGCCGACCATGAAGCGCCCGACCTCCTCGAGCGGGTTCTGCGTGGCGGAGAGGCCGATCCGCTGGACCGGGCCGTCGGCCGCCTGGTCGAGCCGCTCGAGCGTGACCGCCATGTGCGCGCCGCGCTTGGTCTGGGCGACGGCGTGGATCTCGTCGACGATCACCGCCTCGACGTCGGTGAAGATCTCGCGCGCCCGGCTCGTGAGCATCAGGTACAGCGACTCGGGCGTGGTGATCAGGATGTCCGGCGGGTGGCGCGTCATGTCGCGCCGGTCCTTCTGCGGGGTGTCGCCGGTGCGCACGCCGACGCGGACGTCGGCGCCGATCCCGCGCAGCGGCGCGCGCAGGTTCTTCTCGACGTCGTAGGAGAGCGCCTTCAGCGGAGAGACGTAGACGAGCCGCGTGCGGTCCTCGGAGGGCTCCTCGACGAGCCGGTTGAGCCCCCACAGGAACGCGGCCAGCGTCTTGCCGGAGCCGGTCGGCGCGGAGATCAGCGTGTGCTCGCCGGTGGCGATCGCCGGCCACGCCTGCGCCTGCGCCGCCGTCGGCTCCTCGAAGGCACGGGCGAACCACTCACGGACCTCCGGAGTGAAGGCTTCGAGTGGCTTCACGACACCCACGTTAGACGTGGGTACGGATCAGGCCGGTACGGGTGTCACGAAGGTTCTCCTCCGGACGAAGACGAGCAGCGCGCCGAGGCCCGCGAACGCCGACGCGAGGACGAACGCGGTGCTGTAGCCGGGACCCTCGACCAGCAGCCCGGCGAGCGCCGCGCCGATCGAGATCCCGCCCACGAACGCCGTCACGGGCCAGGTATAGGCCTCGGTGCGGGCGCCCGGCGGGGCGACGCGGCCGATCAGCTCGTTGCGGGTCGCGAGCAGCGGCGCGATGAACGCGCCGGCCGGGATCACGAGCAGCAGCATCACCGCGAACGAGGACGCGGCCGCCATCGGCAGCAGCGCGAGCGCGAGCAGGATCGCGACCGCCTGATGGACGTGCTCGAGCGGCGGGCGGCGCCTCAGCGAGCCGTAGATCAGCCCGCCCGCGGCGCTGCCCGCCGACCACACCGCCAGCAGCACGCCGGCCAGCTCCTTGGTGCCGATCGCGTCGCTGAAGGCGGGGATCGCGACCTCGCAGATGCCGACGCCGATGCCGGCCGGCAGCGAGATCAGGACCATGCTGCGCACGCCGGGCGAGCTGAGTGCGCCCCACGGGCCGGCGCGCGGCGCGTCGTGCTCGGGCCGCCACTCGCGCGAGGGCGGAAGCGCGGTGAACAGCAGGGTGCCGGCGATCACGCACACGGCGGACACGATCAGCGCGACCTGTGGCGCCACCAACGCGGTCAGCAGGCCGGTCAGCAGCGGGCCGAGGATGAAGATCAGCTCGATCAGCACGGAGTCGAGCGCGTAGGCGGGCTGGAGCAGGTGCGGGCGGTCTTCGAGCAGCTTCGGCCACATCGAGCGCAGCACCGACGAGGTCGGCGGGATCGCGAACCCGGCGAGTACGCCGCACAGCACCAGCACGGCCGTGGGCGCCTCGAGCTCCGCGGACAGGACGAGCAGCCCGAGCGCCGCAGCGTGCACGAGCGCCAGCGGCGGCAGCACCGCGCGCTGCCCGAAGCGGTCCACGAGCCGACCCTGCACCGGCGCGCCGACGCCGCTGCCGGCGGCGAGCGAGCCGGCCACGACGCCCGCGATCGCGAACGACCCGGTCTGCTCGCGCAGGTAGAGGATCACCGCGAGCGCGTTGATCCCGATCGGGAAGCGCGCGATCAGCGTCGCGGCGATCAGCGCCGCCACGTGCGGGACGCGCAGCACCTCGCCGTAGCGCCTCACGCCGCCAGCTCCCGCGCGCGGGACAGGACGCCGTCGATCATCGCCTCGGTCAGCTTGCCCGTGAACGTGTTCTGCTGGCTCGGGTGGAAGCAGCCGAGCAGCGTGGCGCCGCCCCCAGTGGGGTGCTCGGCGCCATGGCCGAACGCGGGCCGCGGCCGCGGTGGCGGGCCGCCGTAGACGGCGGGGGTCGTGAGGGCGGCGGTCCAGGCGAACTGGCCGAGGCAGAGCACGACGTTCACGTTCGGCAGCAGCGCCAGCTCGCGCTCGAGCCAGTCCGCGCAGGCGGCCTTCTCGCTCGGCAGCGGCTTGTTGGCCGGCGGCGCGCAGCGCACCGTCGCGGTGACGAAGCAGTCGCGCAGCTCGAGGCCGTCGTCGAGCGCGTACGCCTCGGGCTGGTTGGCGTAGCCGGCCCGGTGCAGCGCGGCGAACAGGAAGTCGCCGGAGCGGTCGCCCGTGAAGACGCGACCGGTTCGGTTTGCGCCGTGCGCCGCGGGCGCGAGGCCGAGGATCAGCAGCCGTGCGCCGAGGTCGCCGAAGCCCGGGACAGGGCGGCCCCAGTACTCCTCGTGGGCGAACGACGCGCGCTTCTCGCGCGCGACCTGCTCGCGCCACTCGACCAGGCGAGGGCAGCGGCGGCAGTCGGCGATCTCGGCTGCGAGCGCGGCGTGGGCGGCGCTCACGGCCCGTCGGCGAGGAGGCCCATGGTGAGGCGCTCCACGACCGGCTCGAGCTCGGAGATGTTGGCCGGCCGGCCGGTCCGGATCTGCCGCGAGGCGAGTTCGACGACCGCGCCGGCGATCGCGAACGCGTCGTGCGGCGAGGCGAAGCGCGGGGCGGCGCCGCGCTCGTGGTCGCGGCGGTTGAGCTCGTCGATGTACTGGGCCACGGAGTCCAGCGCGCGGTCGCGGCGGGCCATCGCGCGCGGGCCGGCGCCGACGATCTCCACGAGCAGCGTCTGGGCCTCGTCGGGGAACTGGTCCAGCGCGCTCAGGAACGCCTCGGCGGACGCGCGCACGCGCTCCGCGGGGTCGGCGTCGAGGCTGCGCTCGCCGGCGGCCCGCATCGCGCCGAGGATCACCTCGATCGCCGTGTCGAACAAGGAGATGATGCAGTCCTCCTTGTTGTCGAAGTGCTCGTAGAACGTGGCCTTGGACATGCCCGCCTCGCGGGCGATCGCCTCCGCCGTCGCCTCGCCATACCCGACGCGCGAGAACACGGCGGCGGCGGCCGCGAAGAGCCGGCGGCGCTGCTGGTCCTGGCGGACCTCCAGCGGAGGGGCGTGCCGGCCGCGCGGGACGGCACCGCCTGCGGTACGGGGAGCCACAAGCCCAAGGGTAGCCACGGGCGCGGTCACTACTCTCTTGCTCTCATGCGCCGCCCGCTCACGCTGATCGCGCTCCTGCTCGCCACCGGCCCGCTCGCCGGTTGCACGGCCGCCAACCAGAACACGTCGGCCGGCGACTTCAAGGGCGCCGAGCGCGACGTCGCTCAGACGATCGACGACCTCAAGAGCTCGCGCGACCCAGAGGAGGTGTGCTCGCGCCTGTTCACCGACGCGTTCGCGAAGTCGCTCGAGGCGGACGGCCACGACTGCGTCGACGAGATGCAGGCCACGATCCGCGACACCGCGAACACCGACATGGACGTCGACGACGTCACGGTCACCGGCGACCGCGCGACCGCGAAGGTCAGCCAGGGCGACGCGAGCGCCACGTTCGAGCTCGAGCGCAGCGGCGAGAGCTGGCAGATCAGCTCGCTCGGCGGCGCGAGCTAGCCGCTAGCCGAGCGAGCGCCCGTACTGGCGCTCGTAGTAGGCGCGGTAGTCGCCGGAGCGGATCGGCTCCCACCAGGCCGTGTTGTCGCGATACCACTCGACGGTCCGCTTGAGCCCGTCGGCGAAGTAGACCTGCGGCTCCCAGCCGAGCGCGCGGATCTTGTCCGAGCTCAGCGAGTAGCGGCGGTCGTGCCCCGGGCGGTCGGTGACGTACTCGATCAGGTCCTCGCCCGCGCCGGTGTACTCGATGATCCGCTCGACGACCTCGAGGTTCGGGCACTCGTCGGGGCCGCCGACGTTGTAGACCTCGCCCGGCACCCCGTGCTCGAGCGCGAAGCCGATGCCGCGCGCGAAGTCCTCGGCGTAGATCCAGTTGCGCACCTGCTGCCCGTCGCCGTAGACCGGCAGCTTGTCGCCGTGAAGCGCGTTGAGCACCATCAGCGGGATCAGCTTCTCCGGATACTGGAACGGCCCGTAGTTGTTCGAGCCGCGGCAGATCAGCGCCTCCAGCCCGAACGTGTGCCGGTAGGAGGCGACCAGCAGGTCGGCGCCCGCCTTGGTCGCGGAGTAGGGCGAGGACGGGTTGAGCGGGCTCTCCTCGGTGAACGAGCCCTCCTCGATGGAGCCGTAGACCTCGTCGGTGGAGACCTGCACGTAGCGCAGCCCGCGCTCGCGCGCCGCCTCCAGCAGCACGTAGGTGCCCAGCGCGTGCGTGGTCACGAACGCGTCGGGCTCGGCGATCGAGCGGTCGACGTGCGTCTCGGCGGCGAAGTTGACGACCGCGTCGGCGTCCGCCATCGCCCCGGCGACCGCCTCGCGGTCCTCGATCCCGGCGTGTACGAAGGTGTGCTCGACGCCCCCGAGGTTCTCGCGCCGGCCCGCGTAGGTCAGCTTGTCGAGCACGGTGACGTCGTCGCCGAACTCGAGGACGCGCTGGCGGACGAAGGTGGAGCCGATGAAGCCGGCTCCACCGCAGACGAGCAATCTCATGTCAGGGCCCTCGTAGCGGAGAGATGGGCGGCCAGGCCGTCCTGCCAGGGCGGCAGGCGCGGCGCGTCGTCGCGCTCGGAGACGAGCACCGAGTACGCCGGGCGCGGGGCGGGGCGGCCGAACTCGGCGGCCGTGGTCTTGGTGACGGTGCACGCGATGCCCGCGCCGTCGAGCGCGGCGACCGCCAGCTCGTACCACGAGCACCAGCCCGTGCCGGCGACGTGCAGGATCCCCGTGAGCCGGCGCTCGGCGATCTCCACGAGCGCCTGCGCGAGGTGGCCGGTGTAGGTCGGGCAGCCGACCTGGTCGTGCACGACCTTCAGCTCCCCCCGGTCGGCGCCGGCGCGCAGGATCGTGTCGACGAAGTTCTTGCCGTGCGGGCCGAACAGCCAGGAGCTGCGCACGATCGCGAA
>DATFQI010000085.1:0-2144 GCA_035264365.1 Solirubrobacteraceae bacterium
GCCGAGTCTACGGCCGGTGCTGGGGCTCGAGCGACTCGGCGAGCGCGAGGTCCTCGGCTTCCACGTCGCCCCGCCCGGCGCCGTCCGGGGCGAGCGCGGCGGCGAGGCTCGGCAGCGCGGGCGCGCTTGCGACGTCGGCCAGCGAGCCCGCCGTCTCCGGTCGCCAGTCGATGCTGAGCGCCCGGTAGACATCGACGAGCACCGCGCGCAGCGACGGGCCGGCGTCGACGAGCAGCACGGTGCTGATCAGCGCTGCACCCTTGATCACCCGCTGGGCGATCCCGGCGACCTTGACGCCTCCCGCGTGCAGGCTGTGCGCGCCGGCGCAGTACTCGCCCTCGAGCTGGCCGGCGGTCACGCGCACGCCGAGCCCGAGCAGCGCCCGCTCGACGAGCTCGGACTCGTGGGCGTAGCGCTCGCCCAGGCCTTCGAGCGTCGAATGGTGGGGTGCGATCTCCTCGTGGATCAGGCAACCGGGACCGTACGCGGCCGCGTGCCCGCCGCCGAGCCGGATGACCGGCTCGTAGCCGTGCGCGCGGGCGGCGTCGCAGGCAGCCGCGAAGGTGGGCGCGTGCGAGTCGAGCTTGCTGAAGGCGACCGTCGGCCCCGGCTCGTAGACGCGGACCGCGGCCGGCCGGGTGCCCTCCGCGACCCTCAGCAGCAGCGCGTGCGAGAGCGCCATGTCCAGCGCGGGCCGCTGCGGGAAGGCGTCGGCGAGCAGCGTGCGCGGCGCGGTTCCGGCGGTCATGCCACCCAGCGTGACACGGCGCGCACGCGGCACACGACGGCGCTCCCCGGCCCGCAGACCGGGGGAGCTGTCGCGTGCGGCCTAGCGGGGCTAGCGCGCCGCCTGCTCGGCGATCTTCTCGTCCGTGTTGAAGTTGCCCTTCGCGCGCTCGCCGTTGAGCATCGCGGAGGACTGGGCGAGGGTGATCGTCGCGTGAGCGGCCGCGTCGGACATCTGGTCGAGGCCGACGAACCCGTTGCCGACCAGCGACCCCGCGCTGGCGGGGTTCGCCAGCGCGATCGCCGGCGGCGCGCCCGTCAGCGTCTCCAGCGTGTCGCAGAACGCGTGGTAGCACGGGTCGAACTGCTCACCCGCGGCGCCACCGTAGATCGCGGCCTGCTCCGGCGACTTGCGCACCTCGGCGCCCGTGAACAGGCCGCCGGCCGGGATGCCGTTCTGGATGAACGCCCGGTAGTCCGAGCGGCCGTCGAACGCCGTCGGGGCGGTCGGGAGGCCCTGCGCGGCGAAGTAGTCGTTGAAGATCTTCTCGATCGCCGCCGACGCCGCGGGGACGCCGCCGACCGGACCGGGGAAGGACGACAGGTCGCCGTCGTAGACGAACCGGACGAAGTTCGGCGACGCGAGCAGGTCGAAGTTGAGCATGCCCGCGATGTCGGCCTTCTGCTCCGGCCCGTCGTCGACGCTGTCGAGGTGCGCGCCCACCACGATCACGTTGTCCGCGCGCCCGGGGGTCTGGGCGACCACGTTGCGCGTCGGGAGGTTCTGGATCGTGATGAGGTCGACCTTCACGCGGATCGTGCGCCCGGTCGCCCCGTTGAGCACGCCGTTGCGGAGCTCGTTGCCGACCGCGGTGGTCGCCGCGAGCACCGGGATGTTGCCGGTGGTGGCGGGGTTGAAGCCGGCGAGGCCGCTGCGGGCCGGCGTGTCGCCCTCGTTCATGATCACGATCGCCGAGGCGCCCGCGGCGATGGCGTTCGCGATCTTGACCACGAAGTCGCACGTGCCACGCTGGACCAGCGCGATGTTGCCCGCCGGGAACCCGGCGAAGTCGGCCGCTTCGCAACCGCTCGTCGAGCCGTTCACGCCGCCGGGGCTCGGGACCTTGAGGTCGACCGCGGTCAGCGCCGCCGTGACGTCCTTGTTGTCGCCCGGATCGAGGCTGGTCGGGGCCTGGAACTGGAAGCCGGAGGCGTAGGACGGGCCGCCGACGATGCTCAGGACGGCGCGGTGCGCGGGCCCGTGTAGTTGTAGGTGAAGTCGTGGTAGCTGGCCTCGTAGCCGGCGGCCTCGAGCCGCTGCTTGACGTAGGCCGCGGAGGCGTCATGCCCCGGGAAGCCGGCAAGGCGGTTGCCGCCGTTGGCCTCCGCGATCGCCTGCAACGCCTCCATGCGCTCGC
>DATFQI010000086.1:0-17952 GCA_035264365.1 Solirubrobacteraceae bacterium
GGCAACACGGGCACCGGCCTGGCGATCGCGGCCCGCATCAAGGGCTACCGCGTGATCGCGGTGATGCCGGACAAGATGTCCAAGGAGAAGATCGACCTGCTGCGCGCCTACGGCGCCGAGGTCGTCGTCACGCCGACCGACGTCGACCCCGACTCGCCGCAGGCCTACTACCGCGTCGCCGACCGGCTCACGCAGGAGATCCCGGGCGCCTTCCAGCCCAACCAGTACGCCAACCCGGCGAACCCGCAGACGCACTACGAGAGCACCGGCCCGGAGCTGTGGCGCCAGAGCGGCGGGGCGATCACGCACCTCGTGGTCGGCGTCGGCACGGGGGGCACGGTCACCGGCACCGGGCGCTACCTGAAGGAGCAGAACCCGGAGATCGAGGTCATCGGCGCCGACCCGGTCGGCTCGATCTACTCCAACGAGGAGGTCCACCCGTACCTCGTCGAGGGCGTGGGCGAGGACTTCTGGCCGACGACGTACGACCCGAAGGTCGTCGACCGCTACGTGACGGTCTCCGACAAGGACGCGTTCCTGACCACGCGCCGGCTGGCCGAGACCGAGGGGCTGCTCGTCGGCGGCTCCTGCGGGCTGGCCATGCACGCGGCGCTCGAGGTCGCGGCCGGCATCGACGACCCGGCCGCGATGGTCGCGGTGATCCTGCCCGACGGCGGGCGCGGCTACCTGAGCAAGATCTTCAACGACACCTGGATGGACCAGTACGGGTTCCTTGACCGCGCCGACCAGCGCGTCGGCGACGTGCTGCGCACGAAGACGCGCGCGGGGGAGATCCCGTCCTTCGTGGTCGTCCAGACGGACCAGACGGTCCGCGACGCGATCGCGCTGCTGCACCAGCACGGCGTCTCGCAGCTGCCGGTCGTCGCCGACGGCGACCCGGAGGCGATCGTCGGCTCGGTCGGCGAGCGCGGCCTGCTCAAGCGCGCCGTCGACAACCCGGGGCTGATGAACGTGGCGATCGCCGAGGTCATGGAGGCGCCGTTCCCGAGCGTCGCGTCCGGCGACCCCGTGCGCGACGCTGTCGAGCTGCTGTCCGGCGACGGGCAGGCGATCACGGTCGCCGAGAACGGCCGCCCGGTCGGGATCGTCACGCGCGCCGACCTGCTGGAGTCGCTGGCCTCGTGACCCGCTTCGCGACCCGCGTCGTCCACGCGGGCCTGGATCCGGACCCCGCGTTCGGCGGCGTCGTCCCGCCGATCCACCAGGCCTCCACCTACGTGCAGAAGGCGCCCGGCGAGTTCGTCGGCGACTACGACTACTCGCGCTCGGCGAACCCGACGCGGACGCAGCTCGAGAAGGCGCTCGGCGAGCTCGAGGGCGGGCGCGCCACCGCGTTCTCCTCCGGTATGGCCGGTACGCACGCGCTGATCACGGCGGTCTGCACGGCGGGCGCGCACGCGATCATCCCGGCCGACCTCTACGGAGGGACCTACCGGCTCGTCGACAAGGTGCTCTCGCGCTGGGGGCTGGAGTACACGATGGTCGACCAGTCCGACCTCGACGCGGTCGCCGCCGCCGTGCGGCCGGAGACGAAGCTGATCTGGGTCGAGACGCCGACCAACCCGTCGCTGAACGTCGTCGACCTCGAGGGCATCGTGGCCCGCAAGGGCGGCGCCTTCGTGGCGGTCGACAACACCTTCGCCACGCCCGTCTACCAGCGGCCGCTGGAGCTCGGCGCGGACGCGGTCGTGCACTCGACGACGAAGTACCTCGGCGGGCATTCCGACACCGTCGGCGGCGCCGTGATCGTGCGCGATGCGCGCGCCCACGAGGGGATGAAGTTCGTGCAGAACTCCGTCGGAGCGGTCCCCGGGCCCTTCGACTGCTTCCTCGTGCACCGCGGCCTGCGCACGCTGCACCTGCGGATGGCGGCGCACACCGAGAGCGCCCGCGTGGTGACGGAGTGGCTGCGCGAGGCGCCGGGGGTCTCGGACGTCCGCTGGCCCGGCTTCGCGGGCATGGTCTGCTTCCGCCACGACGACGCCACCGGCATCGCCTCGCGCACGGACGTCTTCTCGCTCGCCGAGTCGCTCGGCGGCGTCGAGTCGCTGCTCGAGGTCCCGCAGGCGATGACGCACCAGTCCGTCGAGGACTCCGATGCGGCCGTCCCGGCCGACCTGGTGCGCCTCTCCTGCGGCATCGAGGATCCCGCCGACCTGGTCGCCGACCTAACGCAGGCGATGGGCCTCCCAGTGCCGGCGTAGGCCCGGCTCCGCTCAAGCGATCCGCGGAGACGCCGATTCGTCTGGGGGATGATCCGTCTCCCCCTGCTCTGCACGCTGCTCCTGCTCGCCGTCGCCGCTCCCGCCGCCGCGATGGTGCGGCTGCCCGAGAGCCCGCTGCCGGTCGCCGGCAACCCCGCCGATCGGCTGCTGTCGCTGCCGATCGAGGACCCCGCCTACGACGGCGCGCGCAGGTGCACGCCGAAGGCCTCGCGGCCCGGGATGCTCGCGCTCCAGCGCTGGCTCGAGGCGAACGCGCGCGGCGTGTTCTGGGGCTCCTACCGCTGTGAGAAGTGGGGCAAGGGGCAGGCGTCGCTGCACTCCGAGAACCGCGCGATCGACTGGCATCTGGATGTGACCGACAGCGCCGACAAGCGTGCCGCCGAGAAGCTGATCCGCCTGCTGCTGGCGCCCGACGCGGCCGGCAACCCGCAGGCGCTCGCGCGCCGCATGGGCGTCGAGGAGCTGATCTGGGACTGCGGCTACTGGGGCGCGGGCATGGCGCAGTTCACGGAGTACCGCGCCTGCTACGGCAAGCGGGGCAAGCTCAAGCGCAAGCTGAACCCGACGATCGCCCATCGCGACCACGTGCACATCGGGATGACGAACCGCGGCGCCGCCGCCCGGACGTCCTTCTGGAGCAGAGGTCGATGATCCGTCGCCATACTCGGTGGATGCGCCGCACCGCCCTGCTCGCCTGCCTGCTCGGCCTCGCCGTGATCGGCGGCGGCTACCTGGCGATCGGCGCGGCCGGGGACGAGAAGGGCTCGCCCGACCTGACCGGCAAGAAGCCCGAGCAGGAGCGCAGCGAGGCGAAGCTGCCGCCGCTGCCGAAGAAACTGCGGGCGCGCGTCGTGCAGCCCGAGGCGGGCGCCGCCGGCGGCGAGGCCGAGGCCGCCGCGCCCGAGGACGACCCGGGCCTCGACGACCCGGGCCCGAAGCCGACCCGCGCGGCCAGCACCGGCGGCCGCAAGGCGTCGGGTGTGCTCGCCGGCGTCGACGGCTCCAGCACCACGAAGGCGACCGCGCTCTCCAACGGCGTGGCGCTGCCGCCGCTCGAGGCGCCCGAGGCCGTGCGCCAGATCATCGAGGCCGGCAACTCGATCGCCCGCACGCCGTACAAGTGGGGCGGCGGCCACGGCAAGTGGACCGACACCGGCTACGACTGCTCGGGCTCCGTCTCGTTCGCGCTGGCCGCGGCGGGCCTGCTCGACCGCCCGCTGGCCTCCGGCCCGCTGATGTCCTGGGGCGCGGCCGGCAAGGGCAAGTGGGTCACGATCTACTCCAACCCGGGCCACGTGTACCTCGTGGTCGCCGGCGTCCGCTTCGACACGTCCGCCCCGCGCGAGACCGGCTCGCGTTGGACGAACACGATGCGCCCGAACGCCGGCTTCGTCGCGCGCCACCCGCCGGGCCTGTGAGCCGCGGCAGACCCGATCGCGCGCCGTTGGGGTGGGGACCCCATCGCGCCCGCTCCGCATGCGCCGATGTAAGGGGTGCAGCGAGTTCCCTTCCTGAAGAGAATCAACTTCCTGATGACCCGCTCCCACACGCTCCCGGCAGGACCGCCGCCTGAGGTCCTGGACGAGATCGACGCAGCGTGGGAGCGGGCTCAGGCGGTCGTCGAAGGCGCCTATGAGCTGCACTTCGAGCACGGCCGCTTCTCGACTCGTGTCCGCGCCGAGCTGCGGGCCGCCGACGGCGCACCGGTGCGCATTCTGACGCCCTCCGAGGCGCTCGCGCTGGCTTGCGGCGACCCGTTCCCGCTGCCTGTGTAGCTCCCCGCCATGTGGGGAAGGCCACCCCCATGGCACCCAATCCCAAGAACATAATCGGCGCCCTCGCCGGCGCCGGGAAGAACGCCGTCTCCGAGGTCGCCGGGCTCGTCGACCGCGTCCGCGGCGGGGAGCGCGGGGCGACCATGCCTCCTGAGCCCGAGACCACCGCGGCGCCCGCGGCGCCGCCCGCGAAGCCGCGCACGGCGCGCGCCGGCGGGGCGACGAAGACCGCGCGCACGAAGGCCGCCGCGACCGGGACCGCGACCAAGTCGCGGCCTGCCGCCAAGCCGCGCGGCCGCGCGGCCGCCACCGGTGCTCCCAAGGCCGGCGCCGCCGGCGCGCCGAAGTCCGCGACCGCGCCGAAGAAGCCGCGCGGCGCCGCGGAGCCGACGGCCGCGACGACGGCGGTGACCCCGCCCGCCACGAGCGCCCCGCCCGCGAAGCCGAAGCCCGTGGCGGCGAAGCCCAAGCCCGCGGCGGCGGCGACCCCCAAGCCCGCGGCCGCCAAGCCGAAGCCCGCGCCGGCGGCGAAGCCGTCGCCCGCAGCCTCCACGCCGACGCCTGCGACGGCGAACCCCGAGTCCGCGACGGCGACGGCGACGCCGACTCCCGCAGCCACGGCGACCCCGAAGCCGACCGTGTCGGCCGGCGAGGGCGGCGCGGCGGCCACGGTGGAGACCACGAAGGCCGGCGAGGCTGCCCAGAAGGCGAAGGCGCCCGCGCAGACCAACGCTGCCGCCTCGAAGGCGCCCGCCAAGCCCGAGTCGGCCGAGAAGCCCGCCGCGAAGACCGACTCCTGACCTCCGGCGGCGCGCGCGGCCCCGCAGGGCCGCGCGCGTCGCGTTAAGGTCGGGCGATGCGTCCCATCCCGGCCCCCCGCATCGGCGAGTCCCACGGCCTGTTGCGGGCCATCTCCACCCGTGACCGCGTCCGTCTCGACGAGTTCGTCACGGAGTTCCCGAGCGAGGAGCTGTTCCCGCCCGGACTCGAGAACGCCCAGGGCCGGACCCGCCAGTTCGTCTCCTACGCGCGCTCGGCCGGGCTGCTCAAGGAGGATCGCGGAGTCGTCGAGCTGACCGAGATCGGCAAGCGCTACATCCGCGCCGGCGACACCGGCGCGCCGTTCGAGGTCTCGGAGGCGCAGGCCGACTGGCTGCGCCGCCAGCTGCTCGAGAAGCACATGACCGACTCGATCTACCACGGGCTGGCGATCGGGCTCAGCCTGCTGTCGTCGGTCGCGCCCGGGACGCGGATCTCGATGCTCGACTTCGGCCGCTCGCTCGGCTACCTCGGCCGCGCGGGCTGGGACAACGACAACACGCTCGAGAGCCAGGGCGAGCGCTACCTGGCGCTGATGGGCGACATGCGCATGATCGACGACCAGCGCGCGCTGACCCCGACCGGCCAGGACACCAAGAACGAGCTGACGCTGCCCATCCACATGTCGATGCTCGACATCGCCGCGCAGCTGAACCCCGGCGGCGCGGACGCCGTGCGCGCGGAGGGCGAGGCCGAGTGGGCACGGCTCGCGGAGGCCGGCGCCGAGACCGAGCCTGAGCCCGAGCGCGCGCCGGAGGCCGCGGCGCCGCCGGCCCCCGAGCCCGTCGCCGCGGAGGAGGACGAGGAGGACGAGTGGCAGGACGTCGGCCCGGGCGCCCCGGCCGCCGGCGCGGGCTCGGGCTCGGCCTCCGCGCCCGTCCCATCGGCCGCTCCCCCGACGCCGCCCGCCGACATCTGGGAGACCGCCGACCCGGACGACGCGACGCGCTCCTACACGGCCGTCGGCGCCGCCGCGCCGAAGCCGACGGCCACGCCGGAGCCGCCGCCCGAGCCGCCGGCGCCCGAGCCCGCGGCTCCCGAGCCCGCGGCGGCCGAGCCCGCGGCGCCGGCCGCGCCGGCGCCGCCGCCAGAGCCCGCCGTCCCGGAGCCTGCGCCGCCGGCGCCCGAGCCCGAGCGCCCGCAGGACGCGCCGACCGTGATCTCGCCGCCCTCCGCGCCCCCGCCGGCCGCGCCCGCCGAGCCGCCGCGGCTGGCCGAGGTCCCGCCGCCCGCGCCGCGCCAGGCGAGCGGCTTCCTCGACGCGGCCGCGATCCGCGCCGCGGCGGAGGGCCAGGGCCTGCGCCTGCCGTCCTCGGCCTACGCGTCGCTCGCCGCCGCGCTGGCCGCCGGCCGCCACGTCGTCCTCACCGGGCCGGCCGGCTCGGGCAAGACGGCGCTCGCGCTCGCCGTCGCCCGCGCCGCAGTCACCTCGGGCCGCGCCGGCGGCGCCGTGCTGGTCACGCCGACGGCCCACTGGAGCTCGGGCGAGGCGCTCGGCCGCCGCGCGCGCGACGGCGCGCCCGCGACCACCGGCACCGTCCCCGACGCCGCGACCCGTGGCAAGTGGCTGGTGCTCGACGAGCTGGACCGCGCCCGCGCGGACAAGGCGCTCGGCGGCCTGTCGACGTTCCTCGGCGGGCTGCCGCTGACGCTCCCGGGCGGGGAGGAGGTCAAGCCGCCCGACGACTGGCGCGTCATCGCGACCGCGGCCGGTCCGCTCGACGCCTCGCCCGCGCTGACACGGCGCTTCGCGCACATCGAGGTCCCGTTCCCCGGCGAGGCCGACGTCAGCGCCCTGCTCGAGCACGCCGCCGGCAATGATCACGCCGCGGCGAACGCTGCCGAGCGCCTGCTCACGCTGCGCGAGCTGCGGGCGCTCGGCGCCGGCGTGTTCATCGCCGCCGCGGCGTACGCCGCGGAGCGCAACGCGATCGAGCCGGCCGACGAGCAGACGCTCGCCCGCGAGGCCTACTCGGTCTACGTGGAGCCGCTGCTGGGAGGGCTCGACAACCGCGGAGAGGACCGCCTCAAGGAGCTGCTGGGCGCGCTGTAGCCATGGCGGCGCGCGCCGGTCCCGAGGAGCGGGCGGCGCTCGGCCGCGCCAAGGCGCGGCTGGACCGGCTGGACTTCCACCCGCGCCCGGTCAGCACCGCGCGCACGCGGATCTGGCACGCCCCGTGGCTGTTCCGCCTGCCGTGGTTCCGGCGCTTCCAGGGCTACGAGTCCTGCGGGCAGATCTTCATCCGCCGGCCGCTCGCCGAGGTCTCCGACGATCTGATCTGCCACGAGCTCTGCCACGTCTGGCAGGAGCAGCACGGGCGGCTGTGGATGTGGCTCTCGTACCTGACCGCGGGCTACCGCGAGAACCCGAACGAGCTCGAGGCGCGCCGCGCCGTCGAGCTCACGCGCTGAGTGCCACCATGGCTGCGGTGTCGCCCGGAGCCGAGGACCCCGCCGCGCTGAAGACGATCGCCCGCCACGCCGAGGCGATCGCGACCGTGCGCGCGTTCGCCGTGCGCTCGGAGGCGCTGCGCGTCGTGCTGCTGCTCGACCTCGGCGACGAGCAGGCGCCGGCCATGCTCGACGGCGAGCCGAGCGGGGCGCTCGACCTGACCGTCGAGGGCGAGCCGTACGAGGTCCCCGCGGAGATGCCGGTGCCGGCGCCGCCACGGGCGCTGCCCGAGATCCGGCCCGCGCCGTCCTCGGCGCTGAAGGCCGACCCGATCACGGGCGAGCTGGCGGCCCCGATCGGCGCGATCGCCAACCTCGGCAGCGCCGTGCTCGGGCTCGCCCGCGCGTTCGGCGGCCGCAGCGTGGCGACGGCCGAGTTCGCCACCCAGGACCCCGACCTGCAGATGACGATCGTCGCGCGCGACGGCGAGCCGCTCCTGCTCGCGGTGGGCGACGGGCGCTTCGAGCTCCCGCTCGACGAGTGACGCCCGGCTCGTGCACGTGGTGCGGGGCGCCGGTGGAGCCGTGGGACGGCTTCCGCGCCTACGAGCCCGCCGGCGGCCGGCGCGCCGTCTTCTGCCGGCTCGAGCACGTGATCCCGTGGGCGATCCGCGGCGCGTACTGGGAGACGCTCCCGGCCGCCGGCGATGACGTGCGGGACGGGTTGACCCGCTGCGCCTGGTGCGAGGCCGAGCTTCCGCCCGAGGACCACGTCGCGCTCGTACGCCACCGCGGGGAGCACCGGATTCCGGACGGATTCTGCGGTGTCGCGCACCTGCTCGAGTGGGCGAAGGCCGGCGGCCGCTACCGGACGTGAGTGCCCGTTCGGGCACGGATGAGCTGCGCGGGGAGCGGGTATGTGGCCGCGAGAGATGATGCACCACCGCCACTACACCGTCGACGAGGCGAACGCGAAGCTCGACCTCGTCGGGCGCATCGTGCGCCGCATCCGCGCTGCCCGCCGGCGCCTCGACGCCGAGGGCTTCAACCCCGAGTTCGTCTCGCTCGCCGAGCTCAGCGGCGGCGCCTGGCCGGGCCGCGAGCACGCGGCCGCCGCGCTGGAGCTGGCGCTGGGGTTCGACCAGCTCGAGGAGCTCGACGTCGTCGTGCGCGACCTCGAACGCGGGCTGATCGACTTCCCGTCGCTGCTCGGCGGCGAGGAGATCTACCTCTGCTGGCTGCTCGACGAGCCCGAGGTCGGGCACTGGCACGCGCCGGAGTCGGGCTTCGGCGGTCGCCGCCCGCTGTAGCCGCGCGCGATCATGGAGGGCGTGCTCCCGCCCGGACCCAAGGAGCCGGCCGCGCTGCAGACGGTCGAGTGGATCGCGCGGCCGACCGCGTTCCTGCGCCGCTGCCGCGCGCGCCACGGCGACCCGTTCACGGTCCGCGTGGCGTGGGCGGACGCGCCGATGGTGCTCGTCGCCGATCCGGGCGAGATCCGGCGGATCTTCGCTGCCGACGACACGCAGCTGCACGGCGGCGCCAGCTCGACCGTGCTCGAGCCGTTCGCGGGCCCGACCTCGATCCTGCTCACGCACGGCCCCGATCATCTGCGCCGCCGGCGCGAGCTGCTGCCCACCTTCCACGGCGAGGCGCTCGCCGGCTGGCGCGAGACCGTCGCGGCGATGGCGCAGGCCGAGGTCGCGCAGTGGCCGGCCGGCGAGCTGCGCACGCTGCCGCGCATGCAGGCGCTGACGCTCGACGTGATCCTGCGCCTCGTGCTCGGCCCCGTCGAGCGGCCGCAGCTGCGGGCGGCGATCCGCCGGGCGCTCGACATGACGGCGTCGCTGCCGCGGCTGGTCGCGATGTCGCTGCACCGCGGCGCGACCTGGAACGCGTTCCTGGGGGCCGTCGCCGAGGTCGACGCGCTGCTCGCGCGCGAGATCGATCGCGGCGGCCATGCCGAGGGCTCGCTCCTCAGCGTGCTGAGCGCCGCCGGGATCGAGCGCGAGGAGCTGCGCGACCAGGTCGTCACCGTCCTCGCGGCCGGCCACGAGACGACCGCGGGCTCGCTGGCCTGGGCGCTCGAGCGGCTCGCGCACCACCCGCACGCGCAGGAGCGCGTCCGCGACGGCGACGACACGTATCTCGACGCCGTCCTCAAGGAGGTGCTGCGCGTGCGGCCCGTGCTCTCGATCGCCGCCCGGCGCGTCGCCGCGCCGTTCGAGGTCGGCGGCTTCACCCTCCCGGCGGGCGTCCACGTCGCGCCGTGCATCTACCTCGCCCACCGCCGCCCGGAGGCCTGGCGGGAGCCGACCGCGTTCCGGCCGGAGCGCTTCCTGGACGCCACGCCGGCGCCAGGCACCTACCTGCCGTTCGGCGGCGGCGTGCGCCGCTGCGCCGGCGCGGCGTTCGCCGCGCTCGAGCTGCGCGAGGTGCTGCGGGCCGTGCTCGCGCGCTTCGCGCTCGCCCCGCCGGGAGCGCGGACGGAGCGCATGATCCGCGGCTCCGTGACGCTGCGTCCGTCCCGCGGCGGGAAGGTATTGACCGAGCCGCTACAACCATCGAGGCCGTGTCGCTCTTCTGCCGCCACAACCGCCTGACGTCCAACTGCCCGATCTGCAGCCGCGAGCAGCAGGCCGAGCTGCGGTCCAAGGCGCCGCCGAGCCCGCCGCGCAGCCGCTCGGGCTCGGGCTCCTCGGGGAAGCGCCGCAGCTCGTCGGGCGGCCGCTCGGGCGTGGTCACGCGGCGCGTCGCGCGCGCCGCCGACGACGGCTACCGCAACCCGCTCGCACCCGGCCTGCGGGCGACCGCCGACGCCCGCCGGCTCGCGGCTGCGCTCGCCGCGGCGGCCGAGCGGCTCGCCCCGCCCGGCCCGTACCCCGAGATCGCGGAGGAGGCCGACCCGGAGCAGGCGAGCTGGCTCGCGTTCCTGCTCGCGCTCGCCGGGCCGGAGGCGCCCGAGCTCCAGCGCGCGCTGCTGGCCGCACGGCCACGGTGGGAGGACGGCACGCCGGAGGACCTGCCGGCCGACCGCCGCCGCACCGCCGACGCCTACCGCGCCTGGGCCGCCCGCGCCCGCTCGCAGGAGGCCGCCTTCACCGGCGATGCCAGCTGGAGCCCGGAGCGCCGCTTCTCGCGCGTGTTCGAGCGCCTCGCGCTGCCCGGCTTCGGCCGCGCGCGCCGGTTCGACCTGCTGACCGCGCTCGCCGCGGCCGGCGTCTACGACCTGACCGCCGGCGAGCTGTTCCTGGGCTTGGAGGACGATCCGGCGACGCTGGCCGCCAAGCGCCTGCTCGTCTCCGGCGACCGGCTCCTGCTCGATCGCCGGGCGCGCGAGCTCGCCGAGGCGTGCGGGCTGCCGCTCGCCGCCCTCGACCGCGGGCTGGCCGAGTGGGGCAACCCGGGCGCGACGGTCGACCGCGAGGCCGAGCCGCCGGCCTCCGTCCTCGCGGCGCTGGCGCTGCAGTGAGCATGCGGGTCGCCGAGCTCGACCTCGGCGACGACGCGACGCTCGATCGCCTCGTCGAGCTGCAGCGCGCGAGCTACGCCGTCGAGGCCGAGCTGATCGGCGCGGACGTGCTCCCGCCGATGCGCGAGACGCCGGCCGAGTTGCGCGGCTGCGGCGAGACCTTCCTCGGTGCCGGCGAGGAGGGCGGGCTGCTCGGCGCGATCTCCTTCCGGCGCGCCGGCGGGACGGTCGACATCCACCGGCTCGTGGTCGACCCGGCGGCGTTCCGCCGCGGCGTCGCGACCGCGCTGCTGGACGCGCTCGAGGCGCGCGAGCGCGACGCCACGCACTGGACGGTCGGCACGGGCGCCGAGAACGCCCCGGCGCGCGCGCTCTACGAGCGCCGCGGCTTCACCGCCACCGAGGAGCGGGTCGTGCCGGGCGACATCCGCTGGGTGCGCCTGGACCGGGCGGGCGGGATCCGCCGTTCCCGCTAGGTTCCGGCCGTGAGCGCGATCCGCGACCGACGGCCGGCGCTGGTTGCCCGCCTGCGCTCGCTGGCCCACGCGCCACCCGAGCCCGCCGGCAAGGCCCGCCCGATCGGGCTGCTCGCGCTCGCCTGCATCGCGGTCGCCGCCGTCTCGCTGGTCGGCCCCTCGACGCCGACCTACGACCCGTGGGCGTGGATCATCTGGGGCCGCGAGGTCGTGCACCTCGACCTGGTCACCACGGACGGCCCATCGTGGAAGCCGCTGCCGATCCTGTTCACCGCTCCGTTCTCGCTGATCGGCGACGGCCCGGCGCCGGAGCTGTGGGTGCTCGTCGCGCGCGCGGGCGGGGTGCTCGCGATCGCGATGGCGTACCGCCTCGGCAACCGGCTCGCCGGGCCCGTGGCCGGCGTGATCGCCGGGCTCGCGCTCCTGCTCGCCGACCAGTTCATCTTCAACTTCGGGCGCGGCAACTCGGAGGGGCTGCTCGTCGCCCTCTGCCTGCTGGCGGTCGAGCGGCACCTCGACGGGCGCCGCCGTGACGCCTTCCTGCTCGGCTTCCTGGCCGGCCTGCTGCGGCCGGAGGTGTGGCCGCTGTGGGCGCTCTACGGGCTCTGGTACGTCGCGGTCGAGTGGCGCGGCAGGCCGCCGTGGCGCACGCTCGCGCTCGTCGCCGGGACCGGCCTGCTCACGCTCGTCGTCTGGTTCGTGCCGGAGTACCTCGGCTCGGGCTCCCTGCTGCGGGCCGCCGAGCGCGCCCGCCAGCCCAACCCCGACTCGGCCGCCTTCGCCGCGTCGCCGTTCCTGGAGGTCTTCCGCCGCTCGGCGTCCGTGCTCTCGGTCCCCGTCTACGTGGGTGCGGTGATCGGCGTCGTGCTGGCCGTGCGCCGGCGCCGCGAGCCGTTCGCCGGCGTGGTCGCGACCCTCGCGGTGTTCTCGACCGCGCTGATGATCGCGGTCGCGCTGATGACGGAGGCGGGCTTCGCCGGCAACCTGCGCTACGTCGCGCTCCCGGCCGCGATGGTGTGCATCCTCGCCGGCGTCGGCTGGGTCGGCCTGTTCAGGATGCTCCGCCGCCGGGCGCCGGCCGCCGCCGTCGCCGCGGGCGTCGTCGTGGCGCTGCTCGCCGCGGCGCCGTTCGTGCGGACTCAGGTCAACTCCCTGCGCGAGCGGCTGGAGCGGATCGATTACGAGTCGCAGGTCTACGGCGCGAACCTCGTCGAGGTGATCGACAAGGCCGGCGGGGAGGACGCGATCAAGGCCTGCGGCCCGGTCTTCACGGGTGCGTTCCAGACCCAGGCCCTGGTCTGGTACCTGCACCTGCACGAGACCGAGGTCTCCGTCTTCCCCTTCCCGCCGGGAACGATGATCGCGCCCTACTGGACCGCCAACGCGAGCGACCCGCGCTTCCCGACGGTCACGAAGACGAAGCGGTGGATGGTGGGAAGCACCTGCAACAGCCCGTGAACATGCCTCTAACCTCCTGAGCGATGGCGACGATCGCCTCGCGCCGGCCGGCCTGGAGCACGCCCGCAGCGGTCGCTGGGAACGCACGCCTGCTCGCGCCCCTGGCGATCGGCGGCCTGGTGCTGCTCTCGATCGTGCTGCGCACGCGCGACTTCGGGGTCGGCTTCTGGATCGACGAGGGCCTCTCGGTCGGGATCGCAGACCGCCCGCTGTCGGACATCCCGGCCGCGCTGCGGCTCGACGGCTCACCGCCGCTGTACTACGCGCTGCTGCACGTCTGGCTGGCGGTGTTCGGGAGCAGCGAGGAGGCCACCCACGCGCTCTCGCTGCTGTTCGCCGTGCTCGCCGTGCCTGCGGCGTGGTGGGCGGCGCGCGGGTTGTTCGGGGAGACGGCCGGGCTGGCGGCCGCGCTGCTGGCCGCGACGAACCCGTTTCTGACGCACTACGCGCAGGAGACGCGCATGTACGCGCTGGTGACGCTGCTCGGCCTGCTCGCGTGCGGGGCCTTCGGCCGCGCGTACGTGCTCGCCGGCACCGACGCCGCGCCGGCGCGCGCCGTCCGCCGGCGCTGGGCGGGCGGGTTCGCGGTCGCGCTGGCGGCGCTGATGTACACGCACAACTGGGCGCTGTTCTTCGCCCTCGGCTGCGGGCTGACGTGGCTGGTGCTGCTGTTCGCGGCGCGCGGGGAGACGCGCAAGGAGCTCTTCCAGGACGGCCTGATCGGGTTCGGCGGGGCGCTGCTGCTGTTCGCCCCGTGGCTGCCGACGCTCGCCTTCCAGGCCCAGCACACCGGCGCGCCGTGGTCGTCCACGCCCGGCCTCGGCGACCTCGCGGAGGTGCCGGGGCTGCTGCTCGGCCGGGTCGCCCAGCTCGGGCTGCTGCTCGCCGCGGGCGCGGGTGCGGTGGCGCTGCTGGACCGCGGCAGCGGCCGCTTCTCCCCGCGCGGGCGAGCGCTGCTCGTGCTGGCCGGCCTGTGGGCGGCGACGATGCTGGTCGCGTTCGCGGCCTCGCAGTTCTCGCCGGCCTGGGCGGCACGCTACCTCGCCGTTGCGCTGCCGCCGCTGCTGCTGGTGGTGGCGGGCGGGCTCGCGCACGCCGGCCGGCTCGGCCTCGTCGGCGCGCTGCTCGTGGCGCTGATCTGGGCGGGCGACGGCGCCCCGCAGCAGAAGAGCAACGTGCGCGCGATCTCCGAGGAGATCGCCCCGAGCCTGCGGCCGGGCGACCTCGTCGTGTCGACCCAGCCCGAGCAGATCCCGGTGCTGAGCTACTACCTGCCGGCGGGCCTGGACTACGCGACGGTCTGGGGCCCGGTGAGCGACCTTGGCGTGACCGACTGGCGGGACGGCGTCGAGCACCTGCGCGGCACGAGCGCCGCGCGCGACCTGCGGCCGCTGATCGACCGGCTGCCGAGCGGCCGCCGGCTCGTGCTCGTCGAGCCGATCACCGACCAGATCGAGCGCTGGACGGCGCCGTGGACCGAGCTGGTGCGCCTGCGCTCGGCCGAGTGGAGCCAGTACGTCTCCAACGACCCGCGGCTGACCGCCCTCGCCGTGCGCCCGCTCGAGCCCGGCTCCGGCAGCATCCAGCTGCGCGCGACCGTCCTGGTCAAGAGGTAGCTACGCGCGGCCGGCCGTCGCCGGGTCCGGCTCCGGCTCCGCCTCCTGCCCGGGCTCCGCGGCCGGCAGGTCGAGCCGGAAGCGCGTGCCGCGCTGGCCCTCCTCGCCCGCGAGCGCGAGCGTGCCGCCCATCCGCTCGGCCAGCTCGCGGCCGATCGCCAGGCCGAGGCCGAAGCCGGCCTCCGCGCTGGCGCTGCGGCCGCGCTGGAAGCGCTCGAAGATCTGCTCGCGCTCGGCCGGGTGCACGCCGGGCCCGCAATCGGCCACCTCGACGTACGCGTGGGCGGCGTCGCAGCCGGCCGAGACGCTGATCGGCTCCCCGGACGGGCCGTACCGGAGCGCGTTGTCGAGCAGGATCCGCACGACGCGCGCGACGGCGTCCGGGTCGCCGCGGCTCCAGCACGGGCCGGGCGGCTGGACCACGTCCAGCTCCACGTTGCGCTCGCCGGCGCGCAGGCCGAACTCGGCCGCCACCGCGCGCGCCAGCTCGCCGAGCTCGACCGGCTCCGAGCGCAGCGGCACCGAGGCGTCCAGCCGGCTGAGGTCGAGCAGCTCGCCCGCGAGGCTGGCGAGGCGCAGCAGCTCGCGGCGCGCGCGGGCGACCTGCATCTGCGCGTCGGCGATGTCCAGCCGCTCCTCCGCGAGGTCCTCCTCGAGCAGCTCCATCGTGCCCTGGAGCATCGTCAGCGGCGTGCGCAGCTCGTGCGAGGCGGTCGCCACGAACGAGCGCCGCGCCTGCTCCTGGCGGCGCAGCTCCTCCTGCATGCGCCCGAACGCGCGGGCGAGGTCGCCGACCTCGTCGCGGCCCTCGTCGTGCTGCAGCGGGGCCTCGACGATGCCCTCCTGGCTGATCCGCACGGCCGCCGTGCGCAGCCGCCCCAGCCGGCGCAGCAGCGTGCTCGACAGCGCCACGGCGAGCGCGACCGCCACGAGCAGGCCGACCGCGGCGGCGGCCAGCAGCGCGTTCCGGACCTGGTCGACGGCGGTCGTGACCTCGGTCAGCCGGCGCTCGACCACCAGCACCCCGGCGACGCCGCCCTTCGCGCCGAACAGGCGCATGCCGATCCGCACGTCGTCGCCGCGGATGTCGGTCGTCGTGGTGCGCGTGCGCAGGCTGTGCAGCGCCACGAGCGTCGCGGTGCGGCGGCCGGCGCCGCTGCTGGTGTCGTAGACGGCCAGCCCGGCCGGGACGACCGCGTCCAGCACGAGCACGCGCCCGTCGGTGCGCTGGCGCAGGTCCTCGGCGACGCGCTGGACCGCGAACGGGTCCTTGGCCTGCTCGCGCAGCCCGCGCTCGAACGCCTCGCGCGAGGCGGTCACCGCCACGCGTAGATTCGTGGCGCTCTGCTCGCGCAGGCGGTCGGGCAGCGGGCTCAGCAGGACGGTCGCCGCGATGCCGAGCGTGACCGCGCTCGTCAGCAGCAGGGCGAGCAGCAGGCGGGGCCGTAGGCCTCTCGGCAGCCGCCGCCGGAGTCTCATCGCTCCCTGACCCTGTACCCGCGGCCCGGCACGGTGAGGATCAGCGTCGGGTTCTCGGGCGCCTCCTCGAGCTTCTCGCGCAGGTGGCGGATGTGGACGTCGATCGCGCGCGGGTCGCGGTAGGCGGAGTCGCCCCAGATCGCCCGCAGCAGCTCCTGGCGGTTGAAGGCGTGACCGGGCCGCGCCATCAGCTGCGCGAGCAGCTCGAACTCGCTGAACGTGACCCTCACGGCCTCCCCGCCCACGGTCACCCGGCGCAGCTCGCGGTCGAGCGAGACGTTGCCGACGGTCAGGCTGCCCTCGACCACGCGCCCGTGCGCGCGCCGCAGCACCGCGCGGATCCGGCTGCGCAGCTCGGCGAGCCCGAACGGCTTGGTGACGTAGTCGTCGGCCCCGGCCTCCAGCCCCTGGACCGCGTCGGCCTCGGAGTCCAGCGCGGTCAGCATGATGATCGGGACGACGTCGCGGCGGTCGCGCAGGAGGCGCGCCACGTCGTGCCCGGTCGGGCCCTCGCCGAGCGCGACGTCCAGCAGCACGACGTCGTAGGCGCGGTCGGCGGCCGCGCGCAGCGCGGCGTGCCCGTCGGGGACGGCCGTCACGTGGTGGCCCTCGCGCTCGAACGAGCGGGTGAGCATGTCGCGCAGCGGCTCGTCGTCGTCGACGAGCAGGATGTCGAGGGCCGTGGAGGGCGCCACGGGCCTGAGCGTAGCGGTCGGCGTGGGCGGGTAGGGCCCTTCGCCGAGGGCGCTCTGGGCAGCCGATTAAGGGCTGTTAGCGGCCGTTAGCCGATTGATCGGTTCGCCGGGGTACGGGGGCAGGATGCCCGCATATGGCTCTCGACTTCCCCACTGAACGCTTCGCCCGTAACGGAGACGGCCCTCAGAAGCCCGTCGCCGTCCTCGGCGGCGGCCCTGCGGGTCTGACCGCCGGCTACCTGCTCGCCCAGAAGGGCCGACCGGTCATCGTGCTGGAGGCCGAGGATCAGGTCGGTGGCATCGCCAAGACCGAGGTCCGCGACGGCTACCGCTTCGATCTCGGAGGCCATCGCTTCTTCACCAAGTCCAAGGAGGTCGACGACCTCTGGCACGAGGTGATGAAGGAGGAGTTCCTCAAGCGCCCGCGCATGTCTCGGATCTACTGGAACGGCAAGTTCCTCGACTACCCGCTCAACGGCACGGACGTGATCAAGAAGCTCGGCCCCGTCGAGCTCGTGCGCTCCGGCCTCTCCTACCTGTGGGCGCTGATCAAGCCCAAGGGCAAGGAGGAGAACCTCGAGCAGTGGGTCTCCAACCGCTTCGGCTGGCGCCTCTACAACCACTTCTTCAAGGGCTACACCGAGAAGGTCTGGGGCGTCCCGACCACCGAGCTGCGCGCGGAGTGGGCCGCCCAGCGGATCAAGGGCCTCTCCTTCTGGTCCGCCGCCAAGGCCGCCTTCATGGGCAACGGCGACAACAAGATCAAGTCGCTGATCTCCGAGTTCCACTACCCCCGCTTCGGGCCCGGCCAGATGTGGGAGACGATGTGCGACGAGATCATCGCCCTCGGCGGCGAAGTCCGGCTCAACGCGCGCGTCGACGACATCGAGGTCGAGGACGGCCGGATCGTCGCCGTGTCCGCCGGCGGTGAGCGGATCGAGTGCAGCGATGTCATCTCCTCGCTGCCGCTGCGCGCCACGGTCGGCTTGGCCGGCGAGTCCTCCGGCGCCTCCGCCGAGGTCAAGGAGGCCGCGATGGGCCTGCGCTACCGCGACTTCCTCACGGTCGCGCTGATCATCGACGGCGAGGACCTCTTCCCGGACAACTGGATCTACATCCACGACGACTCGGTCAACGTGGGCCGGATCCAGAACTTCCGCTCCTGGAGCCCCTGGATGGTCCCGGACCCGTCCAAGGCGAGCGTCGGCCTCGAGTTCTTCTGCTTCCAGGGCGACGAGCTCTGGGAGATGGACGACGACGACCTCGTCGAGCTCGCCAAGCGCGAGCTGGGCCAGCTCGGCCTCGGCGACCCGGCCAAGGTCGAGAAGGGCTACGTCACCCGCGTGCCGCTCGCCTACCCGATGTACGACGCCGACTACGCCGAGCGCGTGGACGCGATCAAGGCCTGGCTGGAGACCATCTCCAACCTCCAGCAGGTCGGCCGCAACGGCCTGCACCGGTACAACAACTCCGACCACTCGATGCTCACGGCGATCCGCGCGGTGGACAACATCGTCAACGGCGC
>DATFQI010000087.1:0-32591 GCA_035264365.1 Solirubrobacteraceae bacterium
CTCAGGGCCGCGCGGCGGACTCAGGAGGCCGCGGCGAAGGTGCGGTGCTGTCGCGAGGTGGAGAGCACGAGCGCGAACGGTAGGGCATGCCCCGCGGCGCGTCCAGTGCGGCTGCCACGAGTCCGTGCAAGAAAGGTGTCAGTCACATTTCTTGCACGGCGTCCTCGAATTCGGAGAGGATCGGCCGGTCGCCATGGCAGCTGCCGCCACCGAGCCCGCACCGGAGCCCCCGAGCCAGATCGGCGCGGCCGGCGTGCTCGCCGCGGGCGCGATGGGCGCGGTCGTGGCGATAGCGCTCGGCCTCTACGGGCGCGCGCACGACCCGCAGACCGACCTCGCGATCACACTCGGGTTCACCGACACGATCACGATGAAGGTCTGGCTGTCGAGCGCCGCGGTGCTGTTCGCGCTGCTGCAGGTGTTCAGCGCGCTGTGGATGTACGGGAAGCTGCCGTTCTCGGGCCGGCCTTCGTGGCTCGCCGACGGGCACCGGATCTCCGGCCGGTTGGCGTTCCTGCTCAGCCTCCCGGTCGCCTACCACTGCCTCTACCAGCTCGCCTTCCAGACCACGACGACGCGCGTGCTGGCCCACTCGCTGCTCGGCTGCCTGTTCTACGGCGCGTTCGCCACCAAGGTGACGATCATCCACATGCCCGGGCGGGCGGGGATCTGGCTCCCGGTCATCGGCGGCACGGTGTTCACGCTGCTCGTCGCCACCTGGGTGACGAGCGGGCTCTGGTTCGTCACCACGAGCGGGATCCCGGCGCCCTGATGCTGCATTCGATCGACCGGGTGCTGGGGCCCGTGACGTGGCTCGTCGCCGCCTTCGCGGTCGCCGTGCTGCTGATCGGGCCGCAGCTCATCGGGGCCGAGAAGCCTCCGCCGACGCCTCAGCAGGCGGCGACGGTCGCCGCGGACGGGAAGACCGTCTTCACCGGGAGCTGCGGCAGCTGCCATACGCTCGCCGATGCGGGTACCTCCGGCGCGATCGGCCCGAACCTCGACGACGCCCAGCCCGACGCGGCGACGGTCAAGGCGTACGTGCGCGGCGGCGGGGGCGGGATGCCGGCCTTCGGCGACACCCTCTCCAACGCCGAGATCGACGCGGTCGCCGCCTACGTCGCGAGCGTCGCCGGCGGCTGACCGCGCAAGAAAGGTGTCAGACACCTTTCTTGCGTCAGGCGGCGCGCGGGCGAGCTGAGGCGCGGCGCCGCAGCAGCGCGCGCCAGGCTTCGTCGTCGAGCGCGGCGGGCTCGGTCGCCGCGATCCAGTCCAGCAGCGCCGACGCGAGCGCCTCCGGCGCCTCGATGTGCGGGAAGTGCGCCGCGCCCTCGAGCTCCACGAAGCGGCTGTGGGGGACCGCCGCGTGCGCGGCGCGGCCGTGCTCGATCGGGATCGTGCGGTCGCGCTCGCCCCACGCGATCAGCGTCGGCACGGCGTCGAGCAGGTAGAGCCGGTCGGTCGCGCTGACGCGCTGGCCGCGAGCGTCGATGACCGCGCGCAGCGTGTGCACGAACGCCTCGCGCGCGCCTGGCCCTCCGAGCGGCCGCAGCGCGCGGGCGACCGCCTGTAGCTGCACGCCGAGGCCGGAGCCGCGGTCGCGCAGGGCGGTGCCGGCGCGGTCCAGCGCGCCGGTCACGCGGTCGGCGCCCGCGAGCGAGATCAGCGCGGAGGCGCCCGGCAGCGCGATCGAGCGCAGCAGCGGCGAGACCTCCGGGCCGAGGCCGCCGCTGGAGACGAGCCCGAGCCGCTCGACGCGGTGCGGGAACTGCCAGAAGAACACCATCGCCACGCCGCCGCCGAACGAATGGCCGACGATCGTCGAGCGGCCGATCCCGAGCGCCGACAGCAGGTCGCGGATGACCGCGGCGTGCGCGCCGAGCGAGTAGTCGCCGCGCGGCGTCGCCGAGTCGCCGTGGCCGACGAGGTCGGGCACGATCACCGTGTGGCGCTCGGCGAGCCGCAACGCCACCGGGCGCCAGTGCCGCGAGGAGTTGACCATCCCGTGGATCAGCACCACCGGTGGCCCCTGACCGGCGACGCGGTAGACGACCTGATGGCCGTGGAGCTCGATCTCCCAGGCCCCGAACGGATCGTCGTGGGCGACGCGGCGCAGCTCGGGCATCGGCCGAGCCTACCGGCGGCGCCCGTCGCCGCCATGAGCGCTCGATGTTCGCGATCTGACGCGCTGGTGAGGCACCGGTGGTGCGCCCGGTTGACTTGTCGCGCGACGCCCTGCGAGCGTCGCGCGGTGAAAACGCGCACCCGGAACTCCACGATCGGGCTCGTCCTGGCGCTCGCCGCCGCCGCGCTCGCCCCCGCCACGGCCCCTGCCGCCCCGCCGAGCTGCACCGACTCGACCGCAGGTGTCCCGCACAACGCCGCGACGCCGATCCGCGTCGACTGCACCGGCGGCGTCGTGCTGATCACCGCGGGCCCGTCGAAGGGCACCATCGCCCCCGCCAACGGGCAGCAAGGGACCGATCTCTGGGTGACCTACACGCCCACCGCCGGCCAGGCGGGATCCGACCAGTTCAAGTTCCGCGGCGTCTCGGTGGGCAGCGGCTCCGGCGGCTCGGACGAGCTGTCCGCGGAGCGGACGGTGGACCTGCGGATCGGCGCCGGCTCCGCGCCGGTGTGCGCGAGCCTGTCGCAGAGCGTCCCGCAGGCGATCCAGACCAACCTCCGCCTCGTCTGCGCCGCCGGCGGCGACCCGGTCGACGCGTATACCGTCGAGACCGGGGTCGGCCACGGCACCACCGACCTCACCGCGCTCAACTCCGGCCTCGTGAAGTACACGTCGCTGAACGCCTTCTCGGGCGCCGACGCGTTCACGTACAAGCTCGCGACCCGCTGCAACGGGCCGAGCGGGCCGCTGTGCACGTCGAGCGCGGCGACCTACGACCTGATGGTGCTCAACCCGCAGCAGGGCCCGACCGGCGCCACCGGCGCGCAGGGCCCCCAGGGCCCGATCGGCAACACGGGCAACACCGGCGCGACGGGCGCCACGGGCGCCACGGGCGCGACTGGCGCCGAGGGTCCCCAAGGACCGCAGGGAGCGACCGGCGCGAACGGGGCGGCGGGCACGAACGGCGCCCAGGGCCCGGCCGGGGCGGCGGGCAGGGACGGCGGCGTCGTCACGACGCCGCGCCTGATGGTCGCTTCGTTCCTCGACGCGCTGAGCGCCCGCAGCGGAAAGTCCGTGCTGGTTCGCTACGTCTCCACGACGGACGCCCGCGTGATCCTCGAGGTCTTCAAGGGCAGCCGCCGCGTCGCCGCGGTCTCGGGTCGCGCGCGTGAGGGCCGCAACACGATCCGCTGGAACGGCAAGGCGGGCACCAAGGCCGCGACCGCCGGCAGCTACCGGCTCGTCCTGCGCGCCACCTCGGGCGGCCAGACGGCCCGCGACAACGCGACCGTGCGCGTCACCGGCCGCTCGAGCAGGCCCGGCGGTGGCGGCACCGGCGGGGACGGCGGCACCGGTGGCAGTGGCGGTGGCAGCGGCGAGGGCTAGCGACGAGCAGCGGCGCGCGGCGCCGGGTCGCCGCGCCACTCAGACCACGGCGCGCATCACCTGCGAGATCGCGATCACGGCAGCGCACACGCCCACCACGACCGGCGGCAGCCGCACCAGCCGCCGAGCTGGCCACCGCAGCCAGGCCCCGTTACGGGACATCCTCGAGTTCTTCTTTCAGATCCACGACCCGACGGCCAAGCCCGCCAGACCGCGGCCCTTGCTCCACGGTCCGGACAAAAGCGCAGTTCTGAGGAGCGCCGGCGTGGAGCGGGGCGCGGAGGCGTCAGCCCGAGCTGGGGCGCGACACGCTGCCGGCGACGGTTCCGCTGTATTCGCCGGTCGCCAGGTTCGCGAGTCCGCTGGTGGTCATGATGCCGCCGGCACCTGCGAAGCGGCCGGTTCCGCCCGTGATCACGCCGGGATCCTCGTAGGCGATGACGTTCGGGTTGTCCGTTGGGTTGGCCTGGCCACTGTAGGTGCCGAAGACCTTGTCGCCGTTCGCCGCCGTCAGCGTGAAGGTGCCGCCGGTGACAGCACCCGTCGCGGGGTCGAGGCACTCGCGATAGTTGCCGCTGTAGTTCCCGAGGCGAGTGGTATGGCCGGCGCCGGTCACCTCGAGGATCATGCCGCCCGTCTCGCACGGACCGAGCAGTTGGAACGTCCCGCTCTCTGATCCCCTCAAGGGCAGCCTGTCCTTCGCCGCCGCCTGCATCGGCAGAGCGAGCGCCGGCAGGACGAGCAGCCCGAGCAGCGTCTGCCGTCTCAGGCCGCTCCTCATGAGCCTTCCTTCGTTGTGCGGAGGATCGCAGGCCTTCGGTTTGAACATCTGTTGCTCCTTTGGCTATCCGCCAGTGGATGGGGTGCTTCGTCGAAGGTGTGACGCGTGCGAGCCATCGGCGCCACTCAGTCCAGCGCCGAGACGAGGACGGTCGCGCCGCCGGTCGCGAAGGCGCCGATGTCGCGGTGTTCAGACCTCGGCTTCTACGAGCATCACGTCCCGGACGAGAAAGGCCCCGCTTTGCGGGGCCTTCGGACGATGGGCGCGGCGGGTTTCGAACCTGCGACCTCTCGCGTGTGAAGCGCGATCAAGCGCTCTCCGGGCACTCGCCTGGCCAGGGCCGTTTGTTCCGATTTGCAGGGGGTTATCGCGGCGAGTTACCGCGCCACCGAGTCCGCAATTGCGTCGATTCGCTTGTGATTGGGCACTAGTGCCCAATCACGTCCGCCGCCCGTGCGCGCGAGATGTCACTCCGCGCCGGCAGGCGCATCGGTCCGGTTCGCGCGCAGGTAGCGGGGCGCCTCATCTCGGAGCGGGATCCGGCGTGGCCGCGCTCCATGCCGGCCCGAGCAGCTCGACCTGCTCCAGCCGCTCGGCCGCCCGCCTGATCACCGGGTAGGCGATCCCGGAGCGCCCGGCGATGTCGACGAGGCTCGCGTCGCCGTCGCTCTGGTTGAGCACCCAGAGCAACGCCCGCTCGTCGGCGGGCGTGGCCACGGCGCCGCCGGAGGTCCGGAACAGCCCCCGCCGGCCGAGCTGCGGCTCGCCGAAGGGGCTGCGGTTCACCAGCGTGCGGTCGGTCTCCAGCACGTCGATGACGTCCAGCAGCGCGCGGACGGCGTCCGCCATCCCGGCCGGCGACATCCGGTCCAGCGAGTCGGCCGACGTGTGGTAGCCGTCGTACTCCGCATGCGGTGTGCGCTGCAGCGTCCCCATCGGCAGGTTGAAGCCCGGCGAGCAGAACTGCCGCTCGTCGCCGCCCCAGGGGTCCCATTCGAGCACGCGGTGCGGCCTGCCCGAGTCGCGCAGCACGAGCGCGGCCGCGCGGTCGATCGCCGCGTCGCCGCGCCGGCTGCGCTTGTAGGTGAAATCCCCATCGTCGCCGATGCAGGAAATCGCGAGGCCGTGTGCGAAGCGACCGAGGCGGTCGCGGTTCGCGTGTAGCCAGCAGAGCGGTCCGATCGTTCCCGGCGCGAAGACGATGCGGATCGAGTGGCGCAGCCGTCGTTGCGACAGCGCCCGGCCGAGCATCGTGGCCACGGCGATGCCCGAGAGGTTGTCGTGCGCTAGCGCGGGGTGGCAGACATAGGTGCTGATCACCACCTCGTCGTCGAGCTCGCCCTCCAGCAGCAGCTCGGCGAACGTCAGCCGGCCCGGCTCCAGCGACGAGTCGATGACGACGTCGTAGTCGCCGGGCGGCAGGGCCTCGAGATCTCGGTGCGCGAGACAGAAGCCCCAGGTGCGGTGATAGTACGACGTGCGATACGGGATCACGTCGGGCCGCTCGGGCAGGGTGTGCAGCCGCGTGCGCAGCTCCTCCAGCGGCATGCGAGCCCGCACCGGCTCGCTGTATCCGACGACATGCAGCGTCGAGCGCCGGAAGTCGATGACCCGGCTGCCGTCCCGCGCGGCGACGTAGGCGTCACGGATGTTCCACTCGTCCGGTACGACCCAGTCGAAGACGTGCGTGCCCGATGCGATCTCGGTGCGGGTCAGCGGGATGTGGTCCTCGATCGCGTCGAACGTCGCGTGCACCCCGTCGCCGGTGAGGCTGCGGCAGAGCGGGTACAGCCGCTCCATCAGAGCGTAGGCTTCGCTTCCGAGTGCGTCGGTGCCGTGGGCGTCCACCACTAGAGCACCTCCACCCGGGGGATCGGCACGACGAACCGCGCGCCCCAGTCGCGCGCGAACGAGAGCTGGTCCGCGATCTCCTCCTTGAGGTTCCACGGCAGGATGAGGATGTCGTCCGGCCGGTCCTGCTCGAGCGCCTCGGGCGGCCGGATCGGGATGTGCGTCCCGGGCAGGAACTGGCCCTGCTTGTAGGGATTGCGGTCGACCGTGTAGTCGAGCAGGTCCGTGCGGATCCCGCAGTAGTTGAGCAGTGTGTTGCCCTTGCCGGGGGCGCCGTAGCCGGCGATGTGCTTGCCCTCGCGCCGCTCGGCGATCAGGAACTCGAGGAGGCTCCACTTGGTCTCCTCCACCTGGGTCGTGAAGGCGAGGTGGCCCTCGAGGGTGTCGTAGCCGAGCGCGCGCTCGCGGGCCGTGAGCTCGTGCACCCGCTCGCCCACCGGTCGGCGGCCGGTGCTCTTGCGCTGCGCGTAGAGCCGCAGCGACCCGCCGTGGGACTTGAGCTCCTCGACGTCGAAGAGCTCGAGACCGTGCCTCGCGAGCACCCTCTGGGCAGTTAGACAGGAGAAGTACTGGAAGTGCTCGTGGTAGATCGTGTCGAACTGGTTGGCCGCGATGAGCCGGACCAGGTAGGCCACCTCGATCGTCACGACGCCGTTGTCGGCGAGCAGCATCTCGAAGCCCGCCACGAAGTCGTTGAGATCGGGCACATGGGCCATGACGTTGTTCGCGACGATGAGGTCGGGGCGTCGGCCCTCGGCCACGAGGTAACGCGCGCACTCGCGGCCGAAGAAGCGCACGATCGTGTCGACCCCGAGCGCCTGCGCCGCGGCGGCGACGTTCGCGGCCGGCTCGACGCCCAGCGCCGGGATCCCACGCTCGATCACGTGGCGCAGCAGATAGCCGTCGTTGCTGGCGATCTCCATCACCAGGCTGTCCTTCGTCAGTCCGAAGTGCTCGATGGCCATGTCCACGTAGGCGCGAGCGTGCGCGACCCACGAGTCCGAGTAGGACGAGAAGTAGGCGTACTCGCTGAAGATTGCCTCGGGAGCGACGAACTCCTCGAGCTGCACGAGCAGGCAGCTCCCGCAGATCTTCGCGTGGAGGGGATAGAACGCCTCCACGGCGTTCACGTGGTCGGCTGACACATAGCTCTCGCACAGCGGAGACATGCCGAGGTCGACGAACGTGTGGCTGAGGGGCGCGGCGCAGAAACGACAGGAAGCCTGCGCGGCGCCGCCCACCGAAGTGGGAGACTCCGTCCGCGGGGTCGTCATGTCCAACCAACGGCCGAGATCGCCGGAAGGTCCGCAAGTTTTCCCTGCGGCTCATGAGATTCCGACGATGTCTAGATGGGACCCGCTTCTTGAATAATGGTGCACTCACGCAGTTTTCCTCTGGCGCGCCCAATGGGCATCCGTGCGCTTGGAGTTCCCGAGCGGTGAGCATCCCCGATCTGACCGGCCGCTCCTGCCTCGTCACCGGCGCCGGCAGCGGCATCGGCAGGGCGATCGCCCTCGACCTGGCCGACGCGGGCGCCGACGTGACCGCGGTCGGCCGTCGGCGAAGCGCGCTCGAGGAGACGACCGGGCGCGCGCGGAGTGGCCGGATCACAATCCATCCCGCCGACCTCACCGTCGACGCACACCTCGACGAGCTCGCGGGCACGTTCCTGGCCAGCGGCCTGGATGTGCTGGTGCACAGCGCCGGCGCCTATGCCCAAGGTCCACTGGAGCAAGCACCGGTCGAAGCGCTGGACCTCCAGTACCGCATCAATGTCCGGGCCGCGTACCGGCTGACGCAGGCGCTCCTGCCGGCGTTGAAGGCGAGTCAGGGCCAGATCGTGTTCATCAACTCGACCGTCGGCCTGGCCGCGCGGGCGAACGTGGCCCAGTACGCCGCGACGAAGCACGCGCTCAAGGCCTTGGCCGACGCGCTGCGCGACGAGGTCAACCCGGCGGGCGTGCGCGTGCTCAGCGTCTATCCCGGACGAACCGCAACGGACCAGCAGGCATCGATCTACGAGCTCGAAGGCCGTGCCTATGCCCCGGAAACCCTGCTCCAGCCGGAGGACGTCGCGGCGACGGTGGTGGGCGCGCTGACCCTGCCGCGGACCGCCGAGCTCACCGACCTGCGCGTCCGTCCGATGCGTAAGCACTGAACGTTCGCAGCTCAAGACGAAGCCGCCGGCGGCCCGTATACCTCGAGTCGGCCGAGCAGATCATCGCGCTGATCGACGCCGTGGGCACCAGCGGGCCCGATGATCCTTCGGGACCGGTGCGAGAGGTCGCTCCCGAGAACGACGAAAGTCCCGCGGCTGCGGGGCTTCCGGAGGATGGGCGCGGCGGGTTTCGAACCTGCGACCTCTCGCGTGTGAAGCGAGCGCTCTCCCACTGAGCTACGCGCCCGGAGGCCGGGAAAGTCTATCCGTCGTGCGCGGACGCGCGGCGGAGGTCGGCCGGAGGGCCGAAGCGTGCGCAGCCGGCGAGGAAGCCGAAGCCCCAGGCGAGGTGCATCGTGGCGAAGATCGGGACGGCGGAGGCGGCGTCCGCGGGGCCGAGCTCCTCGTGCAGGCCGGCGGCCGTCCAGCCGGCGACGCCGAGGTAGGCCGCGAGGCCCGGGCCCGCCACCCTTCGGCCCGGCCGCCCGCCCAGCACGAACACGACGAGCGCGACGGCGAGCCCCGGCGCGAGCAGCGCGCTGGGGCGCAGGCTGCCCGTGTGCCGCGCGGCGGTCTTGGCGCGGTAGTGGCCGTAGCGCCAGTACTGGCGGGCGAGGCCGCGCAGGGTGCTGCGCGGGACGTAGCGGGCGGCCATCGCGGGGACGCAGACGATCTTCTCGCCGGCCGCGAGGTAGCGCGACGCGAGCTCGGCGTCCTCGTTGACCGGCCACTCTGGGTCCCAGCCCCCGTGGCGGCGCAGGCCGGCGGTCTCCCAGACGCCGGAGAAGACGCCCGTGTCGAGCTCGCGCTCCTCGTCCTCGTCGCCGGCGCCGCTACGCGCCCACTTCGACGAGCCGCCGACGCCGACCCAGGTGCCGAGCACCGCGGCCACGCGGCGAGAGCCGGCGTCGATGCCGAACGGCACCGGCGGCCCGCTGACCCACGCGGCGCCGCCGCGCCGCAGCCGCTCCACGCCGAGGCGGACGTAGCCCGGCGGGAAGTAGGTGTGGGCGTCGAGCTTGGCGACGTACGCCCCGCGCGCCGCCGCGAGGCCGATCTGCAGCGCGGAGGCGAGGTCGCCGGCGGGGTTGTCGAGCACGCGGATGCGCGCATCGGCCGCCGCAAGCGCCTCGAGCCGCTCGCGGCTGCCGTCGGTCGAGCGCCCGTCGACGAACAGGAACTCGATCTGGGGCCAGTCCTGGCCGAGGATCGTCGGGGCCGTCCCCGCCAGCACCGCGGCCTCGTCGTGCACCGGCGTGATGACGCTGACGAGTGTCTCCGGCGCGGTCAAGCGGGCGGGCCGACGAGCCCCCGGTAGAGGGCGACGAGCTTGCCGGACTCGCGCGCCCAGTTGTACTCCGTCCCGGCGAGCACCGGGCCGCGCCGGCTCATCTCCTCCTGGCGGCCCGGGTCGGCCAGGAGGGCGGCGATCGCGTCCGCGTAGGCCTGCACGTCGCCGGCCGGCACCAGGTCGGCGACGCCGCGCCCACGGGTGAACTCGGAGGTCGTGGCGAGGTCGCTGGCGACGAACGGCAGCCCGGCGGCCATGTACTCGAAGATCCGCAGCGGGATGCGGGCGCTGTAGTTGACGTCGCTCGGATAGAGGACGAAGCCGATCCGCGAGCCGGCCATGATCCCCTTCATCTCGGCGAACGGCCGGTTGTAGCGGAGGTCGAAGCGGTGCCGGACGCCCGCGCGGTCGAGCGCGGACTCGAGCAGCCCCCGCTCGCGCGGGCCGTAGCTGCGGGCGGCGACGAGCCAGCGCACCTCCACGCCCTTCGCCTCCAGCGCCGCGGCGGTCTCGGCGAGCAGCGGGATCTGGTCCTCGGGGATGCTGCCCCCGATCAGCACGTCGTGGGTGAACTCGGGCCCGCGCACGACGTCCTCGGTCAGCGAAGCCGGCGGGAAGTTGCGCACCAGCACGGAGTTCACCCGGTGGCGCTCGAACTTGCGCTGCGTCGCCGGCAGCGCGGTGGTGGCGGCGTCGAGCGTGCGTGCGAGCGCCGGCTCGGCCCAGGCGACGAACCGTCCCAGCAGCGGCCGCACCCACGCGGGCAGCCACTCCTTGATCAGCATCATGCTGTCGTACTCCTCGTTGCTGTCGTAGAGCACGCGGCAGCGGCGGGTGAGCCGCAGCAGCGCCGCCCACGGCAGCAGGTCGAGGCTGACGACGTGCACCGCGACCGGCTTGCGGCGCGCGGCGGCGAGCACGGTCGCGGGGCCGCTGGTCATCCGCCGAAGGCGGCCCTCGCGCGGCGGCAGGTACTCGACCGGGACCGCGTCGACCTGACCGGGGGAGAGGTCCTGCGGCGCGAGCGTGGTGACGTCATAGCCCGCGTCGCCGAGCGCGGCCGCGAGCCGGTAGTGGTGGCGCGGATGATGCGCGTGCGGCACGCTGCCCACGACCAGGATCCGGCGCCGGGCCGGCGACGCGTCGCCCGGCCCGCTCAACGCGCCGAGGTGCCCGTCTGCGGCGGCAGCGGCTGCTCGCCGCGGGCGGAGGACTCGGACGAGCGGTACGCGCGGCCGTAGGCCGACTTGAGCGACTTGTCCTCGTTGAGCTCGGCGCGGTTGACCACGATCCCGAGCAGGTTCGCGCGGGCGCGGGCGAGCTGGTCGCGGGCGTCCTCGAGCGCGTCGCGGCGCAGGTCGCGCGCGTCGACGACGACGATCACGTCGTCGACGACCGAGGTCATGATCGAGGTCTCGGCCGCCAGCGCGACCGGGGCGGTGTCGACGATCACGATGTCCGCCAGGTCGCGCAGCTCCTCGAGCAGCTCCGGGACGCGCTGCCCGGTCGCGTGCGCGACCGCGAAGTCGGCGCCGATCCGCCCGCCCGGCAGCAGCGAGATGTTCGGCACCGGCGTGTCGACGATGAAGCTGCGCGCGTCACCGTGCCCGAGCAGCACCTCGGCGAGGCCCGCCGTCGCCTGCGGCAGCCCGAACTCGAGCCCGAGCGACGGCTTGCGCAGGTCGCCGTCGACCGCCAGCACCTCGCTGCCGTTGACGGCGAGCGCGTCCGCCAGCGCGGCCACGACCGTGCTCTTGCCGTTGCCCGGCAACGGGCTCGTCACCGCCACGAGCCGGCCGCGGAACGACGAGCCGGCGTTGCCGGCGGCCGGGTCGATCCCGATCCCGACGTTCGCGCGCAGGAACTGGAAGGCCTCGAGGTAGAGCTGCTCGCGCCAGGCGCCGCGGCGCCGGGTCGGCACGCGCGCGAGGATCGGCGCGTCGAAGATGTCCGAGACGTCCTTCTCGGAGACGCGCCGCTGCACCGCCCGCAGCAGCAGTACCGCGCCGATCGCGAGCACCAGCCCGAGCAGCGCGGCGATCGCCGCATAACGCAGCGGCCGCGGCGAGCTCGCCCGGACCGGCGGCGTCGCCGGGTCGGCGATCTCGACGTCGCCGGTGGCGAGCGCCTTCTGGACCTCCAGCTCGCGCCGGCGCTGCTCGAGGCTCGCGACGAGCTTCGTGTTGTCCGCGGCGGCGGTGATCTGTCCGTTGATCGCGTCGATCTGCCGCTGGACCGTCTGCTGCGCCCGCTCGCGGCGCATCCCGACGACCTCCTCGGCGAAGACGTTCGCGAGCTGCGCGGCGCGCCGCGGCGTGCCGGCGCGGGCGCGCACCCTGACGATGTCGGCCTGGCCCTGCGGCTCGAGCGCGAACCAGTTGCGGACGTCGTCGATCGGCAGGTCGGACTTCAGCCGCCGCTTGACCCGGAAGACGACCGTGTCGAGCGACGCGAGCGCGAGGTTCGTCGCCGCCGCGCGCTCCGGGGCGTTCGGGTTGGACTCCTGGAAGAGCAGGTCGGCCGTCGCGTCGTAGCGCGAGTCGAGCACCTGCGAGAGCCCGAAGGCCGCGAGCGCCGCGCACAGCGCGGAGAGGGCGATGACCCATGACCGCCGGCGGAGCTCGGCGAAGACACCAGCGAGCTCGGAGTCACGCCCGTCCGACATGGTCCTGGCGAGGATAGTGCGATCGGCGGGCTTCTTGCCGGGCATCGTCTAGGCGCCCCCTGCGCGCAGCCGCCGGAAGCGGTCGTAGACGGACGGGCTCACGCGCTTCGCCAGCCCCTTGAGCTGCCACTCGGTCCACAGCCGCAGCCGCGCACCCCGGGCTCCGCGCGCGTACGCGGCGGCCGTCTCCGCGGGGGTGTCGCCCCAGATCGTGTAGCGGCCCTGCACCGTCATCGCCCCGAACCGGCGCTGGCGCGCCTCGGGCTGCGAGGTCATCAGCAGCTCGTAGCCGGCGCGCTCGGCCTGCTCGAGCACCGCGCGCGAGAGGAACCCGCCGGGCACCGCGGCGGCGCGCGGCGGCTCGCCCAGGACCTCGGCCAGCACGCGGCGGCTCGTCGTCCACTCCTCGGCGAGCTCCGCCGGGCTGAGCCGGCCCATGTAGCTCGGGTGGGTGTGCGAGTGGCTGCCGACGTCGTGCCCGGCCGCGGCGAGCCGGCGCAGATCGTCCCCGGTCGCGAACGCGGGCGTGCCGATCCGTGCCGTCGTCATGAAGAAGTGCCCGCGCCAGCCGCGGCGCTCGAGCCGGGCGGCGATGTCCGCCACCGAGGCGCCGCCGTCGTCGAAGGTCAGCACCACGCCCGCGCCCTCGCCGGCGAGCCCGACGCGGGCGCCGGTGCGCTCGATCGCGTCGAGGTGGGCCTCGAAGTCCTCCGGCGTGTGCTTGTAGCGGCCGGCCAGGCGACCGGGGAAGCCGGCGCTGTCGGCGTCGGGCTCGGGCACGACGTCGTGGTAGATCAGCGCGGCGGTCATGCGCGCCCCTCGCCGCTGCCGGACGGCAGCCCGCGCGCCAGCAGCAGCGCGAGCGCGGCCGCGAGCAGCACGGTTCGGTTGTCGTTGATGTCGCCGGACACCTGGCTCACGAGCACGTTGAAGATCAGCAGCCCCAGCGCCAGCACGAGGAGCTGGCGCTCGCCTCCGTCATCGGCCTCCGCGAGGCCCCGCATTAGCGCCCAGATCGCGCCGAGCACGATGACCAGCAACGCGACCACGGCGAGGATCCCCAGCTCCGCCCACAGCTCCAGGAAGATGTTGTGCGGATACAGCAGCCGCTGGCGCGGCGGGCTGACGATCCCGACGTAGGAGGCGTAGGAGCCCGTGCCCGCCCCGACGATCGGGTGCGCGGCCATCATGTCGAGCGCCTGCTGGTAGAGCACCCAGCGGGTGTCGCCGCGCAGCGTCGCGACCGGGTTGCTCGCCGCCTCGCTGATGCGCTGGCTCGCCGAGTCGGGCACGGTCACGAACGGCAGTACCGCCGCGGCCACCGCGACCGCGCAGAGCACGCCGACCAGCGCCCGCGTCGAGCGCAGCGAGGAGATCAGCGCCACCGCCGCCAGCGTGACCACGAACGCCCCGACCGGGCCGCGGGCGCCGAAGCCGAGCGCCACGTAGGCGACGCCGAGCCCCGCCACGGGCCCCGCCCAGCGCCAGCGCGAGCGCGTCTGCACGAGGCCCGGGAGCAGCAGCAGGACCAGCGCGGCGGTGCACAGGAACCGGGCCGGGAAGATCTGCCCGCCGAACGAGTACCGCCCCTTCGTGTCGTACTGGGTCGCGATCCCCTCGGCGACCGTGGGCGGCAGGATCGGCGTGAGCACCGTCACGAGCAGGCCGCCGGCGACGATCGCGTAGAGGAAGCGGCGCACGTCGGCCCGGGTCGTCAGCAGCACGAACGGCGAGAGCGCCGTCAGCAGGGTCACGGTGAAGAACTTGAGCGTCTTCTCCTGCCCGAAGTCCGGCGCAGCGCTCCGGAACAGGCCGACCAGCACGAGCACGCCGAGCACGGCGAGCGCGATCGCGTAGGGGGCGGGCGGGAACCGCCACGGCTCGCCCGAGAGCAGCCGCAGCGCGAGCGCGAGCAGCACCAGGGCGGCGAGCCCGGCCGTCGGGTCGAACGGGATCGAGCGGATCCCCGGCGCGGCCTCGAAGTACGGCACGAACACGAACAGCGCGAGCAGCACCGGCGGGTCGCGGACGAGCACGACCGCGGCCACTACCGCGATCGGAATCACCAGCGCGAGCGGGCCGAGCAGCACCGCGGCGGACGCCGCGACCAGCGCGACGCCGAGCGCGATCAGCGCGCCGGAGCCGCCCGACCGGAAGCCCTGCGAGGCGAGCACGGCGCCGGCGGGGCGGGGGGTGATCAAATCAGCGCCGTGTCGCCTCGACGCAGAGCGCCTCGGCGCGGTTGACCCACGGCTCGCCGTGCAGCTCGAGCCCCCGGAGGGCGTCATGCCGGCTCTCGGCCGGCTCGACGCGCTCGACCTCGGCGAACCCCGCCGCGCGCAGCTTCAGCGTCATGTCCGCCTCGTCGTAGGTGTGGCGGATGCCCCACAGGCGCACCGTGTCGTTGAAGACCTGGCACGGCGTCTCGTGACGCTTGCCGGTCTCCTCGTCGAGGAAGCGCGTGTAGTCGTCGCGGCTGACGACCGGGTTCTCGTCGCGGTAGATCGCGATCAGCTTCGGCAGGTCGGGCGTCGTCAGGCGCAGCACGCCGCCCGGTCGCAGGACGCGGTGCAGCTCCTTCATCAGCGCGGCCCCCGCGCGCTCGGACAGCGAGCCGATGACGTGTTCGCCGAACGCATACGCGAGGCTTTCATCGGCGAACGGCAGCTCGCGCTCGAGATCGAGGTGGATGTCGCCGCCGATCAGGTCGCAGTTCAGCCAGCCGTCGAGGCGCTTGGGGCCGGCGCCGAAGTGCAGCTTCGGGTCGGCGGTCGAGGAGAAGTAGCGCTCGAGCGTGCGGCGGCGGACCAGGTGGCCGCGCTGCACCTGGTGCACGAGACCGCGGGAGCGCAGCAGCAGGTGGCGCCCTGCGGGGTGCTCCGTGCGCTTGAGTCGGGTGAGCACGCCGTCGGCCATCGGCACGCGAGTGTAGGAGGTGCGTCAGCCGCCGCGCCGGAGCGATCCCTCGCGCAGCGCACGGGTCCAGCGCACGCCGGCCACGGCGAGCCCGCCGAAGAAGAGCGCCGCGAGCGCGGTCTCCACCACGGCCAGCAGGACCAGCGGTGCCGCCGACTCCACCAGCGGCCGTGCGGCGAGCGCGAGCGCCCCCGTCACGGCGGCCAGGGCCAGCGCCGGCACGAGCGCGTAGTCGGCGACCGGGACGGCGAACCGGCGCTGGACGAACACGAACGTCATGGTCCCCTGGACCAGTACGCCGCCGGCGAACGCCCACGCGACGGCGAACGCGGGCTCGACGACGTCGGTCAGCAGCCCGGCGGCGGCGATCGCCCCGAACGTCGCCAACCCGGCGATGTTGCTGCGCGTGTTGTAGGAGCGGACCGCGACGGCGTCGAGCGAGCTGCGCATCGCCAGGTAGAAGACGAACGGCCCGGCGGCCAGCAGCGTCACCCGCGCGAGCGCGCCGGCGTCGGCGAACTCGGGCCCGAGCCAGATCTCCAGCCCGATCGCGGCGAAGACCTGCAGCTGGAGCGAGGCGAAGATCGCCAGGTGCAGCGCGAGCGCCGCCAGCAACGCGACCTGACGGCGCAGCCCCTCGGGGTCCGCCGCGTGGCGCTCGGCGAAGCTCGGCAGCAGGACCACCCCGATCGGGTTCATCGCCACGCCGAGCATCGCCACGACCTGCAGCGCGGCGGCCAGGTAGCCGACCTCGGTCAGCGTCGTCACGTGCGACGCGATGACGGGGACGAGCGCGAACAGCCCGACCTGGGCGATCTCGCCCGGCACGCGGCGGCCGCCGTAGTCGAGCAGGCCGCGGCCCGCGGCGGCCAGCCGGGCCGTGCCGACCCGCAGCGCGCGCGCCAGCGGCCCGGCGATCCACGCCAGCGAGAGCACGGCGAGCACCGCGCCCATCAGCGCCAGCAGCTCGGCGACGCCGATGCCGGGGACGAGCAGGAGCAGCAGCAACGGCGCCACGCCGGAGGCGAGCACCTGCAGCCCGTTGGCGGCGCCGAGCCGTAGGCGGCCGCGGAAGTAGCCGTAGGCCATGTGGAAGATCGCCGTCGCGACGAGCAGCGCCGCCATCGCGGCGACGAGGTCGGTCGACGCCGTGCCGCCGAAGAACACCGCGGAGGTCGCGCCCGGGAACGCGAGCGCCAGCAGCGCGCAGCCGGCCGCGACCGAGAGGCAGATCGCGAGAGCGGCGCCGAGCAGCGCGTCCTGCTCGCCGCGGCCCTCTCCGCGCGCCAGCGCCATCGCGCGCGGGAGCCCGCCGACGAGGCCGACGGTCACCACCGGGAACAGCAGGCTGACCGCCTGTTTGCCGAGCGTGAAGGAGCCGAAGCCATCCGCGCCGAGCTCCTGGACGAGCAGCCGGTAGAGCAGCACCGTGCACAGCGCGACCGCGACCTGGCCGCCCAGCGTGATGCCCAGGCCCGCGAGGATCGGGTGCACGCGCCTCCGGCCGCCCGAGGCCGCTTCGCTACCTTTCCGATCCGCTTGCCGGACGACCCGCACACCCACATTCTCACGTCTGCCCCCGGCGGACGGGGGCGCCCGGCATGAGCGGCGAGCCGATCCGCGTCGCCGTCGTCGGCCTCGGCGGCATCGCCGACGCGCATCTGCGCAAGCTGCGCTGGATCGCGGACGCGCAGGTCGTCGGCGTCTGCGACCTGTCGGCGTCGCTCACCGAGGCGGTCGCGGACCGCTTCGGCGTCGCCGGCGCCTACACCGACGTCGACCGCATGCTGGCCGAGACGCGCCCGCACGCCGTGCACGTCCTGACGCCGCCGCAGTCGCACCCGCCGCTCGCGTCGGCGGCGCTCGCGAGCGGCGCCCACGTGCTCGTCGAGAAGCCCGTGGCCGTGACTCCCGACGCCTACGCCGGCCTGCGCGACGCCGCGCGGGCCGCCGGGCGCCACCTCGTCGAGGACCTCAACTACCGCTTCCAGCGCGTGACGCTGCAGGCGCTCGAGGCCGTCCGCTCCGGGGCGATCGGCCGGCCGGTCACGCTGGAGGCGGCGATGAGCGTCGGGCTCGCCTCCGGCGCCTACACGGACCCCGACGCGCCGCACTTCGCGCACCGGCTCCCCGGCGGCGCGCTGTTCAACTTCGTCAGCCATCCGGCGTCGATCGTCGCCGCGTTCCTCGGCGCCCACGACGGAGTTCGCGTCGCGCGGCGCCGGCTCGGCGCGGCCTCGCTGGGCGACGACGAGCTGACCGCGCTGGTCACGGCGGGCGGCGCGAGCGCGACGATCACCGTCACCAGCCACGCGCAGCCGAGCAGCTTCCCGGTCGCGATCCGCGGCACGGAGGGCGCGCTCGCCTTCGACGTCTTCACCCAGCGCCTGCGGATCTCCCACCGCTCCGGCCGGCTCGGGCGGATCGCCGACGACGTCGCGGGCGGCGCCGCCGCGATCGGCCAGGCGCTGGCCGGCGCGGGCCGCGCGTTCGGCGGCCGCAACGACTACGTCGAGGGGTTGGGCACGCTCCTCGACCGCTTCTACGACAGCCTGCGCACCGGCGGCCCGCCACCGCTCGACCCGGCCGAGATGGACGCGTCGAACGCGCTCGTGTTCGCGCTCGTCGACGAGGCGAACGCGCTGTGAGGGCGCTCGTCACCGGTGCCGGCGGCTTCCTCGGGCGCGCGCTCGTGGGCGAGCTGCGCTCCGAGGGCGACGACGTGCGCGCGGTCGTGCGCCCGTCCAGCGCCGTGCCCGCCGAGCTCGAGGGGGCGACTGTGGTGCGCGCGGACCTGCGCGCGCCCGCGGCGATCGGGCCCGACGCGCTCGACGGGGTCGACGTGATCTATCACCTGGCCGCGTCGCTGATGCCGCCGTGGCGCTCGATGTTCGAGTCCAACGTGATCGCCACCGAGCACCTGGTGGCGGCGCTGGCGTCCGCGGGCTGGCGCGGCCGCTTCGTCCACGTGAGCACCTTCTCCGTCTACGGGCTCAACCAGCTGCCGGCCGGTGCGACCGTGGACGAGGACACGCCGCTCGAGCCCGAGCCGGCGCAGCGCGACGACTACGCCTGGACGAAGCTGCTGCAGGAACGCCTGATCCGTGCAGCCGCGCAGGAGCAGGGCTTCGAGCTGGCGATCGTGCGCCCCGGCGCGGTCTACGGGCCCGGCCGCTCTTGGCAGCACAGGATCGGCCGCCAGCTGTCGGAGCGGGCGGTCGTGATGTTCGGCGGCGGCAACGCGCTCCCGCTGACCTACGTCGAGAACACCGCTTCGCTGATCTCCGCCGCCGGGCGGCACCCGGCGGCGGCCGGCCAGGTGTTCAACGCCGTCGACCCCGCGCCGCCCACCCAGCGCGAGTTCCTCGCACGCTGGCGCCGCGCGCGCGGTGGCCGGACGGTCGTGATCCCGGTGCCGCTCGCCGTGCTGCGCGCGGCCGGGGCGGCGTACACGGCCGCGGAGCAGCGCTCGCGCGGGGCCGTCTCTCCGCCCGCGCTGCTGCGGCCGTACGTGATCACGCCGACGATGCGCCCGTTCCGCTACGCGCCGTCGCGCGCCGAGCGGGTCCTCGGCTGGCGCGCGCCCATCGCACCGGATGAAGGTATACGGCGCACGCTGGACGAATGACCCCTTGAGAGCAGCTCCCCGGCTGCCTACGTTCTGGTCACTCTTGGCTCGTCTGCTCGTCCCACTCCGCGCGGCCACCCTGGCGCTGGTCGCGTCGGGCGCGCTGAGCTTGTGGGTTGCCGCCGCCGCACCTGCCGCCACGTATCCGCTCGGCTTTTCCGAGCGCACGGTGTTCTCGGGGCTGACGAACCCGTCCGTAGTCCGCTTCGCGCGGGACGGGCGAGTGTTCGTGGCCGAGAAGAGCGGCCTGGTCAAGGTCTTCACGTCGCTCTCCGACACGCAGCCCGACGTCTTCGCCGACTTGAGGACGCAGGTGCACAACTTCTGGGATCGGGGTCTTCTGGGCCTTGCGCTGGATCCGGAGTTCCCGGAGAAGCCGTACGTCTACGTGCTCTACACCCACGACGCGGCCATCGGTGGCACGGCGCCGCGCTGGGGCACCCCGGGCGCAACCTCGGACGGCTGCCCTACGCCCCCCGGGCCCACGGGCGACGGGTGTGTCGTGAGCGGCCGGCTGTCGCGCCTGACCGCGTCCGGCAACGCCATGGTTGGCGCGGAGAAGGTGCTCATCGAGGACTGGTGCCAGCAGTATCCGAGTCACTCGATCGGCTCGCTCGAGTTCGACGAGGACGGCGCGCTCTACGCGTCCGGCGGCGACGGCGCCAACTTCAACCTGGTCGACTACGGGCAGGCCGGCAAGCCGGTCAACCCGTGCGGCGATCCTCCTGGAGGCGTCGGCGCGGTGCTCACCCCGCCGAGCGCAGAGGGTGGTTCGCTTCGCAGCCAGGACCTCCGCACGCCGGGCGACTCAACGGGGCTGAACGGCGCCTTGCTGCGGGTGGATCCCACGACCGGGGCCGCGCTGCCGGACAATCCGAATGCCGCCAGCAGCGATCCCAATGCCCGACGGATCGTCGCCTACGGTATGCGCAACCCCTTCCGGTTCGGCGTCCGCCCGGGGACCGGCGAGGTCTGGATCGGCGACGTGGGCACGGACACGTGGGAGGAGATCGATCGGCTCGAGAACCCGACCGCCGCTGTTCGGAATTTCGGGTGGCCGTGTTACGAGGGCTTCGACCGGCAGAGTGGCTTCGACTCGGCGAACCTGTCGATCTGCGAGAACCTCTACGCGGACGGATTGCCGGCGGTGCGCGCGCCGGTGTTCGCATGGGACCACGCCGCCCAGGTCGTGCCGGGCGAGACATGTCCGCCTGGCAGCTCGTCCGTGGCCGGTATCGCCTTTGGTCCCCTAAGCGGGCCCTATCCCAGTAATTACCGCGGGGCGCTGTTCTTCGCCGACTACTCCCGCGATTGCATATGGGCGATGTTCCCCGGCTCCGACGGGGTCCCGGATCCGGCGAACGTGCGCACCTTCGCGGCCGGCGCCGCCAATCCGGTGCACCTGCAGATCGGTCCGACGGGGGACCTCTTCTATGTCGACTTCGACGGCGGCACCATCCGCCAGGTCAGCTTCACGCCTGCGAACCAGGCGCCGAGGGCGGTCGCCACCGCGACGCCGACGACCGGCGCGGCGCCGCTGACGGTCCAGTTCGACGGCTCGGGCTCCGGCGACCCAGACGAAGGCGACGCGCTCGCCTATGCATGGGACCTCGACGGCGACGGCCAGTACGACGACTCCACAGGAGTCGCACCGAGCTATACCTACGTCAGAAGGGGCTCCTTCATTGCCAGCCTTCGGGTCACCGACAACGACGGAGCCTCGGGGACCGCGGCCGCCCACGTCACAGTCGACGACACGCCGCCGACGGCCATGATCAGCTCGCCCGCGGTGGGCACGACGTGGAAGGTCGACGACATCATCCAGTTCGCCGGCGGGGCGACCGACGCGGAGGATGGTCCGCTTCCCACGTCGGCCCTGTCCTGGAGTCTGATCATGCACCACTGCCCGACGAACTGCCATGCGCACCCCATGCAGTCGTTCGAGGGCGTCGCCGGCGGGTCGTTCAGCGCGCCCGACCACGAGTACCCCTCCTTCCTCGAGTTGCGGCTGACCGTGAAGGACTCGGGCGGGCTCGTCGACACGGAGTCCGTCCGGCTGGACCCGCGTACGGTGAGACTCACGCTCAACACGAGGCCGCCGGGCCTTACTATCGCACTGAACAACGCGCAGTTGCAGACGCCCTTCACGCGCACCGTGATCGAGGGGTCGCGCAACTCGATCTCGGCGCCATCGCCGCAGACGATGGCTGACAAGACCTGGCTATTCGAGAGTTGGTCCGACGGGGCCGCACAGACGCACGACATAGTCGCCAACGGCTCGACCACCCTCGCGGACTTCCTGGAGGTGCCGGCCGACGCACCAGCGGCACCGCCGGACCCGGACCCGGAGCCATCTGCACCACCGCAACCGCAGCCACCACCAGGCGGCACAGGCACGCAGCCGCCCGCCGCCTTCGAGGTGTCAGCGAGCCATCTGCGGGCCGCGCTGCGTCGCGGTGTCGTCGTTCGGCTCGCTTGCGGCGCAGCGTGCGGAGCCGCCGGTCGGCTCGACGTAAGCGCGAAGACCGCTCGACGTCATCGCCTCGGGCAGAAGGTCACCCGAGTGGCTCGCGGAACAGCGAGGCGTGCCACGGCAGGGCGGATGGTCCTCGCCCTCCGGTTCACCGAGCGGGCCACGCTCCGGCTGCGGCGCGCGCGGCGGGTCAGCGTGATCCTGCGAGTGAGCGTCGATCAGGATGGGAAGCGGCGCGCCTGGCGCCGTACTCTCCGCCTTGTTCGCTAGCCCGCCACGCCGGCCGTACGCTCACCGCCCCACCCCACTGATCACCTGCTCGTACGCCGCGATCAACCGCGGTGCAATGGCGTCGGCTCCGAGCGTGGCGCGGGTGATCGAAATGACGTCCTCGCGCTTCGGCAGTCCGTCCGTGAGCGCGCGTTCGAGGGCAGCCGCGATCGCCTCGGGCGTCTTGTCTGCGGCTAGGAAGCCGACACTGTCGTCGACGACGTCGGCGAACGGGTAGACCGGCAAGGCGAGCACCGGCACGCCGAGGCTCAGGGCCTCGGACAGCGCGAAGCCCCACTCCTCGTAGAGACTCGGCATCACGAAGAGGTCAGCCTCGCGGGCGAGGATCTCGAGGTAGTGCTCGCGCGGCAGCCGACCGACCGCCCTCACCTCCGTGCCCGCGTGCCGAACACGCGCGACGGCCGCGGCGATCTCGTCGCTCCAGGCGCCTACGAGCGTGAGATGAACGCGGCCGGGCCCGAGCAGCGGCAGCGCTTCGAGCAGCAGCGTCAGGCCCTTGCGGGGTGTCGCGAGGTTGTACGCCCCGAACACGAGCCGAAGCACGTTCGACTGGCTCCGGTCGGGCGACTGATCACGCACCGTTATGCATGGCGGGATGTGCTGAGTCGGCAATCCGCGGGCGCGCAGCGCCCGCTCGGCCGACGGCGTGTTGGCGAGCACCAGCGCGGCACGCCGATAACCGAGCAGGTCGCCCGCATGAGCTTGGATCTCGCCGACGAGACGGACAGGGGCGAGCGGACCGCGCGGCGCCAGCGGCATCATGGTTCGCAGCCGACCTGGCAAATCCGGTGGGTAGAACCAGGACTGCACGACGGTCGGCAGCCGCGCCGGCACTACGGCTGCAAGGGCCGAGCTGAAAAGGTGGAGGACGTCGATCGTCTCGTCGGCCAGAGCGGCGGCCAGGCGGCGGCCGAGCAACAGGCGGTGGGGCAGTTGCAGCGCGTGTTCGATGCGGGAGTTCCGTAAAGGGGCGGGCAGTGCCTCGAGTCGCCGGGCCGAGTGTTCCAGGGCGTACGCGTGTGCCGGGAGCACCGCATCATGGGTCATGAACAACGTCACCGGGACGCCGGCCGAGTGCAGGCCGAGCGCGGTTTCCAGCACGATGGCCGGTAGCCCGCTGGCACCCGCGATCATCACGCCGACCCCGACTCTCACAGCGCGGCAGCCTAGTCCACCGGCGTTCGGGCCAGCCTGATGGCCGTCGGGCGCGCCGAACATCAGGTCGCGACCCCAGTCAAGTTCGCGTTCCGGCCGCCGACAACAAGGAGGACAAGAAACGAGCGGGGCAGCTCGAAAAGGCAAACCCGTCGTGAGGCGGGGACGCAAAGTCACAGGACTCCCCAGGTGGGGAGTCGGCTGGGCCACCGAAGGTTGCTGACGGGATGCCCCACACCAGGAGTGGGACTTGCCCGGATCGCCCACCGCGCGCCGCTTATGCGCGCTGTTGTCTGCCACCGCCGCCGCTGTTGCGGCTCTCACCTCGCCGGCCGTCGCGGCCCGCGACATCCCGATCGGCGTCTACAACCTCAACGGCTCGCGCAGCCAGGATGGCCCGAACCGGATCTGGGCGATGCGCTTCGTGCTCGACCACGACGCCGTCGTCACGCGCGTCTTCAGCGGCTTCAACATGGAGGGCGTCTACACGGACGCCGCCGGCAATCCGGCGCCCCTCGAGCTGCGCACGAAGCTGCGCGACAAGGGCTACGGCTCGCCGCCCGCGCCGTCCAACCTGCCGTCCGGCTGGGCCACCGGCAATGGCCGGATCGACTACGGCCACGGCAACGGCGGCATCCTGCGCGCGCGCCTGGTGCCGATGAAGGCCGACGGCACGCCGGACCTGGCCAAGGTCCTGGGAGAGGAGACCTTCCGCCCGGTCGAGCGCTTCAAGCAGACCAAGGCCGAGTTCGCGATCGGCGACCGCGCCGGGCTGGTCTACGCGCGCTTTGGGAGCGTCGCGCTCGAGGGCGGGACGCCGTACTGGCTCATCTACCAGAACCTCGATCCCGACCCGAAGATGAACTACGTCTCGTACAACTCGCCGGTGGTCAAGGACTCCGAGTCGGGCCCGAACGGGCGTAACACGCTCGACCCGGCGACACCCGGCGCGATCATGGGCCTCGACCCGCGCGAGGTCGTCGCCTGGACCTGGGACAGCGGCACCAGCTGGCACTTCGGCCGCGAGGTCGGCGGCGGCGGGCCCTGGATCCCGGGCGACTACGTCGGGTCGACCACCAGCGACAACGGCACGCGCCTGCCCTGGTACGCGTGGCAGGAGGAGGGCTCGACGAAGATCCGCTCCAACCAGCCCTTCATGTCCTACCCGGACAGCACGACCCCCGGCTCGTACACGGTCCGCGTGAAGAGCTCGCCGCGCCGGGTGGTCCTGACCGAGGGTGGCGGCTACGCGCCGGTCGGCAGCGAGATCGGCGTCGTCACCGTCCGCAACACGCGCACGGGCGAGACCGGCAAGACGGTGTGGCTCGGCAGCGGCATCAAGCGCGGAAACCTCGACAAGACCGTGACGATCGAGGCCGGCGACACCTACGAGGTGACGAACTCCGGCAAGGTCTGGAAGGCCCAGGGCGACAACTTCCTGCTCAGCATGGGGATCGTCGGCAGCACGGCCACACGCGTGGAGACGGTCGGGCAGGGCAACGACCGGGCCGAGCTGTTCGCGGCGCCGTTCGTGTACGACGGCGAGCCCGTGTTGGGCCCCCCGACGCCCACCCCGACCCCGACCCCCACGCCCACGCCGACGGCGACGCCCACGACCTCACCCGCGCCGGCCCCGACGGCCACGCCGACGGCGACGGCCACGCCCGCGCCTACGGTCACGCCCGCGCCGACGCCCGTGCCGACTCCGGCTCCCACCCCGGCACCCACGCCGACGCCCACGCCGCCTGGGAAGAAGAAGGGCCACACGCGCACGGCGCAGACGTCGCGGGTCGTCTACTCGAGCCGCCGCTGCACCCGCCCGGCGCGCCGCGCGAAGACGCGCCACGCGAAGACGCGCCGCGCCGCGAAGGTCAGCGTCGCGCGACGGTCGGCTCAGCGTCGGTGCGCGAAGCCGAAGGCGAAGGCGAAGAAGAAGCGGCAGGCTCGGCGAGCTCCTCGCTGAGCGCCGCGACGGGTGGCACCAGCGGCTGCTCCCCGCCGAACCCGAGCAGGGCCGGCAGCGTCAGCAGCACGATCTTGAGATCGAGCCAGAGGCTCCAGTTCTCGATGTAGAAGTTGTCCCACTCGACCCGGTCGGCGAGCGAGGTGTCCCCGCGCAGGCCGTTGATCTGCGCCCAGCCGGTGAGGCCGGACTTGACGCGGTGACGGTCCGGGTAGCGCTCGATGGCGGACTCGAACTGCGCCGCGAAGTGCGGGACCTCCGGACGCGGGCCGACGAGCGACATCTCGCCGCGGACCACGTTCCACAGCTGCGGGAGCTCGTCGAGCGAGCAGCGGCGCAGGAACGAGCCGACGCGCGTGCGCCGGTTGTCGACGTGCGCGGGCGGCACCATGAGCTCCCCGCCGGCCAGCATCCGCTCGGCCCAGGCGGCGTTCCCATCGCCGTCCTGCTCCGGACGGCCGCGCATCGTGCGGAACTTGAGGATGTCGAAGACGATCCCGTCGCGGCCGACGCGCTTCTGGCGGAACAGGATCGGCCGGCCCGTCGAGACCAGCACCGAGAGCGCGATCGCCAGCAGCATCGGCGACACCGCGAGCAGCGCCATCGCGGCCACGAGCCGGTCGATCGCGTACTTGACCGCGAACGTCCAGCCGCGCGGGTTCGTCGTGGACAGCGACACGAGCGGCAGTGCCCCGAGGTGCTCGACCTTGACCCGCTGGCCCTCGACCTCGAACAGGCGGGGGACGACGTGGACGTCGACGCCGAGCGCCCAGCAGCGGCGCACCAGGTCGACCATCACCTCGTGCGGCGCCGTCGAGAACGCGATCACGACCTGGTCGACCCTGTGCTGGGCCACGACGTGCTCGAGGTCCCAGCTCGCGCCGAGCACGGGCAGCTGTCCGGCGCCGTGGCCGTCGGTCATGGGCTCCTTGTCGAGGAAGCCGATCGGCTTCAGGCCGGCGTTGGGGTCGTCGAGCAGCCGCTTGGCGGTGAGCATGCCGACCTTGCCGGCGCCCACGATCAGCGTCCGGGCGCTGCCCCATGGCTGGCGGCGCGCGTGGCGCTGGGCCACGGCGACACCGAGGCGCGAGACCGACAGCACCGTCCCGGACACGAGCCAGGTGATCACGGCGGCGTCGCCCGCGCCGGTGCGGGTCGGATCGAGCAGGACCACGCCGGCGATCGCCGCCAGCACGACGGCCGAGCCGCCGAGCACCTTGCGCAGCTCCGCGATCAGGTTCAGCTCGACGCGGTTGGCGTAGAGGCCGCAGCCGGCGAAGACGGCGAGCGTCAGGACGGCGGCCGCGATCGCGCCCGCGGGGCCGAGCGCATTCGTGCCGGCGGCGCCGCCGATGGCGACCGCGGCGAGCAGGCCGGTGGCATCGAGGCCGAAGCGCGCGAGCGCCCAGACGCGTCCACGGCGCGCCCGTCGGGCGAGCAGCGCCTTGCGCTCGGCCGCATGCGCGTGGATCTGTGTGACCGTGGCGAGGTGCTCGCTCATGCGAGTACCCCCCACCTGGCTGCGTTACGGGAGGTCATCCGTCCTCCCAGAAGTTGTCTGCTCAAAGCGTCGTCATCCCTGTCCGCACTTCCCGCCGCCGCCCCGGCTCCTTGCCCATCCGTAAGCACGGTAGCCACGCCATATGTTGCGCAGTTATCCGCGCCAAGTCCAGATCAGATATTGGTCCAGCTACCCCGCCAAACTTGATGCGCCAGAATGGTGCCCGGAACCGGGGCCCCCGAATCATCGGGGATGGCGCGCCGTTTCAGGGCCGCGACCCGACCCTTAAATGCTGCGAGGCGGGCCTTTGCCCGCCTCGCGCATGTGGACAGATGTTCGGCGGGCCGACGCCTAGGCGGCGTCGTCTCCGGTCCGGCGCCGGAGCACCAGGCCCGCGGTCAGAAGTCCGACACCACCGAGCAGGATCGGGATGGCGGCAAAGCCGGTGAACGGGAGCTCGTCGCCTCCGCTGCTCTGGGCGCCGGCCTCGACCTGGCGCGTGGGCTGCGTGGGGCCGCCACCGCTCTCGGTCGGGGCCGAGCCGCCGCCGGACTCTTCCTCGCCGAGGACGCCCTGATCGCCCTGATCGTCCTCCTCGCCCTGGACCCCGCCGTACTGGCCTTGGGCCGCATTGCCCTGCTGGCTGGTGAAGCCGCTGACGGCGAGGGCGCCGCCGCTGGTGCTCAGCAGCCCGCCGAAGACGAGCATGGCGATGATCGCCAGTCGTGAACGCATGAACTCGGTCCTCCTTGACCTCCGTGCGCTGGGCGCGACGCGGTCGCGGACCCGCTGGCGGATCAGACCCAGCTCGAGCTCGGAAGCCGTCGGCTTCTCGGCCTCGAGGCGGGCGATCACGGGGCCGAGCTCCGCGTCGTGGAGGTGATGGTCGTTATGGGACATCCTGCAACCGATACGAACGGCGACGCCGTTTCCTGACCGATGATTGAAAAGAATGCGCGACGCGGACTTCGATCGGCTGTACCGGCGCGAGGCGCAGGGGCTCTACGGGTTCCTGGCGTACCGCACCGGCGACCGCGCGCTGGCCGAGGACCTGCTCGCCGACACGTTCGAGCGCGCCCTGCGCGCGCGCCGCGGGTTCGACCGCCGGCGCGGCACCGAGCGCAACTGGCTCTACGCGATCGCGCTGAACCTGCTGCGCGACCACGCCCGCCGGGCGGCGACGGAGGGCCGCGCGGTCGAGCGGGTGCGCTCGGGTGCGCCGCTCGCGGCCGACTCGGCCGCAGACGACGTCGAGCGCCGCGACGAGTTGCAGCGCGCGCTGGCCACGCTCGCCGAGGAGGAGCGCGAGGCGGTCGCGCTGCGCTTCGGCGCCGAGCTGACCGTGCCGGAGATGGCGGAGGTGCTCTCGCTGCCGCTGAGCACGGTCGAGGGCCGCGTCTACCGCGCGCTGCGCAAGCTCCGCGAGCGGCTCTGAGGACGGCGGTACCATCCCCTGTGGACCGTGCTAGGCGGGGACGTAGCGGAGCCCTGTACCCGCAATCCGCTCTAGCGGGGCCGAATTCCCTCTCGAGGGAGGCGGCCTCCGGGGTCAGCGCGCCGGTTGCGGCGTCGATGGCCGGGTCCCGCCCGATGTCGGCCCGTGAACCAGGTCAGGTCCGGAAGGAAGCAGCCTTAAGCGGTCACCGGTAGGCGGTGCGGGGTCGCCCGGCCGGAGCTTGCAGCCGGCGGACGCGCCCGGGGACCCCTTTCGACGGAGGGTGCACGGTCCACTTACCGCCGTCCGGGCGGCGACTAGAATCGATCGCCCGTGACGGCCTCCGCATCGCTGTACCGCCGCCACCGCCCGCGCACCTTCGCCGACGTCGTCGGCCAGGACCACGTGGTGCGGACGCTGCGCAACGCCATCGACCAGGACAAGGTCCATCACGCCTACCTGTTCGTCGGCTCGCGCGGGACCGGCAAGACGTCGATGGCGAAGATCCTGGCCGCGTCGCTGAACTGCGTTAACGGCCCGACGATCTCGCCGTGCGGCGAATGCGACGCCTGCCGGGGGATCGCGAGCGCGACGTCGCTCGACGTGATCGAGATGGACGCGGCGTCCAACAACTCCGTCGACGACATCCGCGACCTGCGCGAGAAGGTCGCCTACGCGCCCGTCTCGGGCCACCACAAGGTGTACATCCTCGACGAGGCCCACATGCTGACCACGGCGGCGTGGAACGCGTTCCTCAAGACGCTCGAGGAGCCGCCGCCGAACACGATCTTCGTGCTCGCCACGACCGAGGCCAACAAGGTGCTGCCGACGGTCGTGGACCGCTGCCACCGCTTCGACTTCTCGCGGCCGAGCGTGCCGCAGATCTCCACCGTGCTCAAGCGGGTCGCCGAGCGCGAGTCGATCACGATCCCCGACGAGGCGACCGCGCTGATCGCGCGCTCCGCGACGGGCTCGTTCCGCGACGCACTCGGGACGCTCGAGCAGCTGCTGGCCTACTCCGGCAAGGAGATCGCGCTCGACGACGTGCTGGCCGTGCTCGGCGCAGCCGACGCCGACCTGGTGTTCGGCGCGGTCGACGCGATCGCCGCCGGGCAGCAGCGCGACGCGCTGCTCGCCGCCGCGCGGCTGGCCGAGTCCGGGCGCGACCTGGGCCGCTTCGTCTCCGACCTCGAGGCGCACGCGCGCGGCCTGATGGTCGTGCAGACGCTCGGCGAGGTCCCGGCTGAGCTGCGGATCACGCCCGAGCAGGACGAGCGGCTCGCCGAGCAGGCGCGCCGCGTCGGGCCCGCGACCGTGGTGCGGCTGCTGGAGTTGATCGCGGGCGCGCTGCGCGCGATGAAGGACGGCGCCGACGCCCGCACCCAGCTGGAGCTCGCGCTGCTGAAGGCCGCGCAGCCCGCCTACGACCCGACCGTGAAGGCGCTGCTCGCGCGGATCGAGCGCCTCGAGAGCGCGCGTCCGGCGCCGGGCGCGGGTGGGCCGGCATCCCCGGTCGCGAGCCCGCGCGCGCCCTCGGCGCCCGCGACCGCCGCGGCCCGCGCCGCGGCGCCGCAGCGCGACGGCGGCGAGGCAGCACCTGAGGCCGGCCGGACCGCGGTCGCCGTCACCGCGCAGGTCGAGGGCCAGCCGCCGGTCGCCGCCGCCACCACGCTGCCGGGCGCGTCCGCCGGCCAGGAGGAGGCGACGGCGCGCGCAGAGCAGGCCGCCGCGGCCGTCTCCGCCGAGCTGGCCACGGAGACCGATCCGGCTCCCGCGGTCGCCGCGGTGGCGGTCGTCGAGCCCGACGCGCCGGCGCCCGAGCCGAGCTTCGCAGCCGGCGTCGAGCTCACCCACGACGCGCTGTCGGAGCTCTGGCCCGCCGTGCTCGAGAGCCTGCAGGACGAGGCGCCGCTGCTCGCCGCCGTGCTGCAGGGCGCACGCCCGGCGGGCGTCGCCGAGGGCGAGCTGACGCTCGCCTGGCCCGAGTCGTCCGGGTTCTTCAAGCGCAAGGCCGAGGACCCCGCGAGCAAGGAGACGATCGCGCGCGTCATCCGGGCCGTGACGGGCAGCTCGCTGCGGCTCGCCTTCGAGCTGCGCGACGAGGCTGCGCTCGCCGCCGGCCCCGCCGCGCCCCAGCTCACCGAGGAGGAGCTGGTCAACCGCTTCGTCGAGGAGTTCGACGCCGAGGTCCTGCCCGAGGAGGAGTCCACCTGATGCCCCAGCCGCCCAACCTCAACAAGATGCTCGAGCAGGCGCAGGCGATGCTCGCCCAGCAGCAGGAGGCGCAGGAGAAGCTCAAGAGCCAGACCGTCGAGGCGACCGCCGGCGGCGGCATGGTCAAGGTCGTGCTGACCGGCGACATGCGCGTGCAGTCGCTGGCGATCGACCCGGACGCGGTCGACCCCGAGGACGTCGAGATGCTCCAGGACATGGTCACCGCCGCGCTCAACGAGGCGCTGCGCTCGGCCGAGGAGCTCCAGCAGAAGGCGATGGGCGGCGCGGAGGCCGCCGGCGGCTTCGACCCCATGAGCGCGCTCGACATGCTCGGCGGCCTCGGCGGCGGCGGCGGGATGGGCGGGCTCCCCGGGGGCACACCCGGCGGCGCTCCGAACCGCGCGGCACGGCGCCGCAAGCGCTAGCCCTTGCTCGCGCCGCCGCTCCAGCGCCTGGTCACCGAGCTGGGCAAGCTCCCCGGCATCGGCAACCGCACGGCGCAGCGGCTGGCGTTCCACGTCCTGCGCGCCTCCTCGGAGGACGCGAACGCGCTCGCGGACGCGATCCGCGACGTCAAGGAGAAGATCACGCTGTGCGAGGTCTGCTTCAACCTCGCGGAGGGCCCGCGCTGCACGATCTGCCTCGACGAGCGCCGTGACGGCGGGCTGATCTGCGTCGTCGAGGAGCCCGGCGACGTGATCCCGATCGAGCGCACGCACGAGTACCGCGGCCGTTACCACGTGCTCGGCGGCGCGCTGTCGCCGATCGACGGCGTCGAGCCCGAGGACCTCAAGATCCCGCAGCTCTACGCCCGCATCGCCGGCGCGGAGACCCCGGTGCGCGAGGTCGTGCTGGCCACGAACCCGACGACCACCGGCGAGGCGACGGCGCTGCACGTCGCGGGCGGGCTGCACGAGCGCGCCCCCGATGTCGTGGTCACGCGGCTGGCCTCCGGCCTGCCGGTGGGCGGCGACCTCGAGTACGCGGACGAGGTCACGCTCGGCCGCGCCTTCGCGGGCCGGCGAGCCCTCTAACGCACGGCCTCGATCTGATCGGCACAGTCGACCGCGCCGGGCCACGAGCCGGTGCGTCCGATGCAGGCGACGACCAGCACGCCGGGCGGCGTCCGCGCGACGGTCAGCTCCGCGATGCGGTCTCCCGGCACGGGGCGCTCGGCGTAGGCCATGGCCGGCAGCCCGGCGAGCTGCGCCGGGCGGCCCGCGCCCAGCGGCCCCATCAGGTCTGTCAGCGCAGCGGGGACGTCGTGCGGCGCGAGCGCCACCACGGCATGGACGCTCATGCCCGGGAACGGATCGAGGATCGCGGTGGGACCGCCGAGGCCCGGCACGACGCCGGCCGGACGGGTTGCCGGGCGCCAGTCCGGCGGCACGGCCAGGGAGACGCCGCCGACCGTGACGACGCGGTCGCCGGCTGGCGGCCGGAGGCGCTCGTCACGCGCCCGGACGGCCGCCCATGCGGCGAACCCGGCGACGAGCGCGACGAGCAGCACGGCGCCGGCTTGGGCACGAAAACCCGCCCGCCGGCTGCGGCGGCGGCTCCCGATCGGCGGCGCGGGGGCGAGCGGCGGCGTGGGGGCGCGGGACGGCCCGGGAGCGCGGGGCGGCGCGGGCAGCGCGTCAGGGAGCGCCGCCGCGCGCGGCTTCAGCGAAGCCGCATGCGCGCCGCGCGGACAGGCTACGGCCACGGTGCCCTCCCCTCTGGACCCATGCCGCGGAGATACCCACCGCGCGGATCGGCCGCGCGTCAGAGCGTCGGTTAACGGACCGCGGCGACGGCGGCGGCCAGCGCACGGTCGGAGCGGCGGATCGCCTTCCGGGCTTGCCGGTAGCGGCCGGGCCAGCCGTTGCGCGCGGCGACCGCGAGCCGCCCGTAGGAGCGCGCGGTCCGGCGCAGCTCCCTGACCACCCGGCGCGAGGCGCCGCCCGCGAGCGCGTGCGGGGTCAGCGCGGCGAGCGCGCGCTCGTTCGCGGCCCCGAGCCGGCCGGCGAAGCGAGCCTGTCCGCGTCGCATCGTGGCGGCGCGCAGCTTGGCCCGCAGCGCCCTGCGCCGCTGGTTGAGCTGGGAGAGGACGGGCGCGAGCTCGCGGCGGAAGACGAGCGTCGGGCTCGGGACGAGCGGGGTTGCGTCGTTCAGGACGGCGTCGACCACGTCGACCGCGCAGCCCTGGACCCCCGCCCACGCCGCGTCCTTCGCGACGCAGACGACCGTGAGGCTGCCCGCGGTCGTCGGGGCGACGGTGACCTGGGCGGCGCGCCCGTCAGCCAGCCCGTGCTCGCGGTAGCGCCACGCCGGGAGACCCGCGAGCTTGGTCCGCCGCGGCGGGCCCGGACCGGCGAGCCCGCGGGCCGCGGCCGGCAGCAGCGTCGCGTCGTCGAACGGCGCGAGCGACACGAGGGCGTGCCCCGACAGGCCCGGGATCGGGGCGTAGGCCGCGGCATGTGCGCCCAGACCGGGCAGCTCGAGGTCGCGCGCGGGCACGGACGCCCACGAGGCGGGCACGGACACGGCGACCGCGCCGAGGTCGACCGCGCGGACCGCCGGGGCGGCCGGCGGCGCGCTCGGCGCGCGCAGGCGGTGCGTGGCCCAGCCCGCCGGCCCCGCGATCGCGATCAGCAGCAGGGCGGAGACGACGAACGCACGCGGCAGGCGCGGCCAGCGGGCCGCGCCGGGGTCCGGGCGCATGCCCGTCGCGTGGCCCGCGGACGGGCGCATCAGCCGCTCAGGTCGAACGTGG
>DATFQI010000088.1:0-10487 GCA_035264365.1 Solirubrobacteraceae bacterium
GAAGTCGGTCGGCGAGGCGATGGCGATCGGCCGCACCTTCCGGCAGGCGTTCGCGAAGGCGATGCGCTCGCGCGAGCTCGACGCGCCCGCCCAGGCCGGCACGCCGACCGAGGCGCTGCTGGACGCGATCGAGACGCCCGGTGCCGACCGCTACGACGCGATCCTCGAGCTGCTCGGCCGCGGCGTGTCCGCCGACGAGGTCCGGGCCCGCACCGGCATCGACCCCTGGTACCTGCGCGAGCTCCAACTGCTCGCCACGGAAGGCCAGGACTCCGGGCGGCCGACCCGCCGCACCTTCCGCGCCGTCGACACCTGCGCGGCCGAGTTCGAGGCCGAGACGCCGTACTACTACTCGGCCTGGGAGCACGGCGAGCCCGTCAGCGAGGTCGTCCGCGGCGACAAGCCGAGCGTGATGATCCTCGGCTCCGGCCCGAACCGCATCGGCCAGGGGATCGAGTTCGACTACTGCTGCGTGCACGCCGCGATGACCGTGCGCGAGTCCGGCCGCGACGCCGTGATGGTCAACTGCAACCCGGAGACGGTCTCGACGGACTACGACACCTCCGACCGCCTGTACTTCGAGCCGCTGACGCTCGAGGACGTGCTCGGCATCGTCGAGGTCGAGCGGCCCGAGGGCGTGATCGTCCAGTTCGGCGGCCAGACGCCGCTCAAGCTCGCCGCCGGGCTCGAGCGCGCGGGCGTGCCGCTGCTCGGCACCCAGCCCGAGGCGATCGACCTGGCCGAGGACCGCGGACGCTTCGGCGCGCTGCTGGAGGAGCTCGGCCACCACGCGCCGCCCTACGCCACCGCGTACTCGCGCGCCGAGGCGCTGGCGAGCGCCGAGCGGGTGGGCTTCCCGCTGCTGGTGCGCCCGAGCTACGTGCTCGGCGGGCGGGCGATGGAGATCGTGTACTCGACCGCGGGCCTCGAGGACTACCTGCGCCGCACGCGGGTCGGCGGCCAGCTCAACTTCGAGGACGCGGAGGACGGCAAGCCCGCCGCGCGCGAGATCTTCCTCGACCGCTTCCTCGAGAACGCGATCGAGGTCGACGTCGACGCGATCTGCGACGGCGAGGACGTCTGGATCGGCGGGATCATGCAGCACGTCGAGGAGGCCGGCATCCACTCCGGCGACTCGGCGTGCGTGCTGCCGCCGCACTCGCTCGGCGGCGAGATGCTCGACGAGATCCGGCGCGCGACGCGCGACATCGCGCTCGCATTGGGCACCGTCGGGCTGATCAACGTCCAGTACGGCGTGCTCGGCGAGGACCTCTACGTGATCGAGGCCAACCCGCGCGCCTCGCGCACGGTCCCGTTCGTGTCCAAGGCGACCGGCCTGCCGCTGGCCAAGCTCGCGTGCCGCGTGATGCTCGGCGAGAAGCTCGCCGACCTGGGGTTGCCCGAGGACGGCGGGTGGAGCCACGTCAACCACGTCTCGGTCAAGGAGGCCGTGATGCCGTTCGACCGCTTCGCCGGCGCCGACGCGCTGCTCGGCCCGGAGATGCGCTCCACCGGCGAGGTGATGGGCGTCGCGGCCGACTTCCCTGCGGCATTCGCGAAGGCTCAGGCCGCGGCCGGCGCGCGGCTGCCCTCGGAGGGCACCGTGTTCCTGACCGTCACCGACTCCGACAAGGCGGCGGTCGTCGGGATCGCGGCGCAGCTGCACGACCTCGGCTTCCAGATCGTCGCCACGCGCGGCACCGCCGCCGCGATCTCGCGGATGGGGATCCCGGTCGAGCGGATACACAAGCTGGGGGAGGGGTCGCCGAACGTCGTCGAGCTGATCGAGCGCGGCGACGTCAGCCTCGTCATCAACACCCCGACCGGGACCGAGGCGCGTTCGGACGGTTACGAGATCCGCCGCGCCGCGGTCGCCCGCGGAGTACCCTGCATCACGACCGTCTCGGGAGGGATGGCGGCGACGCGCGCGATCGCAGCCAACCGGGTGAGCGGGCCGCCCGTCGTGTCGCTCCAGGAGCTGCACCGGAACGGCAGCGCGACGCCGGCTTGACGCGAGCATGCGCGATGGCCGCGGAGTCATCCCGCAAACACCGGCCGTATTCCGGACGATGGTGAAGTCCGTACCACACTTGCCGTTCAAAAGTCCTGCAAAGCGGGTCTTTACCGTCAAGTCGCCTGAACAGTCCTGAACCTCTAGTTGAGGTGCACACGAATTCACGCGGGGAGCCTTGTCCGCACGGTTTTGAGATGTAGACTCGCCGCCCATGCCGCCAGCGACGAAGACCCCGACCAAGCCGGGCGTGGCCGCGCCCGAGCGCAGCCTCGTCCAGCGGATGGAAGCCCTCGAGCGCGCGAACGAGATCCGCACGCGCCGCGCCCAGCTCAAGCGCGACCTCAAGGGGGGCCGGGCCAAGATCCACGATCTGCTGCTCGAGCCGCCGACCTACGTCGAGACCGCGAAGGTCTTCGACATGCTCCTCGCGGTCCCGAAGTACGGGCGCGTGAAGGTCAACAAGGTGCTCGTGCAGTGCCGCATCTCGCCGAGCAAGACGATCGGCGGCCTCTCGCAGCGCCAGCGCACCGAGCTCGTCTCGATGCTGCGCCGCTAAGTCCGCGCCCGCGTCCCTTTCGTACGTGCCCCGGGTCTTCGTGATCACCGGCCCCTCAGGGGTCGGCAAGGGCACGCTCATCCGGACGCTGCTCGAGCGCATCCCCGAGCTCGAGCTCTCCGTCTCGGCGACCACGCGCTCGCCGCGTCCGGGGGAGGAGGACGCCGTGGACTACCACTTCCTCGACGACGCCGAGTTCGAGCGTCGCGTGCAGCGCGGCGACTTCGTCGAGCACGCCGCCTACTCCGGCCGTCGCTACGGCACGCTGCGGTCCGAGCTGGAACGGCGCACGAGCGCCGGCGCGCCCGTCGTGCTCGAGATCGAGGTGCAGGGCGCGCGCCAGGTCCGCGAGACGATGCCCGAGGCCGTCCGGATCTTCATCGCGCCGCCGTCGGAGGAGGCGCTGCGCAACCGGCTCGTCGGCCGCGGCACCGACGACCCCGAGCAGGTCGAGGCGCGCCTCGCGACCGCCCACGAGGAGCTCGCCGCGCAGGGCGAGTTCCCGCACGTGGTCATCAACGACCGGCTCGACGACGCGGTCGAGGCCCTGGAGGAGGTCGTCCGCACGTCGCTAGGATCTGAGGGCCGAATCCCGAGGAAGGACGTCCCTTGATCTCACCCCGCGTCGACCGCCTGCTGGAGAACGTCGACTCCCCATACGCAAGCGTGATCGTCGCCGCCAAGCGGGCGCGGCAGATCAACTCCTACTACCACAACCTCGGCGAGGGGACCTTCGAGGAGTTCCCGCCGCCGATGGTGGACACCGGCTCGAAGAACTACCTGACCATCGCCCTCGAAGAGGTCGCGAGCGGCAAGGTCAAGTACCGCTACCGCGGCAACTGACCCGCACCGCGCCATGGCGCGCATCCTGATCGGCGTCACCGGAGGGATCGCCGCGTACAAGGCGCTGGAGCTGACGCGGCTGGCGATCAAGGCCGGCCACGCGGTGCGCGTCGTCCAGACCCCGAACGCCGCGCGCTTCGTCGGCGCCGCGTCGTTCGCCGGCATCACGGGCGCGCCCGTGCTCACGACTGAGTGGGAGGACGACCCGCTGCGCGGCGCCTTCCCCGGCGACCCGGTCCCTGCGCATGCGCCGATCGGCCACCTCGAGCTCGTCGGGCGCGCCGACGTCTTCGCGATCGCGCCGGCGAGCGCGAACACGATCGCCAAGCTCGCGAACGGCCACGCCGACAACCTGCTGACCGCGGCTGCGCTCGCCCGCTCGACGGCACGCCCACTGATCGTCGCGCCCGCCATGAACGCGGCGATGTACGAGCACCCGGCCACGCAGGCCAACCTCGCGCGCCTGCGTGAGCGCGGCGTGACCGTGCTCGAGCCCGGCAGCGGCTCGCTCGCCTCGCTCGGCGAGGAGGGCATCGGCCGCCTGCCCGAGCCGCCGGAGCTGCTGGCCGCGATCGAGCGCGCCCTGCAGCACAGCCGCGCGCTCGACGGCCTCAACGTGCTCGTGACCGCCGGCGGCACGCGCGAGCCGATCGACGCCGTGCGCTACGTCGGCAACCGCTCCAGCGGCCGCATGGGGTTCGCGCTCGCCGAGGCCGCCGCCGCCCGCGGCGCGACGGTCACGGTGATCGCCGCCAACGTCGGGCTGCCGCGCCGCGCCGGGATCGCCTACGTCGACGTCACGACGGCAGCCGAGCTCGCGGACGCCGCGCGCGAGCACTTCGCGCGCGCCGACGTGCTGCTGATGGCCGCGGCCGTCGCCGACTACCGCCCCGCCGACCCGCACGGCGGCAAGCTCAAGAAGGACGCCGCCGGGGAACTCAACCTCCAGCTCGTGCGTACCACGGACGTGCTCTCCGCGCTCGCCGACGCCCGCCGCCCCGGCCAGGTGCTGATCGGCTTCGCCGCCGAGCACGGCGACGGCGCCCTCGCGTACGCGCGCGGGAAGCTCGTGCGCAAGGGCCTTGACGCCGTCGTGCTCAACGACGTCTCCGACCCCGGGATCGGCTTCGACAGCGCCGAGAACGAGGTCGTGATCGCCACCGCGGACGGCGAGCGCCACGTGCCGCGCGCGAGCAAGGACGAGGTCGCGGGCGCCATCCTGGACATGCTCTTGAGCGATCGTTCATCTCAACCCGTGAAGGTGCCGCGCTGACCATGGAGCCCGTCGAACCCACCCCCGAGGCGGACGAGAGCCTCGCACCCGCCCAGGTGGCGGCCGCCGTCTCCATGGCGCAGCGGATCTCGGAGAACATCCGCCGCGCGGTGAAGGTCCGCGACGAGCAGCTCAGCCACACGATCGTGGCGCTGCTGTCGGAGGGCCACGTGCTCGTCGAGGACTACCCGGGCGTCGGCAAGACCGCGCTCGCGCGTGCGCTCTCGCGCTCGATCGAGTGCCAGTTCGCGCGCGTGCAGTGCACCGCCGACCTGCTGCCCGCCGACATCGTCGGCACCAACGTCTACAACCAGCGCGAGGGCCGCTTCGAGTTCCGCCCCGGGCCGATCTTCGCCAACATCGTGATCGTCGACGAGATCAACCGGGCGAGCCCGAAGACGCAGTCGGGCCTGCTCGAGTGCATGCAGGAGCGCCACGTCACCGTCGACGCGATGTCGCACGAGCTCGCGCGCCCCTTCATGGTCTTCGCGACGCAGAACCCGGTCGAGTACGAGGGCACCTACCCGCTGCCGGAGGCGCAGGTGGACCGCTTCATGGTGCGCCTCTCGCTCGGCTACCCGAACGCCGCCGACGAGGCGGGCATGCTCGCCGGGCACGAGGCCGGCGACAGCGTGCTGGACCTCGGCCCGGTCGTCGACCGCGGCGAGGTGCTCGAGGCGGTCGACGCGGCGCACCGCGTGCACGCGTCGCGCGCGCTGCGCGACTACATCGTCGCGCTGCTGCGCCACACCCGGGCGGACGGCCGCGTGGAGCTGGGCGCCTCGCCGCGCGCCGGCCTGCTCCTGCTGCGCGCCGCCAAGGCGCGCGCGCTGATCGGGGGCCGCGACCACGCGCTCCCCGACGACGTGCAGGCCCTCGCGGACGCCGTACTCACGCACCGCATCATGCTCGTGCCAGAGGCCGCCGGCGTCGAGCGCTCGACGATCGTCGCGGACGCGATCGCGGCGACGCCGGCGCTGTGAGCGAGATGCTGGCCTCCCGCCCCGCGGCGTAGGAGAATCAGGACATGCGCTCCGCCTACGGCTGCGCGGCCCTCGGGCTCCTGCTGCTGCTGGTCGCCGGCACCTTCGACGCCGAGCCGCTGTACGTGACCGGCTCCGCGCTGGCGCTGCTCGGCCTCGGCGCCGCGGGCTGGATCGGCGCCGGCGCGTGGGGCGCCGACATCGAGCGCGAGCTCGGCACCCGCAGCGTGCTCGAGGAGCAGCCGCTGGCGGTCGTGATCACCGCGCGCTCGGGCTCGCTGCCGCTGCCGCCCGGCTGGATCGACGAGCCGCTGCTGCCCGACCCGGTGCGCTTCCAGGCCGGCCGGCGCACCACCCGCGTGCGCGTGGAGATCCGCTTCGGCCGGCGCGGGCGACGCCGGCTCGCGCCGCCGGCGCTCGTGCTGCGCGACCCGTTCGGGCTCGCCCAGCAGGTCGTCCGCGGCGACCACGAGGACGAGATCCTCGTGCTGCCGCGGACGTTCCCGGTCAACGTGGCCGCGAACGGGGGAGAGGCCCAGCCCGCGCATGCGCGCGCCGCGCTGATCGCCGCGGCGGAGACCGAGATCGACGGCGTGCGCCAGTTCCGCGAGGGCACGCCCGCCTCGCGCATCCACTGGCCGTCGCTGGCCCGCGGGCACGGGCTGATGGAGCGCAAGCTGATCTCGGAGTCCGACTCGCGCCCGATCGTGGTGCTCGACCCGCGCGCGCCCGCCTCGCGAGACGCGCTCGACGCCGCGGTGCGCGCGACCGGCTCGCTGCTGCTGCACTTCGCCCGCCGCACCGGCTGCGCGCTGCTGCTGCCCGGCGATCGCCGCGCGGTCTACGTCGAGCAGGACCTGCTGGCGTGGCCGCAGGCGCACGTGCGCCTGGCGCTGCTCGACGACTCCACCGGGCCGGCGCTGACCGCCGCCCAGAACCGCCGCGGGCTCGTCGTGTTCGTCTCCGCGCGGCCGGTCGACCGGCCGCCGCGCGGGCTCGGCCGCACGCCGGGCGGCTGCCTGCTCGTGACACCCGGTGAGCTGCCCGGACGACGCGCCGTGCTCGAGGTCGCGGGTTGTCATGGCTACGTGGGCGGGCGCAGCGGCGGCGCCGCCGCGATGGCCGCCGTCGGAGGCAGCGCGGCATGAGCACGGCCGCCGCACGCGCCGGTCCGGCCGCGGCGGCCGAGACGCTCGCGGCGCCGGTCGCGCGCGCGATGGCGTTCCTCGCCCTCTGCGGCTTCGCGGCGCTGCAGTGGATGCAGATGCTCGAGCCGGCGGCCTCACGGCGCGCCGGCTACGCGGTCCTCGCCGCCGGCTTCGCGATCGTCGGCCTGCTGATCGCGGCCCGCCTGCCGCCCCGGGCGCGCACTCCGGCCGCCGTGCTCGTCGCCTTCGCCGCCGTCGCGCTGGCGCTGCTGGGCGGCGGCGCGGCCGACGAGCAGCTGCTGCCGAGCCGCTGGGGCGAGCTCGCCGCGGAGATCGGCCGCGGGATCTCGACGCTGCCCGGCGCGCGCGTCCCGTACCGCGGCCTCGACGAGTCCACCCGGCTGGTGATCGCGCTCGGCGGCACCGTGCTGGCGGTCGCCGCCGCGCTGCTGGCGTTCTGGCCGCGCCGGCGCGAGCTCGGGTTCCGCCACGTCGCGCTCGTGCTGCTGATGACGCTCTACGCCGTTCCGGCCGTGGCGCTCGACCTCTCGTCCGAGTTCCTCTCGGGCGCGCTGCTGGCGCTGCTCGTCGTCGCCTACCTGCGGCTCGAGCGGCTGCAGATCACCGACGCCGGGATGGCCGGCTTCCTCGCGGTCGCCGTCACGATCCTCGGACTCGCCGCGGCGCCCGCGCTCGACACCGACACGCCCTGGTTCGACTACGAGACGTGGGCGCTGTCCAACGCCTCCTCGAAGTCGGCGAGCTTCAGCTGGGACCACTCGTACGGGCCGCTGGACTGGCCGCGCGACGGCCGCGAGCTGCTGCGCGTGAAGGCCAAGACTCCCGCCTACTGGAAGGCGACCAACCTCGACGACTTCGACGGCGCGCGCTGGGTGCGCGACCGCAGCTCCACCAACCAGGACGGCTGCGACGTCTCGGCCTACCTCAACGACGACACCGAGCGCTACCTGCAACAGATCCGCGTCACGGTGCGCAACCTGCGCACGCAGACGTTCGTGACCGCGGGCGTCGCGTGCGCGGTCCTCTCGCCGCGGCTGTCGTGGCTGCCGCTCGGCGACGGCACCTACGCGAGCATGAGCCGCGAGCTGCGCCGCGGCGACGCCTACGGGGCGACCGTCTACACGCCGAACCCCAACGGGCGCGAGCGGCGCGACGCGCCGCGCGAGTACCCCGCCACGCTGATGCGCTACGCCAGCATCGAGCTGCCGCCGTTGCTGCCGCCCGATCCCGACCCGGCAGCCGCCGCGCGCTCGCTCGGCTACCGCGTGCAGTTCCCGATGTACGGCGACCTGGGCCGGCCGATGATGCAGGACACCGCCGACCGCGGCTCGGAGCTCGTACCGGCCGGCCGGATGCTGCGCGAGAGCCGCTACGCGCGCACCTACGCGCTTGCCCGCCGGCTCAGCCGCGGCGCCGCCACGCAGGAGGACTACGTGCAGGCGGTGATGCGCTACCTCAACGGCGACGAGTTCTCCTACACCGAGTCGCCCTCGCGCGCGGCCGAGAACCTCGACGGCTTCCTGTTCGACGCCAAGTCCGGCTACTGCCAGCAGTACTCGGGCGCGATGGCGCTGCTGCTGCGCATGGCCGGCGTGCCCGCGCGCGTGTCGACCGGCTTCACGACCGGCGTGCTCGACCGCAAGTCGGGCGAGTACGTCGTGCGCGACTTCGACGCCCACTCGTGGGTCGAGGTCTGGTACGCCGGCTACGGCTGGGTGACGATGGACCCGACGCCGTCGGCCGCGCCGGCGCGCTCGCAGTCCGACGACGAGGCCGCCGCCGGCTCGCTCGCCTCGCGCGGCGCTCCCGACCTCGGCGGCGACGTCCGCTCGGACCGGGGCCGCGGCCTGGCCGCGGTCGAGGAGGGGACGCCGTGGACCGCGATCGGGATCGGCGCCGGCGTGCTGCTGCTGGTGGCCGGGCTCGGGCGGTGGCTGCTGCGCCGCCACCGCCGGTTCATCGCCGCCGGCTGGGGGCCGGTCGCCGAGCTCGAGCGCGCGCTCGAACGCACGCGCCGCGCGCCCGGCCCGTCCGCCACGCTGAGCACGGTCGAGGCGCTGTTCTCGCGCACGCCCGCGGCCGCGGGCTACGTGCGCGCGCTGCGCGAGCAGCGCTACGCCGGCCACGGTGGCGCGCCGACGCCGTCCGGGCGGCGAGCGGTGCGCGCGGAGCTGGCCCGCGGGAGCGGTCTGCCGGGCCGTGTGCGGGCGTGGTGGGCGCTGCCGCCGAAGCCCCGCTGAGCACTGGATGCCCGCCCGCCCGCTCCTACACTGGTGCGGGAGATGGACGACGTCTACGACCTCTTCCAGCGCGGGACGGCGCTTCTTGAGGCGGGTGACTTCAACTCCGCCACGGTCCCTCTGAGCCGCGCCCGCGACCTCGCGCCCGACAAGACCTCGATCCGCGAGGCGCTCGGCCGCGCGTACTTCCGCTCCGCGCAGTACGAGCGTGCCCGCGAGGAGTTCGAGGCGGTCGTCGAGCTGGCCCCGACGAACGACTTCGCGCTGTTCTGCCTGGGCCGCTCGCTGATGCAGCTCGGCCGTCACAAGGAGGCCCGCAAGCCGCTCACGCTGGCCTCCCAACTGCGCCCGGAACGGCGCGATTACCGGCTCTATCGCGAGCGCGCTGCAAAGGCCGCGTAGGTCCCTTACGGTGCTAATCTGAACGCCACAGCTTTCGTTGCGGCCGCAAGGCCGTTGGTTTCGGAAAGCGGGCGCTCGCCCGCTTTTTTCATGAAGGAGTGGAGGTGAACATGAGCAGGATCCAGGCCGACATCGAGGCCCGTCTCGCGGCGGAGGAGCCCGAGGTCGAGGTGCTGCTCGCGGAGGTGGTCGGGGGAAAGCTCGTCCGCCTGTTCATCGACCATCCCGGCGGCGTCTCGCTCGACCTCTGCGAGAGGGTTACGGGCCACCTGACGAGCGTGCGCGAGAAGTACGCGCTCGAGGTCTCATCTCCCGGCACCGAGCGCCCGCTCTCGAAGCCTGAGCACTTCCGGCGCTTCGTCGGCCGCCGCGCGCGCGTGCGCACCCGCGGCGAGCACGACGGCCGCCGTTCCTTCACCGGCGAGCTGCTGGGCGCCACCGACGACGAGGTGACCGTCGCCGCCGATACCGGCGTGGTGTCCATCGCTTACGCCGACATCCACCGATCGAACCTCCTGGGGGACTGACGCATGTCGCAAGAGATCGTCGACGCCGTGCGCATGCTTGCGCGGGAGAAGGGCATCGCCGAGGACAAGCTCCTTCATGCTCTCGAGGACGCCTTGCTGTCGGCCTACAAGAAGCAGCCGGGTGCCGCGCGCTACGCGCGGGTCACGATGGACCCCGAGCTCGGCGAGTACCGCGTCGAGGAGCTGCTGCTGCCCGAGGATCTCGAGGACCAGCTGCTCGACGAGGCCGAGGAGCTCGCGTCCGGCGAGCTCGAGCGCCGCGTGGACCCGGAGACGGGCGAGGTGATCATCCCGGAGGCCCCGGAGATCGCCCCCGAGCGCCTGGCCGAGTTCGCCGATCAGATCGAGACCCGCGACGTCACGCCGCACGACTTCGGCCGGATCGCCGCGCAGACCGCCAAGCAGGTGATCCTGCAGCGCATCCGCGAGGCCGAGCGCGACATGATGTTCGAGGAGTACCGCGACCGCGTGGGCGAGCTG
>DATFQI010000089.1:0-3581 GCA_035264365.1 Solirubrobacteraceae bacterium
GAGCACCTCATCGACGAGACCGGCAACGTCCCGGCCGAGGTCCTCTACAGGGGCTTCTTCATGCTGGCCCCGACGACGATCGTGGCCCAGCGCGCGACGCTGCTCGAGAACCTCTGGAACGACGAGTTCGTGCGCGGCTTCGAGGCGATGGCGCAGTGGGCCCGCGACCAGGTGCCCTTCCCGGGTGCGGCGTTCCGCGAGGTCGTCGAGCTCTTCGTCCGCCGCAACGCGTTGATGGACGGGGCGCTTCGCGTCGGCAAGCGCGAGATCGACTTCACGACGACCGAGGCGACGGTGCTCAATGCGATGGCCGACAACGACACCGTCGTGCCCCGGGCGGCGGCCGAGCCGATCGCGGCGCTGGTCGGCCGGCCGGACCGCCGGCACGAGCTGCTGCTGCCGGGCGGCCACGTGACGTTCGGGACCGGCCGCTCGGCGTTCCGTCACAGCCTGCCCAGTCTCGCCAACTGGATCGCCGCCCACAGCGACGAGCGCAGCCGGAAAAGGAGATCGTGATGGAGATCAGGGAGCTGGAGGCGACGGACCGCCGGGCGGTCGAGCGATTCGTCGAGCGCGTCCCGGAGGGCGATCGGACGTTCTTCAAGGAGGACGTCGCGGCCCCCGGCGTGATCGAGGCGTGGACGCGCCCGGGCACGGCCCGTGCCATCGCGGTGGAGGACGGCGAGGTCGTGGGGTACGTGGCCGTCGTACCGCTGCACGGCTGGTCGAGCCATGTCGGCGAGGTCCGGGTGATCGTCGATCCGGACCGCCGGGGCCGCGGAATCGGGCACGCGCTCGCACGGCGCGCCGTGACCGAGGCGATCGAGCTCGACCTCCGCAGGATGGTCGTCGAGGTCGTCGCGGATCAGGAGGCGACGATCGCGATGTTCCGGTCCCTCGGCTTCGACCCGGAGGCACTGCTCACCGATCACGTCCGCGACCGGTCGGGCGCGCTGCGCGACCTGATGATCCTGGCCCATTCGGTCGAGGAGCAGTGGTCGTCGATGGTCGCTGCCGGCATCGCCGACGAGCTGTAGGCGATGCCCGTGCTCCCTCGCATCGACGAGCTGCTGGAGGCGGTCATCAACGGCTACGAGGACGTGGTCCGGCGCTCGTGCGACCTGCAGCGAACGCTCGCGCGGGGCGTGCCGTTCGAGCCGGTGCGGTCGATCCTCGACACGACGGCGGACTTCACGAGGGACATCGCCGCGGTGCAGCTGTCCGGTGCCCGCTGGCTGCTCGACTCATGACGTCGCTGCACTGGGAGAGCACCGGCACCGGCGAGCCCGTGCTGATGATCACGGGCCTCGGCCTCAGCGGTGGCGCCTGGTGGCGCACCGTCCCCGTCCTGTCGCGGTCGCTGCGCGTCATCACCTTCGACAACCGCGGCGTCGGGCGATCGCGCGCGCGCCTGCACAGCTACACCACAGAGGCGATGGCCGACGACGCCGCCACGGTGCTCGATGCGGCCGGCATCGAGCGCGCGCACGTGTACGGCTTCTCGCTCGGCGGCATGGTCGCGCAGCAGCTGGCGCTGCGGCACGGCGAGCGCGTGCGCTCGGTCGTGCTCGGGGCCACGCACGCGGGCGGGCCGCGCGCGGTGCGGCCGAGGCCCGAGGTGATCGCGTTCTTCCGCCGGCGGGCGGGCATGACGGCCAAGGAGGCCGCGCAGGCGTCGGTGCCGTTCAACTACGGGCCGCGCTGCCGGCGCGACCACCGGGGTCGCATCGCCGAGGACATCCGGCGCCGGCTCGCGCATCCTTTCCCCGAGCAGGCCTATCGCGCGCAGATGGTCGCGGCCGCGCTGCACAACTGCCACCGGCGGCTGAAGCGCATCGAGGCGCCGACGCTGGTCGTCCACGGGAGTGAGGACCGCGTGGTCCCCGTGGCCAACGCCGAGATCCTCGCCGAGGGGATCCCGGGCGCGAGGCTGCGGCTCCTCGAGGCCGCCGGGCATCTGTACCCGACGGAGCAGCCGGACATCGACGAGGAGATCGCGCGCTTCTTCCTGGAGGCGCGATGAGCTCGACGGTGCCCGACGTGCGCGTCGCCGACGTCATCCGCGGCCACGCGGCGCGGCGGCCGGAGGCGGTCGCGCTCCGTCACGGCCGGCGGGAGCTGAGCTACAGCGAGCTCGACGAGCGCTCGAACCGGCTCGCGCAGGCGCTGCTCGCGCGCGGCGTCGGCACCGGCACGCGGGTCGCCTACCTGGACCGCTCATCGCTCGAGGTCGTCGAGCTGCTGTTCGCGGCGAGCAAGGTCGGCGCCGTCCTCGTGCCGCTCAACTGGCGGCTGGCGGCGCCGGAGCTCGCCGCGGTGCTGGCGGACGCGCAGGCGCCGGTGCTGATCGCCGGGCCGGCGTTCCGCGAGGTGGCCGAGGACATGCTGCAGCGGCTGTTGCCGGCGCCGGACCTGGTCGTCGTGGGGGAGGGGTACGAGCGCTGGCTGGCGGCACACGAGCCGCGCGATCCGGGCGCCCGCGGCCATGCCGATGACGTGATCGTCCAGATGTACATGTCCGGCACCACCGGCGTGCCCAAGGGCGTCCTCACCACGCACGCCAACCTCGCGGTGACCGCCCAGACCTCCCTGCGGTGGGGATTCGACGAGCGCTCCGTGAGCCTCACCCCGCTGCCCATGTTCCACATCGGGGGGATCGGCTGGGCGTACTGCGGCCTCTGGCACGGAGCCACCACCGTGCTGGTGAGCGAGTTCGACGCCGAGGGCGTCCTCGACACCCTCGAGCGCCTGCACGTCACGAACGCGGTGCTGGTCCCGACGATGCTGCAGATGCTGACCGCCGTCCCCGGCGCCGGCGAGCGCGACTACGGCTCGCTGCGCTCGATCGCCTACGGCGCCGCACCGATCACGACGACGGTGCTCAAGGCCTCCCTGCGCACCTTCGGCTGCGCGCTGTTCGGCCTCTACGGACTGACGGAGAGCACCGGCGGCGTGGTCGCGCTTGAGCCGGAGGACCACGACCCGGGCGGTCCGCGCGAGCATCTGCTGCGATCTGCCGGGCGGCCCTATCCGTGGGTCGAGCTGAGGGTCGCCGATCCTGTCAGCGGCCGGCCGCTCGGCCCCCGTGAGGTCGGCGAGGTGTGGCTGCGCGGGCCCAACGTCACCCCGGGCTACTTCAACCGCCCGGCCGAGACGGCCGCCGCGCTGACGCCCGACGGCTGGCTGCGCACCGGCGACGGCGGCTACGTCGACGAGGACGGCTTCCTGTTCCTGACGGACCGGATCAAGGACATGATCGTGAGCGGCGGCGAGAACGTGTATCCGGTCGAGGTCGAGGAGGCGCTCGCACAGCACGCCGGCGTCGCCGACGTGGCGGTCATCGGCGTGCCACATCCGCACTGGGGCGAGGCGGTCAAGGCGCTCGTCGTCCCGCGCCCGGGCGCGCGGCCGGCAGCCGAGGACCTACTGGCGTTCGCGCGCGAGCGGCTCGCCGGCTACAAGCTCCCGCGCTCGGTCGACTTCGTCGCCGAGCTGCCCCGCACGCCGAGCGGCAAGGTGCTCAAGCGCGAGCTCCGCAGCCGGTATCCTGAAGTGAAGTCAGGTTGACATTAGCTACATCT
>DATFQI010000090.1:0-10851 GCA_035264365.1 Solirubrobacteraceae bacterium
TGGCCCCGATCATCGTCTACACGACGCTGATCATCCCGACCAACATCCTGTTCGAGGCGGCGCTGTCCTTCCTGGGCGTCGGGGTTCAGCCCCCGACGGCCACGTGGGGGGCGATGATCGCCGAGGCCACCAACATCTTCGACATCGCTTGGTGGTTCATGCTCGCGCCCGGTATCGCGCTGGTGCTCACCGTGCTGGCGTTCAACCTCGTGGGCGACGGGCTCCAGGATGCGCTCAACCCCAAGGGTGACCGGTAGGGAAACGGCCCCTCCTCCTCATATGTCTCAAAACACAGAAAGGACCATGCACATGCGCAGAGTGCGCTTGAGCGCGCTGCTCATCGGCCTGATCGCCATCCTCGCGCTCGTGGCCGCCGGTTGCGGCGGCTCCGACGACGAGGGCGGCTCCGGCTCCGGCGGCGACACGGGCGGCTCCGCCCCCGCCGAGGGCAAGCAGGGCGGCGACCTCACGTTCCTCGCGGCGGCCGACGTCGACTACCTCGATACGGGCCAGAGCTACTACACGTTCGGCTACCAGGTGCTGTACGCGACCAACCGCCCGCTCTACTCGTTCGCTCCCGGCGACGACGCGCCGCAGCCGGACCTCGCCGACGGCGACCCGCAGATCTCCGACGACAAGAAGGAGATCACCGTCAAGATCAAGACGGGCATCAAGTACGCGCCCCCGGTCGACCGCGAGGTCAAGTCCGAGGACGTCAAGTACGCGATCGAGCGCGCGTTCTCCGCGAACGTGCCGTCCGGCTACGCGACGTCGTACTTCGGCGACATCGTCGGCGCGCCGGCGGAGCCGAGCAAGGGCGTGAAGGAGATCTCGGGCGTCGAGACGCCGGATCCCCAGACGATCGTCCTCAAGCTCAAGCGTCCGGTCGCGGAGTCCGTCGCCCAGGCGCTCGTGATGCCGATCACCGTGCCCGTCCCGAAGGAGTACGCGGAGAAGTACGACGCCAAGGCGCCGTCCGAGTACGACCAGTACGTCACCTTCACCGGCCCGTACATGGTCAAGAACGACCCGAAGACCGGCAAGGTCACGGGCCGTGACCCGGGCAAGCGCATCGAGATGGTCCGCAACCCGAACTGGGACAAGGAGACGGACTTCCGTCCCGCCTACCTCGACTCGATCACGATCGAGGAGGGCAACGACGACCTGACCGTGGCCTCGCGCCGCACGCTGTCGGCGACCTCGCCGACGATGTGCTGCGACTCCGGCCAGCCGCCGATCCCGGTCCTGAGCCGCGCGATCTCCCAGAACAAGGAGCAGATCGGCCGGGTCTCCGGCGGTGGCACGCGCTGGATCGCGCTGAACACGACCAAGAAGCCGTTCGACAACATCAACATGCGCAAGGCCGTCATCGCCGGCTTCGACCGTGACGCGCTCCGCAAGACCCGCGGCGGCGACTTCATCGGTCCGATCGCGCAGGGCTTCATCCCGCCGGGCATCCCCGGCTTCGAGGAGTCCGGTGGCGAGGAGGCGTACAAGGACATCGACTACATGGCCAACCCGAAGGGTGACCCGGCCGTGATGAAGAAGTACCTGGACGCGGCCAAGGAGGAGGGCGTCACGCCGTCCGACGGCGGCGATCTCCTGACGATCGCCACGAACGCGGATCCGGGCAACCAGACCGCGCAGGTTGCGCAGGCCCAGCTGAACAAGATGGGCTTCAAGCTCAACTACCGCAAGGTCCCGCAGGACACGCTGTACACGAAGTTCTGCGGCGTCCCGAAGTCCAACTACGTGATCTGCCCGAACGTGGGCTGGTTCAAGGACTTCATCGATCCGCAGTCGCTCCTGGAGCCGACGTTCAAGGGCGCCGCCATCAAGCCCCAGGGCAACGTGAACTGGAGCCTGCTGGACAACAAGGAGATCGACGACGCGATGACGAAGGCGTCGCTCGCGCCCGCCGGCGACGAGCGCAGCCAGGCCTGGGCCGACATCAACAAGATGATCGTCGAGCAGGCCGTCGCCATCCCGTACGTGTGGGACGACAACATCACGCTGTGGTCGAAGGACGTCGACGGCGCGATGAACGCCTACTTCTCGGGCCCGGACTTCTCGTTCACGACCCTCAAGTAGGAACGCAGGACTAAGAGAGACACCTGAGACGGCCCCCGGCGACGCGTCGCCGGGGGCCCGATCACCAAGCGAGCGCCATGGTCACCTACATCATCCGACGACTGCTCTGGGCGATCCTGCTGCTGTTCGTCGTCAGCTTCATCACGTTCGTGATGTTCATCCTGTTGCCGTCGGCGGACCCCGCCGTGCTGCGCGCCGGCCGCCAGCCGACGCCGGAGCTGATCGCGGCGATCCGGGAGAACCTCGGCCTCGACAAGCCCTGGTACGTGCAGTACCTGATCTACATGCGGGACCTGGTCCTGCACTTCGACTTCGGCTACAGCTACCAGAACAACGTCGCCGTCAAGGAGACGATCTTCGACCGGCTCCCGGCCACAGTGTCGCTGGCCGTTGGCGGCGCCGTCGTGTGGCTGCTGATCGGCATCCCGATCGGGATCATCTCCGCCATCAAGCGCGGCACGATCCTCGACCGCGCCGCGATGGGCTTCGCCCTGCTGGCGATCTCCGCGCCCGTCTACTGGGTCGGCCTGGTCTCGATCTACCTCTTCTCCAAGGACCTCGGCAAGCTCGCGCCGATCTTCCAGGGCTCGGGCCAGTACACGCCCTTCACCGAGGACCCGATCGCCTGGGCCTCGGCGCTGATCCTGCCCTGGCTCGTCCTCGCGACCGCGTTCGCGGCGATCTACGCGCGCTTCCTGCGCGCGAACCTGCTCGACGTCATGGGCGAGGACTACATCCGCACGGCCCGCGCGAAGGGCCTCGGCGAGCGGCGCGTGGTCTTCAAGCACGGGCTGCGCTCCGCGATCACCCCGATCGTGACCATCTTCGGCCTCGACCTCGGCATCCTGATAGGCGGCGCCATCCTCACGGAGACCGTCTTCAACATCCCGGGGATCGGGCGCCTCGCCTTCGACGCGATCCAGAAGAGCGACCTGCCGATCGTGCAGGGCACCGTGCTGATCGCGGCGTTCGCCGTCATCATGGCGAACCTGATCGTGGACATCCTGTACGCGTTCCTCGACCCGCGCGTGCGCTACTAGTGGACTGACATGGCGCTCCTCGAGATCGACAACCTCAGCGTGCACTTCGAGACCGACGACGGCATCGTCAAGGCCGTCGACGGCATCTCCTACACGGTGGACCGCGGGCAGACGCTCGGCATCGTCGGCGAGTCCGGCTCGGGCAAGTCCGTGTCGTCGCTGACCGTGATGGGCCTCTCGCGCTCGCGCAACGCGCGCATCTCCGGCTCGATCAAGTTCGACGGCAAGGAGCTGCTGACGTCGTCCGACGACGAGCTGCGCAAGATCCGCGGGAACGACATCGCGATGATCTTCCAGGACCCGCTGTCCTCGCTGCACCCGTTCTACAAGGTGGGCGCGCAGATCGTCGAGGCGGTCCGCACGCACCGGAACGTGTCCAAGCAGCAGGCCTACGACCGCGCCATCGAGATGCTCGGCCTGGTCGGGATCCCGGAGCCGCGCAAGCGCGCCGAGTCCTACCCGCACGAGTTCTCCGGTGGCATGCGCCAGCGCGCGATGATCGCCATGGCGCTCGCCAACGACCCGAAGCTGCTGATCGCCGACGAGCCGACGACCGCGCTCGACGTGACGGTCCAGGCGCAGATCCTCGAGCTGATCGAGCGCCTGCAGAGCGAGTTCGACACCGCCGTCGTCGTCATCACGCACGACCTCGGCGTCGTGGCCGAGATGGCCGACGAGATCGCGGTCATGTACGCCGGCCGGATCGTCGAGCATGCGAAGACCGACACGATCTTCGCGGGCCCCGAGCACCCCTACACCTGGGGCCTGCTGTCCTCGATCCCGAAGCTCGACTCGCCGCGCGACGAGGAGCTGGTGCCGATCGCGGGCCGCCCGCCGTCGCTGATCAACCTGCCCGGCGGCTGCTCGTTCCACCCGCGCTGCCCGTACGTCAAGCCGGCGCACATGAAGACCGACCCGACGCTCGAGCCGGTGGCCGGCAGCGACGGCCACAAGGTCGCCTGCCTGCTCGCCCACGAGACGCGCCAGAAGCTGTGGCGCGAGCTGCGCGAGGGCACGGCACCGGTCGAGGCGCGCGCCGACGTGATGCAGGACGCGCCCCCGCCGGAGGCGATCGAGGCGCTCGAGGAGACCGAGGGCCGCCCGGCCCCGACGACCGTGGAGGAGCAGCCCTCATGAGCGACACGGCCACCACGCCGGAGACCGGCGCCCGGCAGCCGGGCCGCGGCGAGCCGCTGATGGAGGTGCGCGACCTCGTCAAGCACTTCCCGCTCACGAGCGGCATCATCTTCCAGCGCAAGGTGGGCGCCGTCCAGGCCGTCGACGGCGTCTCCTTCGACGTGATGCGCGGCGAGACGCTCGGCCTCGTGGGCGAGTCGGGCTGCGGCAAGTCGACGACGGCGCGCCTGCTGCTGCGCCTCATGGACGCGACCTCGGGCTCGATCCGCTTCGAGGGCCAGGAGATCAGCGATCTGTCGGGCGAGCGCCTGAAGACCCTGCGCCAGGACATGCAGATGATCTTCCAGGACCCGTACTCGTCGCTGAACCCGCGCAAGACGGTCGGCACGATCATCGGCGAGCCGTTCGCGATCCAGGGGATGCACACGGGCGAGGGCGAGCGCAAGAAGACGGTCCAGGAGCTGATGGACACCGTCGGGCTCAACCCGGAGCACTACAACCGCTACCCGCACGAGTTCTCCGGCGGCCAGCGCCAGCGCATCGGCGTCGCCCGCGCGCTCGCGCTCAAGCCGAAGCTGATCATCGCCGACGAGCCGGTCTCCGCCCTCGACGTGTCGATCCAGGCCCAGGTCCTCAACCTGCTGCGCCAGCTCCAGCGCGACCTCGGCATCACGCTGGTGTTCATCGCCCACGATCTGTCCGTCGTGCGCCACATGTGCGACCGCGTCGCGGTGATGTACCTCGGCCGGATCGTCGAGATGGCGTCCTCCGAGGAGCTCTACGCGCATCCGCGCATGCCCTACACGGGCGCGCTGATGTCCGCGGTGCCGGTGGCCGACCCTAGGCTTGCGGCGGAGAAGAAGCGCCAGGTGCTCGCCGGCGACGTGCCGTCGCCGACGAACCCGCCGAAGGCGTGCCGCTTCCACACCCGCTGCTGGAAGGCGCAGGAGATCTGCCGCACCGAGGACCCGCCGCTGGAGGTCAAGGAGGGCGGCAACGTGGCCGCCTGCCACTTCCCGCTCACCGACGCCGAGGTGGCGGAGCGCGTCCCGACCTTCCGCGCGCGGAAGGGCTAGCCGCCGCCGCTAGACGCGGCGGCTCACCAGCGTGGAGACGACGCGGCCCTTGCCGCGGCCGACCGTGATGCGGACGCGGTAGTCACCCTTGCGCAGCTTGCGCGCGGCCAGCTTGAGCCGGTGGGTCCGCCGGGGCTCGGACGTGCGGGCCTTGAAGCGCTTGACCACCTTCTTGCCGCGCAGCACGGTCACCTGCGTCCGCGCCGTTCCGGCGACGCGGAAGGCGATCCGCAGCGGCGTGCGCTTGCGGCCGCCGAACGCGGCCCGCTCGAGCTTGTAGCTCGGCAGCAGATCGCAGGTGGCGCGGCGGTAGAAGTCCGGCCGGCGGGTGAAGCGCCCGTTGCGGCGCAGCAGCGTCACGCGCCGCACCTCGGTCCCCTTGCCGTTGCCGGTCTTCATCCGGTAGCGAGCGAAGTACAGCCCGTCGCCGCGCGCGCCGCGGCCGTTCCAGGTCGCCGCCTTCGTGCGGGCCTTGAAGCGCTTGACGAGCCGCTCGTCGATCACGCGGTTCCCACGCGAGACCTGGAACACGTCGATCTGCACCGGCCGGCGCGCGAAGCGCTTGAAGCCGAAGCGCGCGCCGGAGCCCCTGCGGGTCGCCTTCACGGACCGCAGCCCGATCGTGTCGGCCGCGCACGCGCGCTGGATCGCCGTCGCGCACGCCCTCAGGTCGAGCTGCTTGACCTGGCCGCGGTCGATCACGACCTGCCGGGTGTCGAAGACCTGCCCGCCGCGCTCGCACGTGAGCGTGTAGCTCTCGACCTGGGCCGGCTTGAACGGCTGCGGGCCCTCGTAGGCGATCGTGACCGTGTAGGGCTCGACCGCCGCGAAGTTGTTCACGCGCAGCACGTACTTCTTGCCCGCCTGCAGGCCAGGGCGCGACGCGGAGACGTTCTCCTCGCTCGTCGCGCCGTTCTGGCTCGTGCCGACCACGGGCTCGGAGTCCTGGGAGCGACCATCGCCGTTGGTGTCCTCGAAGAGCTTGACGTCGTAGTCGCTCGTCGGGGTCGCCCATGCGACCCGGATGCTCATCGTCTCGTTGTCGCCGTCGGACGGGACGGTGATCGGGTGGTCGTTGTAGTTGAGCGGGTTGTTCGCGTTGGCGTCGCCGCCGGGCGCCGCGCCGTCGTTGACGGGGTCGTCGGCCGCGCCGGCGGGGCTGCCGTTGCGGGTCTCGGCCGCGCTCGGGGGCCCGGACGCCTGCCGGCCGGTCTCCTTGGCCACGATCGGGCGCGTCGACGGGTTCACGTGCCAGCGCACGCGGCCGGTCTCGCCGACGTCGAAGGTCGTCTCGAGGTGGTCGTCGAACTCGAGCGGCTGCTCCGTGCCGTCGGACTGCGGCTGCGGGAACGTCTGGGTCTTGAAGTCCTTCGTCAGCCGCAGCGTCGTCCCGGGCGGCAGGTCGGACGCCTCGAGCACGCTGTGGCGCTGGGTGTTGATCGCGCTCTCGGCGGCGATGTAGTAGGCCTCGCGGTTGCCCTTGCCGTCGTAGCCCTTGTTCGGGCCGGGGTCGTTGGTGTGGTCGGCCATCGGGTTCGTGCCGTCCCACTCGTCCACGACGCGCTGGTAGCGCGGGTGGAACGCCGGGTCGTCGCAGTCGCCCGTCTCGTAGTTCGGGGCGCCGCAGTAGAGCTCGAACGTGAAGCCGAAGCCGCCGGTCGCGTTGTAGCTCCAGTCCTCGGTCGTGCCGGTGGTGTCGTAGAGCTCGAACGACTTCTGGGAGAAGTAGCCGTTCTCCTTGGCCATCGCGTCGCCGAGCTCCTTGTAGCCGCGGTTCTCGTCGACCGGGTCGCCGAGCATCGCCAGGCCGGGCGCGCGCAGCACGAGGCCGGCCGTCGTGTGGTTGGTGATCAGCGTCATCACCTGGTGGCGCGAGACGATCGCCTTGACGTTGCGCGACTCGGGCTCGGAGAACGGGCCCGGGCCGCGGTAGCTCTGGGTGAGCGGGTTGGTGTCCGCGCCCGGGCCGCCCCACAGGCCGCCGTAGTTGCGGTTCGGGTCGACGCCGTTCTCGGCCAGGCCGAGGGAGGTCGTGCAGTTGCCGGCCGCGGAGTCGTCGGGCAGGCGGCAGTTCTTGCGCCGGTACTCGCCGCCGGTCGCGGCGCCTGCGACCAGATAGGCGGTGTCGTCGACGGTCTCGTCGCGGCCGCCGCTCTGGCCGGCGATCTCGCCGGCGGTGCGGGAGGCCTCGAAGCCGTCCGCGTTGACGATCGGCACGACGATGTTGCGCGAGTTGCGGACGACGTTGGTCGCGCGCGCGTCGCCGCGCTTGTAGCCGTTGATCAGCTCGAGCGCCCACTCCATCGTGAGCTCGCCGGCCGGCCACTCGCGGGCATGGTGCACGCCCATGTTGAAGAACGCGGGCTTGCCGTCGTTGCGGTTGACGTTCTCGGTGATCTCGATGCCGAGCACGTCCTTGCCGCGGTAGGTCTTCTCGGGCATCGTGAACAGCTTCACGAGACCCGGGTTCTTGGCCGCGAGGTCCTTGAGCTCCGCGTTGTAGTCCGCGAGCGTGCGGTAGGTCGTGCGGCCGCTGGGGATCGCGGAGGCCTTGACGCGCGGCTCGGCGGCGCGCGCGGCGGCGTCCTGGGCGTCGAGGTCGGCGACCTCGACGGTCCAGCGGAGGCCGGCCTTGCGCAGCGCGGCCTCGTCGTCCGGCCCGTGCAGGACCACGCCGAGGCTCTCGTCGCCGCCGTGCTCGGTCACGTCCAGGCCGAGAGCGAGCAGCCGCTGCTTCTGCTCCACGGTGGGCGTGATCACGTCGATCAGCTTCGGCTTGGCGGCCTTCGCGGCGTCGGCCGCGCCGGGCGCAATCGGCGAGTGCTCGAGCGTCGCCGGCACCGCGGCCGCGTCGCCGGAGCGCCGGCAGGCCTGCACGTGCACGACGCCGCCGGTGAGCGCGAAGCCGCTCGCGACCTCCTGGGCGTCAGGCGAGGCGTCGGCGGCGAGCACCTTGCCCGCGGCGTCGAAGACCGCGACGTCCCAGTCGCCCTGCGTGCCGTCCAGGCGCACCTCGAGCGAGCCCGCGCCGGGGAGCCGCACGTCGCGCGCGGCGACGCCGGCCGCATCGGGCCGGTAGGCGCGGCGGCACGCCCCGCGGTCCTCGCCCGCATTCGCCGCGAGCGGGGCGTCGAGCACGGTGGTGGCGTCGAGCAGCAGCTTCGGCGTGGCGTGCGCGGTCGCGGGGAGGGCGAGCGCGATGAGGATGGCGGTGGGGATCAGGCGAAGTCTCGGCACGGTGCGTTGAACGCGCGCTGCTTGCCGAACTTGCGCCTATCGGCCGTCGACGTCCGCCGGCGCTGAGGGTTACCGGGCGGTCCAGCCCTGGTCCATCGTCACCGGGACGCCGGTGAACGAGGCGCCGCCCTCGGCGGCGAGGAAGGAGACGACGCCGGCGACCTCCTCCGGCTCGATCAGGCGCTTGATCGCGTGCGGGGCGAGGATGACCTCCTCGAGCGCCTCCTCCTCGGAGATGCCGTGGGCCTTCGCCTGGTCGGGGATCTGGCCCTCCACGAGCGGCGTGCGGACGTAGCCCGGGCAGACCGCGGTGCAGGAGATGCCGGCCTCGGCGCCCTCCAGCGCGAGCGTCCGCACGAGTCCGAGGACGCCGTGCTTGGCCGAGACGTAGGCGGACTTGTAGGGCGAGGCGGCGAGCGCGTGGGCGGAGGCGATCGCGATGTAGCGGGCCTGCTCCCCGCGCTCGAGCGCCTCCCAGGCGTAGCGCGCGAGCAGGAACGGACTCGTCAGCATCAGCGCCAGCAGCAGGTCCCACTTGTCCTCGGGGAACTCGGCCACCGGGGCGACGTGCTGGACGCCGGCGTTCGGCACGACGACGTCCAGGCGGCCGAACGCCTCCAGCGCGGCGTCGACGGCGGCGCGGTTGCCCTCCCGGGTCGTCAGGTCGGCGGCGAGGCCGGTGCCGGGCAGGCCGTCGGCGTCGAGGTCGACGGACAGCACGTCGAGCCCGTCGGCGAGCAGCCGCTCGGCGACGGCGCGGCCGATGCCGCCGGCGGCGCCCGTCACCAACGCGGCGCGCGCCATCGCTAGCGGCGCTCCGCCAGCTTCGCGAGCCGCGCGTCCCACTCCGCGCCGACGTCGTCCATCCAGCGCATCGCGTCGGCCAGCGGGGCCGGGGTGAGCGTGTAGCGGGTCTCGCGGCCCTCGCGGCGGGCGCTCACCAGGCCCGCCCGGTCGAGCGCGGCGAGGTGCTTGGTCACGGCCTGGCGGGTCATCGGCAGCCCGCCCGCCAGCCGCGACGCCGTCAGGTCCGGCTGCCGCGAGAGCGAGCGCACGACCTGCCGGCGCGTCGGGTCGGCGAGGGCGGCGAACACCGCCCCGATGTTGTCATCTACGCCCGGCACAGGGCGGCGACGCCGGCGAGCGCCGACATCGTCGGGCCCCACACGGCGCCGTCGTCGGCGAAGCGGTGCTCCGTGACCACGAAGCGCGTGCCGGCCGGGTGGTCCTCGAGCACCCACTCGACCATCGAGTCGCCCCAGGTGAAGACGATCCGCTCCTCCTCGGTGACGTGCTCGACGACACCGTCGCGCTCGTCGATCCGCAGCGGCGCGCCCTCCTCGGGCTCGAACTCGACGTCCTCGGCGAGCCACGTCTCCATCTCGCCGGGCTCCGTCACCAGCTCCCAGGCGCGCTCGCGCGGGACGGGGAGCACGACCTCTCGATTCACGACCGGCACGGCGACCTCCTGCAACCAGTGGGTTGCACGACAGGCTACCATCCCTCCAAACGCGCAACTTGGAGGTTGCAGATGCCCCTGGTCCCGGTCGTCGTACAGCAGGACTCGCGCGGAGAGCGCTCGTTCGACATCTACTCGCGGCTGCTGCGCGAGCGCGTCGTGTTCGTCGGGACGGCGATCGACGACGACATCGCCAACCTCGTCGTGGCGCAGCTGCTGCACCTCGAGGCCGAGGATCCCGAGAAGGACATCCAGCTCTACATCAACTCGCCGGGCGGGGTCGTGTACTCGGGGCTGGCGATCTACGACACGATGCGCTTCATCAAGCCCGACGTCGCCACGACCGTATGCGGGATCGCGATGTCGATGGGCTCGCTGCTGCTGGCCGGCGGCGCGAAGGGCAAGCGCTCAGCGCTGCCCAACAGCCGCATCCTGATCCACCAGCCGCACGGCGGCTTCCAGGGGCAGGCGACGGACATCCAGATCCACGCCAAGGAGTCGCTCGCGCTGCGCCGCCGGATGGAGGAGATCTACGCCCAGCACACCGGGCGCACGCCCGAGCAGCTCTCCGAGGACCTCGAGCGCGATCGCTTCTTCACCCCGGAGGAGGCGCTGGAGTACGGCATGATCGACCGCGTCACCCAGCTGCGCAACGGCAACGGCAACGGCAACGGCAACGGGAGCGGGGGCTAGTCCTCGCCGTCGTCCTCGTAGAGCGACTCGCGTGCGAGCTGGGAGCCCTTGCGGTCGTAGAGGGCGACCTCGAGGTAGTCCTCGCGGTAGGCGTCGGGGGCGAGCAGCGTGAAGCGCT
>DATFQI010000091.1:0-20581 GCA_035264365.1 Solirubrobacteraceae bacterium
GTGGCGAGGCCGGAGTCCGGCGCGTCGAGCATGGGCGGGTACCAGCTGTAGCCGCCGAGCACCTCGTCGGCGCCCTGCCCGGACTGCACGACCTTGCGCTCGCGGGCGACCGCCTGCGAGAGCAGCCAGAACGCGACGCAGTCGTGCGAGACCATCGGCTCGCTCATCGCCGCGATCGCGCTCGGCAGCGCCTCGACGAGCTCGTCCGTGCCTGCGCGGATCTGATGGTGGTCGGTCCCGAACTCCTGCGCGATCAGGTCCGAGTAGCGGAACTCGTTGCCCTCGCGCCCACCGGCGTCGGGGAAGCCGATCGAGAACGTCGCGAGCCCGTGCTGGCCCTGCTCGGCCAGCAGCGCCACGATCAGGCTCGAGTCCAGGCCGCCGGAGAGCAGCACGCCGACCGGCACGTCGGAGACCATCCGCCGCCGCACCGCGACCCGCAGCGCGTCCAGCAGCGCGTCGCGCCACTCCTCCGGCGAGCGCTCCTCGGCGCGCTCGTGCGGCGGGTTCCAGTACTCCCGCTCGCGACGGGTGCCGTCGGGCTCGACCAGCAGCACCGTGGCGGGCGGGAGCTTGCGCACCCCGGCCAGGATCGTGCGCGGCGCGGGCACGACCGAGTGCCAGCTCAGGTAGTGGTGCAGCGCGACGGGGTCGACGCTCGTGTCCACGCCGCCCGCCGCGACGAGCGCCGGCAGCGTCGACGCGGCGCGCAGCCCGCCGCCCGGGAGATCGGCCAGGTAGAGCGGCTTGATCCCGAGCCGGTCGCGCACGAGCGCGCAGCGGCCGCTCTCGGTCTCGAGCAGGGCGAACGCGAACATCCCCGCCAACCGGTCCAGCAGGCCCTCGCCCCACTCGCGCCAGCCGCGCAGGACCACCTCCGTGTCGGACGTCGAGCTGAACGAGTGACCGAGCCGCTCGAGCTCGGCGCGCAGCTCGCGGTGGTTGTAGATACAGCCGTTGAACACCACGGCGAGCCCGAGCTCGTCGTCGCGCATCGGCTGGGCACCGAGCTCGGAGAGGTCGATGATCGCCAGCCGCCGGTGCACCATCCCGGCACTGCCGTCGAGCCAGACCCCCTCGCCGTCGGGGCCGCGCGGGGCCAGCGAGTCGCGCATGCGCTCCAGCGCCGCCCGGTCGGGCGGGGCGTCACGCCGCAGCTCGACGCCGAAGCCGCACACGTCAGCGCAGCGCGGCGGCGCCCTCGCGCGCCGCGTCGACGAGCGCGGTGAAGAGCCGCGCCTGCGGGCGCTCGACCTCGTCGAGCGTCTCGGCGTGCCACTGCACGCCGAGGACGAAGCGCCCGTCGGCGCCCTCGATTCCCTCGACCGTGCCGTCGATCGCCCAGGCAACGGCGCGCAGGCCCTCGCCGAGCCGCTCGACGGCCTGGTGGTGGAAGGAGTTGACCGACAGCGCGTCGGCGCCGAGCGCCAGCGCGAGCCGCGAGCCCGGCTCGACCGCGACCGCGTGCGTGACCTTCGTGCCCGACACGGTCTGGCGGTGGTCGACCGAGCCGTCCGCGACGGCCGGCAGGTGCTGGTGCAGGCTCCCGCCGCGCGCGACGTTGAGCGCCTGCGCGCCGCGGCAGATGCCGAGGATCGGCAGGCCGGCTGCGTCGGCATGGCGAGCGACAGCGAGCTCGAACGTGTCGAGGTCCGGCTCGACCGGTCCGAGGTCGGGGCTGCGCTCGGCGCCGTAGGCGGAAGGGTCGATGTCCGGGCCGCCCGACAGGCAGACCCCGGCCAGCGGCGCCAGCAGGGCCGGCACGAGCTCGATCGCCAGCGGCGGGAGCACGACCGGGACCGCCCCCGAGCGCGCAAGCGCGCGCACGTACGGCATGCCCAGCGCCAGCTCGGGCTGGGGAGGCTCGCTCTCCGGCAGCGGGTGGGTGATCTCGGAGCGGCGGACCTCGGAGGTCGTGATGCCGATCAGCGGCGGACGGGCCATCGAGCGCAACAGGGTGACAAACCGCCCGGCGCACGGCGTCGTCAGGCCCGCGCGATCAGGTAGTGGTACTCGTTCGGGAGCCGGTAGCCGCCGTCGTCGGTCCGGAACGGCGCGAGCGCCCCGACCACCGCAGCACGGGCCGCCGCCTCGCCCGCCTCGCGGGCCGCGGCCACGCCGCTGGCCGCCGAGAGCATGCCGCGCGCGAGCCCGTCTGCGTCCGCGTACTCGTAGGCCCACTCGTCGTCGAACGCGCGCTCCGGCGTCAGCCCCGCCTCGGCCGTCATGCCCTCGAGCACGCCGGGCGCGGCGAGCGGCGTCGGGGTCGCCGCGAGCTCGTCCTCGCGCAGGTCCGCCGCGGCGCGCTTCATCGCCAGCAGCGAGCAGCGCTCCTCGCGGCCCCAGACCTGGATTACGACGGGCGCGCCCGGACGAGCCACCCGGCCGGCCTCGCGCAGTGCCGCGATCGGGTCGAGCGCGAAGAAGATCGAGCTGAACGCGGTCACGACGTCGAACGCGTCGCTCTCGAACGGCAGGCGGTCGAGTTCGCCGAGGCGCAGGTCGGCCTCCGGCACACGCCGAGCGGCCTCGGCCAGCAGGCCCTCTGAGACATCCACGCCCGCGACCGCCGCCCCGCGGTCGGCCGCCATGCGCAGGAACACGCCGGCGCCGCAGCCGAGGTCGAGCACCCGGCGGCCGGCGAGCGGCGGCAGCTGCGCCAGCGCGGCCTCGTAGGAGGGCGCGTTGCGCTCCTCGGTGGCGGACCAGTCGGCGGCCCGCGCGCCCCACAGCTCGCCGAGTGCTGCGGCGCGCCGGGAGATCAGGGTGACGGAGGTCATGCGACCTCTCCTTCCTTAGACTGTGTTCCACAGTTATACACTGTGGAACACAGTCATGGCAAGCGACGAACTCAGCCTCTTCTCCTATGAGGTCCTGGGCCTGATCGGCCGCGAGGGCGCCGGCCCGCACGACCTGCGCCGGATGGTCCGCCAGGGACGCTTCTTCGACTGGGCGGGGGAGAGCCGGTACTACGTCGAGCCCAAGCGGCTCGCGCGGCTCGGCTATCTGCGGGCCAGCAAGGCGCCGGGCCGCACGACCGAGCGCACGGTCTACGAGCTCACCGACAAGGGCCTGCAGGCGCTGCGCGAGTGGGCGCGGACGCCGCTCTCGTTCACGCCGCTCAAGCACGAGGCGATGGTGCGGCTGCTCGTGGCCGACCTCGTCGGCGAGGCACCGGTGCGCGAGAGCATGGAGTCGCTGCGCCGCGACATCATCGACCTGCAGGCGCGCCTGGACGTGGCGGAGGCGAGCGCCGGCACGCTGCCGCACCGCCGCAAGTACCTGCTGCTGAACATCGGCTTCATGCGCCGTCTCTTCGACCTGCACCTCGAGTGGATCGAGGAGGTCGAGCGCGAGCTGGCCCCGCGCAAGCGCCGCCTGTAGGAGTCCTAGCGCGCGAAGCGACGCACCGGGATCTGCGCGCGCAGCCGCGTGCCGCGGCCCGGCGGGCTGACGAGCTCGAGCGTGCCGTCCAGAGCCGCGATCCGGTCCTCGAGCCCGCGCAGGCCCGAGCCGCGGCCGGCATCGGCCCCGCCGACGCCGTCGTCGGCGACCTCGACGGTCACGTGGCTCGCCCCGCGCGCGAGCGTGACCGTCGCCTGCGAGGCGCGCGAGTACTTGGCCACGTTGGCGAGCGCCTCGGAGGCGACGAAATAGGCCGCGCTCTCGACCGGCTCGGGCAGGCGGTCGCCGCGCGGGACGTTGAGCGTCACCGGCACCGGCGCTCGGCCGGCCAGCGACTCGAGCGCCGGCTCCAGGCCGCGCTCGGTGAGCACGGCCGGGTGGATGCCGCGCGCGAGGTCGCGCAGCTCCTTCAGGCTCGTCTGCAGCTCGGTGATCGAGCGGTCGAGCAGCCCGGCCACGTCCGAGTCCTCGTCCGCCTTCAGCCTTGCGCTGCGCAGCAGCAGCGCGAGCGCGACCAGGCGCGACTGCGCGCCGTCGTGCAGGTCGCGCTCGAGCCGGCGGCGGGCCGCGTCGCCGGCCTCGACGACCCGCGCGCGCGAGGCGCGCAGCTCCTCGATGTGCTCCTGCAGCTCGTGGTCGAGGTGCGTGACGTGGCTGCGCAGGAGCCCGGCCAGGTAGGCGAACGGCATCAGCGCCGTGGAGATGAACGCCGGCCAGAACGCGGCGTCGCCGGCGCCCGCCTGCGCGATCGTCACGAGCAGGAAGGTGAGCAGCGAGAACACGTACACCGGCGTCAGCTGCAGCCGCTCGAACGGCCCTGTGGCCCGCCACAGCGCCACCGCACGCCGCAGCACGAGCACGAACAGCACGGCGTAGGAGAGGGCGCCGAGGGCCATCAGCGCGTCCGCCAGGTCCGGCACGTCGGCGATCATCAGCACGTTGCGGGGCGCGTCGGGCTCGGGCGCGGCGTCGAACAGCAGCCCCGGCACGAACGCCAGCGGGAAGATCACGTAGCCGGCGATCACGAGCGCGCGGTCGTAGGCGCCGCGCAGCCGGCCGGTCGGGAACGACAGCCCGATGTGCAGGAACACCGAGCCCCACAGGCCGCCGGCGACGACGCCGATCGCGTACACGACGGGCGAGTTCGCGGCCTGGAGGCAGAACAGCAGCCAGGCGAACCCGAGCGCCACCATCAGCGCGCCGATCCGGCTCTCGGGCCGGTGCTGCCAGACGTAGATCCCGGTCACGACGAAGCTCCAGCAGACGCCGGGCGCGACCACGACCCAGAGCGCGACGGGATCGTGGTGGTCGCTGGCGAGCTGCAGCGCCGCGGCGGCCAGCCCGGCGACCACCGCGGCCGCCAGCACGGCGGCCGCCCGCGCGTTCGAGATTCCCGCCTCCATCGAGGAGATCATGGCGCTTGGCCGCTCGGGCGTGTCCGGGCGAGCAGCAGCTCGCGCTCGCGCTCGTTTCGGGTCAGCTCGGCGGCGCGGGCGAACTCCGCGCGCGCCTCGTCGCCGCGGCCGAGCCGCTCTAGCATGTCGCCGCGCACCGCCGGCAGCAGGTGGTACTCGCGCAGCGCCGGCTCGCCCGCGAGCGCGTCGACCGCCGCCAGCCCGGCCTGCGGCCCGTCGGCCATCGAGATCGCGACCGCGCGGTTGAGCTCGACGACCGGCGAGGGCGCGACCTCCGCGAGCGCGCCGTAGAGGCGCGCGATCTGCACCCAGTCGGTCGCTTCGGTGCTCGCGGCGCGCGCGTGGCAGGCCGCGATCGCGGCCTGCAGGCCGTAGGGCCCGAGGGGGCCGAGCTCGGCGGCGCGCGCGAGCGCGGCCAGCCCGCGCGCGATCAGCAGCCGGTCCCAGCGCGCGCGGTCCTGGTCGGCCAGCAGCACCGGCTCGCCGCCGGGGCCGACACGCTCGCGGGCGCGCGACTGCTGGATCTCCATCAGCGCGACGAGCCCGTGCACCTCGCCCTCGCCGGGCAGGATCCGCGCCAGCACGCGGCCGAGGCGCAGCGCGTCGTCGCACAGCTCGACGCGCATCCAGTCGTCGCCGGCGGTCGCCGAGTAGCCCTCGTTGAAGATCAGGTAGACGACCTCGAGCACGGAGGCCAGCCGCTCGACGCGCTCGTCGCCGGCGGGCACCTCGAACGGCACACCCGCCTCGGCCAGCGTGCGCTTGGCGCGCGTGATGCGCCGTGCGACCGTCGTCTCGGGGACGAGGAACGCGCGCGCGATCTCGCCCGTCGTCAGCCCGCCGAGCAGCCGCAGCACGAGCGCGATCCGGCCCTCCGTGGGCAGCACGGGGTGGCAGGCGGTGAACATGAGCCGCAGCAGGTCGTCGCCGATGTCGTCGTCGAGCGCGGCGTCGAGGTCGGGCGCCGCCGCGGTCTCGAGCTCGCGCGCGATCTGCTCGCGCTTGCGATCGAGCGTCGCGCCGCGGCGCAGCGTGTCGATCGCGCGGTGCTTGGCGGTCGCCATCAGCCACGCGCCTGGGTTGTCCGGCACGCCGCTGCGCGGCCACGTCTCCAGCGCCACCACGAGCGCGTCCTGTGCGAGGTCCTCAGCCAGCCCGACGTCGCGCACCACCCGCGCCAATCCCGCGATCAGCCGCGGCGACTCGATCCGCCAGACGGCCTCGACGGTGCGCTGCGTGGCGGTCGCGGCCACGCGTCAGGCCAGGTCTTCGGGGTACTGCTGGATCGGGCGGACCTCGATCACGTCGCCGTCCTCCGCGGGGCAGCGGCTCGCCCACTGGACGGCCTCCTCCTGCGAGGACGCCTGGATGATCCAGTAGCCGCCGATCAGCTCCTTGGCCTCCGTGAACGGGCCGTCGGTGACGCGCGGGCGGCCGCCCTCGAAGCGCACGCGCGAGCCCTTCTCGGGCTGCTCGAGGCCGTCGGCCGCCAGCAGCACGCCGGCCTGGACGAGCTCGTCATTGAACTGCAGCATCTCGGCGACCATCTCCGGCGGCGGGACGTCGCCGACGTCGGGGAACGCGGCCGGGTGCATCAGGAGCATGTAACGCGGCATGAGACTGTTCTACAACGGCCGCGAGCGCCGGGGGTGACGGCGCTCGCGGGGTGCCGGCCAGCGGCCGGCGTTCCTGGGGGAACGGTGGGTCAGGCCATCGTGTAGGCGGCCTCGCCGCGCGGCGCCTCGCGCTCGCGCTCGGGCGCGGCCTCGGCGGCCGCCGCGCCCTCCGGGCGCAGCACCGTCGCGGCGATCACCAGCGCGGCGCCCAGGACGGCCGCGCCGACCAGGTAGGCCAGGTGGAAGCCGCTGTTGAGCGCGCTCATCGCGGCCTCGCCGTCGGCCACCAGGCCGCGGGTGCGCTCCGTCGCGAGCGTGGCGAGCACGGCGAGGCCGACGGCGCCGCCGACCTGCGCGCTCGTGTTGACCAGCCCGGAGGCCAGGCCCGAGTCCTGCGGCGTGGCGCCCGACATCGCGAGCGTCATCAGCGCGGGGAAGCTCAGGCCGGCGCCGATGCCGACGAGGATCATCGCGGGCATCACGTCGGCGACGTATGCGCCGTCGACCGGCGTGCGGGCGAACAGCAGCATGCCGGCGCCGATCGCCATCAGCGACGGGATCAGCGCTCGCTTGGCGCCGAAGCGCATCGTGATGCGGCCCGACAGGCCCATCGACAGCACGCCCATGACGATCGTGCTCGGCAGGAACGCGAGGCCGACCTCGAGCGGGTCGTAGCCGAGCACCCGCTGCAGGTACAGCGCGCCGAGGAAGAACATGCCGAACATGCCGACCACGACGAGGGCCTGCACGAGGTTCGCCCCGGCGACGTTGCGCGAGCGGAACAGGCGCAGCGGCATCAGCGGGTTGGCGATGCGCGCCTGGCGCACGACGAAGGCGGCGATCAGCGCGGTCGAGACGGCGCCGAGGACGAGCGTGGAGGTCGCGCCCCAGCCCTTTTCGGTGACCTGCAGGATCGTGTAGACGCCGAGCATCAGCCCGCCGGTGAGCAGCGCCGCGCCGGGGAGGTCGGCGCCGGCCTTGAGGCCGAGCCCCTCCGTGCCGGGCACGTAGCGCAGCGCCAGCGCGGCCGTCGCGATGCCGATCGGCAGGTTGATGAAGAAGATCCAGTGCCATGAGATCGCCTCGGTCAGCACGCCGCCGGCCAGCAGGCCGATCGAGCCGCCGGCGGAGGCGACGAAGCCGAAGACGCCGATCGCCTTGGCCTGCTCCCGGGGCTCCGGGAACATCGTCACGATCATGCCGAGGATGACGGCGGAGGTCAGCGCGCCGCCGACGCCCTGCACGAAGCGCGCGGCGATCAGCGTGCCCTGGCCAGGAGCCACGGCGCAGACGACGGACGCGGCCGTGAAGACCGCGAGGCCGGTGAGGAACACGCGGCGCTGGCCGACCAGGTCGCCGATACGACCCGCCAGCAGCAGCAGTCCACCGAAGGCGATCATGTAGGCGTTGACGATCCAGGCCAGGTTGCTCTGGGAGAAGCCCAGGTCGTCCTGGATCGAGGGGAGCGCCACGTTCACGATCGTGGCATCCAGCACGATCATCAGCATGCCCACGCACAGCACCACGAGGGCGATCCAGCGCGAGCGGTCTTGGGTCTGCTCTTGAGGGGTGGTGATGGTGGTCATGCGGGTTGAGACTCCGTCCTGGTCGAGAACTCATCGGTCGGGACCAAAAGATTCCGAAACCGTACCACTTAGTACCGATTCAGGACAAGATAGGTTGCCATCAGGAGCATCCGGGTCTACTCTGTGCAACCCATGGCCACCTCCCGGACATACGGCGAGGCGTGCGGCATCCCGCGCGCCCTGGACCGCGTCGGCGAGCGCTGGGCCCTCTTGGTCGTGCGCGAGCTGATGCTGGGCCCGAAGCGCTTCACCGACCTCAAGACCGGGCTCCCGCACGCGAGCCCGAACGTGCTGGCGCAGCGCCTGCGCCAGCTCGAGCGCGCCGGCGTCGTACGCAAGCGGCGGCTTCCTCCGCCCGCCGCGTCGCAGGTCTACGAGCTCACCGAGTGGGGCGTGGAGCTGGAGCCCGTGCTCGTCGCGCTCGGCCGCTGGGGCGCCCGCGCGCCGCTCGACCCCGAGTGCATGGGCATGAGCGTCGACTCGCACCTGGTCTCGCTCGCCACGCTGTTCGACCCCGCGCTCGCGGGCGACTTCGAGGCGAGCTTCGAGCTGCGGATGGGCGAGGACGTCTTCCACGCGGCGGTCGCCGGCGGCGCGATCGACACCGGCCGCGGCGCGCCGGCCTCACCCGACGCGGTGCTCACGCTGGACCCGGGCACACTGCTGGCGCTGATCCACGGCGAGATCTCCGTGGGCGACGCGCTCGAGACCGGCGTGCTCGCGCTCGACGGCGACCGCGAGAAGGTCGAGCGCTTCGTGGGCCTGTTCCCGCTGCCGGAACCGGCCCTGCTGCCGGCGCCGGCGTAGAACGGCGCTGGGTAGGGGAGCGGGAGCCCCGGCGCGGCCGTCCGCTCCCGACCGATCTCGCTCCGCGGGCCGTGCTCCAGGAGCACGGGTCCTGGATGTGATTCGCGCGCGGCGGATCTCATCCATCTCCCGTGCTCCGGGAGCACGCCGATCGGAGCGAGTCGCGGGCCGCTCCCTCGCTCCCTACCCAGCGCCGTTGCCGTTCGGCTACGCGATCGTGACGTCCGGCGAGAGGTAGACGTCCTGGATGGCGTTGAGGATCTCGATGCCCTCGGCCATCGGCCGCTGGAACGCCTTACGGCCCGAGATCAGGCCGGTCCCGCCCGCGCGCTTGTTGATGACGGCCGTGCGGACGGCCTCGGCCTTGTCGGAGTCCTTGTTGGAGGCGCCGCCCGAGTTGATCAGTCCGGCGCGGCCGAGGTAGCAGCTCGCCACCTGGTAGCGGCACAGGTCGATCGGGTTGTCGGTGGTCAGCTTGTCGTAGACGAGGTCGTCCGTCTTGCTGAAGCCGATCGCCTTGAAGCCGCCGTTGTTCTCGGGCAGCTTCTGCTTGATGATGTCGGCCTGGATCGTCACGCCGATGTGGTTCGCCTGGCCGGTGAGGTCGGCGGCCAGGTGGTAGTCCGTGCCGTTCTGCTTGAAGTCCGAGTTGCGCAGGTAGCACCAGAGCACGGTGAACATGCCGAGGTCGTGCGCCTCGGAGAACGCCTCGGAGATCTCGACGATCTGGCGCCGGCTCTCCTCGGAGCCGAAGTAGATCGTCGCGCCGACGCCGCTGGCGCCCATCTCCCACGCGCGGTGCACGTTCCCGAACAGGGTCTGGTCGTACGTGTTCGGGTAGCTGAGCGTCTCGTTGTGGTTGATCTTGACGATGAAGGGGATCTTCGTCGCCCACTTGCGCGCGACGATGCCGAGCACGCCGAACGTCGAGGCGACGGCGTTGCAGCCGCCCTCGACCGCCAGCTCGACGATCTTCTCGGGGTCGAAGTACTCCGGGTTGGGCGCGAAGCTCGCGCCTGCGGAGTGCTCGATGCCCTGGTCGACGGGCAGGATCGAGACGTACCCAGTGCCGCCCAGGCGGCCGTGGTCGAACATCGCCTGGAGGTTGCGCAGCGTCTGCACGTTGCGGTCGGAGTGCACGAGCACGCGGTCGATGAAGTCCGGGCCCGGCAGGTGCAGGGACTCCTTCGGGAACGTCTCCGAGCGGAACCGGAGCAGGTCCTCCGCCTCGTCTCCGAGCAGCGCTTCGATGTCGGTGCTGTAAGTGTCGACGGCCACGGGTTCCTCCGGGTCTCTCTCGCTCGTTCGTTTCCTCGATGCAAGGCTACCCCGCATGCCGCGGATCACGTTCGTCGGAGCCGGCTCGACCGTCTTCACCCGCCACCTGATCGGCGACGTGCTCGCCCAGCCCGAGCTGGCAGGGAGCACGTTCGCGCTGATGGACATCGACCCCGCGCGGCTCGAGACCTCCCGCAAGGCCGCGGAGGAGCTCGTCGCCGCGCACCGCGCGGATGCCGCGGTCGAGGCGACGCTCGACCGCCGCGAGGCGCTCGCCGGCGCCGACTACGTCGTCACGTGCTTCCAGGTCGGCGGCCTGGAGTCGACGCTGGTCGACTTCGAGATCCCCAAGCGCTACGGGCTCCGGCAGACGATCGGCGACACGCTCGGCGTCGGCGGCATCAGCCGCGCGCTGCGCACGATCCCGGTGCTGCTCGACGTCTGCCGCGACATCGAGGAGCTGTGCCCGGACGCGCTGCTGCTGCAGTACGTCAACCCGATGGCGATGCTCTGCTGGGCGGTCGCCGAGCGCAGCCCGGTGCGCACGGTCGGCCTCTGCCACTCCGTGCAGCACACGACCGGCGAACTGGCCGCCGACCTCGGCGTCCCGGCGGAGGAGATCGACGCGCACGTCGCCGGCATCAACCACCTCGCGTTCTTCCTGCGGCTGGAGCGGGGCGGCGAGGACCTCTACCCGGCACTGCGCGAGGTCGAGCCGCCCGCCGGCAACCGCGTCCGCTACGAGGTGCTGCGCCACTTCGGCGCGTTCGTGACGGAGTCGTCCGAGCACTTCGCCGAGTACGTGCCGTGGTTCATCAAGGCGCATCGCCCGGAGCTGATCGACCGCTTCGACATCCCGCTCGACGAGTACGTGCGGCGGCTGCGCGAGGCGCAGCACGCGTGGGACGAGCCGATCGAGGTCGGTCGCTCACACGAGTACGGGGCCGATATCATCCGCGCCTGCGAGACCGGCGAGCCCTTCCGCTTCAACGGCAACGTGCCGAATCGCGGAGGCCTGATCCAAAACCTCCCGGAGAGCTGCTGCGTCGAGGTGCCCTGCATCGTCGACGCGCGCGGCATCACGCCCGAGCCGGTCGGCCCGCTGCCGACCCACCTAGCCGGCCTGATGCAGACCAACGTCAACGTCCAGGCGCTTGCGGTGGAGGCGGCGCTGACCGGCTCGCGCGACGCGGCCAAGCGCGCCGCGATGCTCGACCCCCACACGGCGGCCGAGCTGCCGCTCGACGAGATCGCCGCGCTGATGGACGAGCTCATCGACTGCCACGATGAGCGCCATGACCTACGTCCCCGCTGACGACCGCTACGAGCAGTCGCCCTACCGCCGCTGCGGGCGCAGCGGCATCCAGCTGCCGGCCATCTCGCTCGGCCTCTGGAACAACTTCGGCGACGACAAGCCGCTCGAGACCCAGCGCGCGATGCTGCGGCGCGCGTTCGACCGCGGCATCTGCCACTTCGACCTCGCCAACAACTACGGCCCGCCGGCCGGCTCGGCCGAGCTGAACTTCGGGCGCATCTTTCGCGAGGACCTCGCGCCCTTCCGCGACGAGCTGATCATCTCCACCAAGGCCGGCTACGACATGTGGCCGGGGCCGTACGGCGAGTGGGGCTCGCGCAAGTACCTGCTCGCGTCGCTGGACCAGAGCCTGGCGCGGATGGGCCTGGACTACGTCGACATCTTCTACTCGCACCGGCTCGACCCCGAGACGCCGCTCGAGGAGACGATGGGCGCGCTCGACAGCGCGGTCCGCCAGGGCAAGGCGCTCTACGCCGGCATCTCCTCCTACTCGGGCGAGCGCACGCGCGAGGCGGTGCGGATCCTGCGCGAGATGGGCACGCCGCTGCTGATCCACCAGCCGAGCTACTCGATGCTCAACCGCTGGATCGAGGAGGACCTGCTCGGCGTGCTCGAGGACGAGGGCGTCGGCTGCATCGCGTTCTCGCCGCTCGCCCAGGGCATGCTCACCACGCGCTACCTCGACGGGGTGCCGCAGGACTCGCGCGCCGCCAAGGGCGTCTTCCTCAGCGAGGACATGCTCACCGAGGAGCGCCTCGAGCACGTGCGCGCGCTCAACGAGATCGCCCAGCGGCGCGGCCAGACGCTCGCGCAGATGGCGGTCGCCTGGGTCCTGCGCGACCCGCGCGTGACCTCGGCGCTGGTCGGCGCCTCGAGCGTCTCCCAGCTCGACGACACGCTCGGCGCGCTCGAGGGCCTGGACTTCTCCGACGACGAGCTGCGCGAGATCGACGAGCACGCCGTCGACGCCGGCATCAACCTCTGGGAGGCCTCGAGCCGCGAGTGAGGAGGCGGCGGTGCCGCGCCCCGGAGGGCGCGGCACCATCGCGAGGAACTACTCGAACAGCGGGCAGATGAAGCGACCGGAGTCGCCCGTGTCCACCAGGCTGCTGACCGGCTTGGCGGCGTACTTCGCCGCGCTCGCCTTCATCGGCGGGGCCTTGACCTCCTTCATGCGGCTCGTGGCCGCGAGGCCGCCGTTGTTGATCTTCAGCACCTCGACGCCGCGCGACATGTCGAACAGGTAGACGTAGTCCTCGGTGGACTTGCGGCCCCTGCTCTTGGTCTCGACGGAGCGGAAGGCGACGTCCCACGAGTTCGACGTCGGGTTGTCGGTGCCCGTGCCGCTGACGCGGTAGTAGCCGACCTGCGCCACGTCACGCGCGTTCGAGATGTCGAGCATGCGCAGGCCCTGGCCGTACCAGGCGGCGCCCAGCATCGCGCCCTCGATCTCGAAGTAGTGCGCCGAGCAGCCCGCGGCCGGGTTCGACGTCGGCTGCTCGTTGCGGAACGGATGGAACGAGTCGAGCGTCTTCATCCGGTACGGCTTCGCCCGCGTCGACTGCGAGGCGGGCTCGCCGCCCATGGAGTCGGTGAGGTCGGACAGCACGATCCGGCCGCTGTCTCCGCAGCCGTTGGTGGTCGTGAAGTCCTCCTCCGTGCCGACGAGCACGTTGCCCTTCTTGACGCCGGACGCCCGAACGGAGCCGTCGGTCGGGCGGCCCGAGTTGTGCATCAGCATCACGGGCTGGGCGGTGCCGTCGTCGCCCTGGACGTTCGGATCGTCCCACGCCACGCCGCCGCCGGCGACGAGGATCGGGTCGAACGGCGACGCCCGGCGGAACCGGTTCTGGTACGGGTCGCGGTGCCAGCCCGAGGTGGCGTAGCCACGGATGCCGCCGCGGCCGGCGACCCAGGCGATGCCCTGCTCGTCCTCGTCGACGTCGTGCGAGTAGTCCGTGTAGCCGTCGTTGCGCCACAGGTCGATCGGCTCGTCCGACACGACCGGCTTGGCCGGATTGCGCAGATCGGTGACCCAGATCGGCCGGCCGTCGCCGACGACGCGGTTGCTCAGGCTCGGCGGCTGGCTGTTGTCGACCGGCGGCAGGCCGAAGCCCTCGCGGGTGTACGGGCCGAGGTTGCCCTGGTCGTCACGGCGCGCCGGGCCGCCCGTCCAGATGTACTTGCAGTCCTGGATGCAGCTCGCCGTGTGGCCGGCGGGCATCGAGACGAAGTCGCCGACCTGGCGCAGGTTCGCCGGGTCGCCGTACGAGATCACGTAGAAGCCGCTGCGGCAGTCCGGGTCGCGGACGGAGAGGCCGTCGTTGTCCGGGCAGCCGGAGGCGACCGGGTCGGTCTCGTTGTGGCGCGGATCGAGCGCACCGATGATCAGGTTGCGCTTGGTGTCGAGCTCCATGTCCTCGTCCTGCCAGTAGCCGTTGGCCGGGTTGACCCCGGGCGGCATGAACGTGTCGAGGAGCGCCGGGTTGGCCGGGTCGCTGACGTCGTACGTCTTGAAGCCGAAGCGGCCGGTGACGACGAGGATGTCCGTCTTGCCGATGCGGTCGAACTTGCCCTCGGTGATGCCGGCGGCATCGGCCGAGCGATCGACGTACTCGAGGTTGGCCGACTTGGCGGCGCCCGGCGGCAACGGGTCCGCGGCACTCGCCGCGGCCGGCATCGCCAAGGCGGTGAGACATACGGCGGCTGCCGCTGCCCTCTTGAAATTCATGCTGCCCTCCGGTGGTAAGCGTCCCCTCCCCGGGGACGGACTGCGGGCGAACCTACTCCTCTCGGCCCCGATCAGGAAGTTTCACCGTTGCGTCCGCAACAACGCTGACTAAGGTCCGCATCCGATGCCTCGACACTGGCGCACCCCCACGGTGATCATCGTCGCCGGCTGCCTGATCGGGCTGGTGTCGTTCGGGCTGCGCTCGAGCTTCGGGCTGTTCACGGAGCCGCTGAGCGCCGTGCGCGGCTTCGACCGTGAGACGTTCGCGTTCGCGATCGCGGTGCAGAACCTGATGTGGGGCCTCGGCCAGCCGGTCGCCGGCGCGGTCGCCGACCGCTACGGCTCCGGGCGCGTGCTCGCGGTCGGCGGAGCGCTGTACGTGCTCGGCACGGTGCTGATGTCGCAGGCGACCACCGGAGCGACGCTGGCGCTGACCGGCGGCGTGCTGCTCGGGCTCGGGCTCGCCGGCGGCTCGTTCATGATCGTGCTCGCCGCGTTCGCACGGCTCGTGCCGGAGGAGCGCCGCTCGTGGGCGCTGGGGCTTGCGACCGCGGCCGGCTCGCTCGGCCAGTTCCTGTTCGCCCCGCTGGGCCAGGCCTTCATCGCGGGCTACGGCGCCGTCCAGGCCCTCGTGATGCTGTCGTTCTTCGTCGCGCTCGTCCCACTGCTGGCGATCGCGCTGACCGGCCGCGGCGAGGACGCCGAGGCGGACGAGCCGGAGGTGTCGACGCGAGAGGCGATCCGCGGCGCGTTCGGGCACACGAGCTACGTGCTGCTGACGGCCGGCTTCTTCGTCTGCGGCTTCCACATCGCGTTCGTCACCACGCACCTCCCGCCCTACCTGCACGACCTCGGCTTCAGCCCGTCGCTGGCGGCCTGGTCGGTCGCGCTGATCGGCCTCTTCAACGTGATCGGCGCCTACACCGCCGGCGTGCTCGGCGGGCGGACGAGCAAGCGGCTGCTGCTGAGCGGCATCTACTTCTCGCGCGCGCTCGCGTTCCTGCTGTTCGTGATCCTCCCGCCGACGACGCTCAGCGTGCTGCTGTTCGGCGCGGCGCTCGGCCTGCTGTGGCTCTCGACCGTGCCGCTGACCTCGGGGCTGGTGGCGCTGATGTTCGGCACGCGCCACGCCGGGATGCTGTTCGGCTTCGTGTTCCTCTCGCACCAGGTCGGCGCGTTCGCCGGCGTGTGGCTCGGCGGCGCGATCTACGAGGCGACCGGCGCCTATGATGCGATGTGGTGGATCTCGATCGCGCTCGGCCTCGGCGCGGCGATCGTGCACCTGCCGATCAGCGAGCGGCGCGCCCCGCGCTGGGCGCCGGTGGCGGCATGAGCACGCTGTGGAAGGACCTCCTCGTCGGTCTCGTCGTGACCGTGCTCGCGCTCGGGGGCGCGTACTGGCAGGCGGAGCGCACCGCCGCCTTCGAGCGCCACGACGGCACCGGCGAGACGCTGCGCCTCGTCTGTCCGCTTCACTAGCGGCCCGTGGCCGGCCTTTTGCGCGGCTGCCGCTGTGGGTTGACGCCATTCTCATCGCGCTCTACTCTGGCGCCATCAGGGCCGCCTTGAGGCGGGGCGGGCCCAGAAGCATATGGGGATGGGGGTTCCGCGCACGACAGCGCGGGCCACGACAAGAGAAGAGGACACGTGAAGCGACGCTTCGTCGTCCGTGCGGCGCTGGCCGCGACGGGCGCACTCGCACTTACCGCCGGCAGCGCCGGCGCGCACGTCATGGACTTCGGGTCCGACGACAACTGGATCAAGTCCGGACTCGGCGTGCACTGGAACTCCCACGGCGCGGCCGGTGGCGAGCTGGGGCGTTTCTCCGTGCCCGCGGAGACCAAGGGCCTCAAGCTGGTCGGCACGTACGACCTCGACGGCAAGATCGCCGGCCCGGGGCGCGTGGCCGACGTGTCGGCCAAGGGCAACTACGCCTACCTGACGATGTTCTACGAGCCGACGTGCGGTCGCGGCGGCGTGCAGATCGTCGACATCGCCGATCCGGCGAAGCCCAAGGCCGTCGGCTACGTGCCCAGCCACACGGACACGTACTCCGGCGAGGGCTCGCAGGTCATCTCGATGAACACGAAGGCCTTCACGGGCGACCTGCTCGTCTACCAGAACGAGTGGTGCCCGGGCACGACGAACGGCGTCGGCGGCATCACGCTCGTGGACGTCTCGAACCCGGTGAGCCCGAAGAAGCTCGTCGAGGGCGCGGGCGACTACACCAAGAAGGACGGCTCGCAGAGCGCCGGCACGCCGCAGACGAAGGCCAACCAGACGCACTCCGCCTTCGCCTGGAAGCAGAAGGACGCCTCCGGCAAGGAGACCGGCAAGGTGTTCGTCGTGCTCGTCGACGACCTCGAGGAGCCCGACGTCGACATCATGGACATCACCAATCCGAGCAAGCCGGTGATGGTGTCCGAGACCAACCTCGACCAATTCGCCCAGACGGGCGCCGGCCGCCCGCACGGCGACTCCGTGTTCAGCCACGACATGGTCGTCAAGCGCATCGGCAGCCGCGACGTGATGCTCATGTCCTACTGGGACGGCGGCTACGTGACGCTCGACGTCACCGACCCGGCCAACCCGAAGCCGCTCTCTGACACCGACTTCAAGGCGGCCGATCCGGCGCGGACCCCCTTCGGGGAGACGATCACGCCCGAGGGCAACGCCCACGAAGCGGAGTTCACCCGTGACGACAAGTACTTCTTCGCCACGGACGAGGACTTCAACCCGTACCGGGTGCAGGCCACCTTCAAGGGCGGTCCGGCCGCGGGCACGACGTTCACCGCGATCCAGGCCTCTGACACGAAGGCGATCAACAAGGACAATCCGCTCAGCGGGGAGACCGACTTCGTGGGACTGGGCTGCGACCCGCTGACCACCAGCGGCGGGGGCACGAGGATCGCGGTCGCCGAGCGCGGCACATGCGACTTCCAGGTCAAGCTCGACAACGCGGTGGCGGCGGGCTACAAGGGCCTCGTCGTGTTCAACCGCCGCGGGTCGGACGGCTGCGAGACGCTCGTCTCGATGCTCGCCTCCTCGGACACGGTGCCGGCGATCTTCGTCTCGCGCACCGATGGCTTCCGGCTGCTCGGCGTCGAGCCGGACGCGAACTACACGTGCGGGCAGACCTCGGAGACCGACGGCACGGACACGCCGTCCGGCCCGTCGGTGCCGGTGGACGTCTCCGCCGTCTTCGACGGCTGGGGCTACACGCACATGTACAAGACCGACCTCACGCCCGGGGCGAAGATGGAGGAGGTCGCCATCTACGCGCCGCCGGAGGGGCAGTCGACGACCTTCGCGGAGAACTACGGCGACATGACGGTGCACGAGGTGGCGACGGATCCCGACAAGGACCTCGTCTACGTCTCGCACTACGCGCTCGGCATGCGTGTGCTCAGCTACACGGCGAGCGGCCTGAAGGAGGTCGGCAAGTTCGTCGAGGCCGGCGGCTCGAACTACTGGGGCGTCGAGGTCCACAAGATGAACGGGAAGAAGTACATCCTCGGGTCCGACCGCGATCGCGGCCTGCGGATCTTCACGTTCGGCGGCTGAGTCCCTCCAGGCTCTGACGTGACAGCGGGGCCGGCTTCCGCCGGCCCCGCCCCGTCACCGCAGCTCGCGGTCGAAGAAGGCCGTCACGCGCGCCTCGTAGGCGTCGGCTTCCTGTCGGATGGCGGCGGTGTGGGTGGCGTCGGGCAGGTTCCAGTGCTCGACGTTCGGGCCGCCGGCGCGGTTGTAGAGCGCGCTGAACTCGTACTCCTCGGCGGTGCCCGCCGAGACCATCAGCACGGGCTGCCGGCTCGCGCGCACGCGGTCCTCGAGCGCCGGGCTCGGCGGGTCGCCGGACAGCACCTCCATGGTCTTGAACATGATCCAGCCGGGGACCATGCCGGCCTCGTCACCGCGGAGGCGGTGCCAGTCCTCGTAGCTCTCGGCCGCGGTGCCGTCGGCGACGATCGCGCCGATGTCGGGGCGGTCGGGCGCGACCTCGACCAGCACGTCGGCGCCGGTGGAGAGCCCGAGCGCGCCGATGCGCTCCGGGTCGACCTCCGGCCGGTCCTTCAGGAACGCCATCGCGCCGGCGACGTCCTCGCGCCAGTCCCAGCCGTAGCCGTTGGGCGAGCCCTCGCTGTGGCCGCGGCCGCGCGAGTCGTAGAGCAGCACGCCGTAGCCGTGCCGGACGAGCATCCGGGCGTGCCGCGACGGGCCCATGCGGCTGCCGTTGCCGCCGTGGACGAGCAGGACCGTGGCGCCGTTGGTCGTCGGGTGGTACCAGCCGGTCAGCCGCAGGCCGTCGCCGGAGCGGAAGACCACGTCGCGGTAGCCGGCGCCGGGCGGGGAGCCGATCGGCTCGCGCCACTTGTGCACCTCGACGATCCCGAGCGCGACGGGGCCGAGCACGAGGAACACGCCGAGCAGCAGCGCGGGGACGGCGAGCACGCGCTGCACCCACACGCGCAGCGAGCCGGGACGCCGGTGGCGCCAGAGGATCGCGACGGCAAGGCCGGCCAGGACGAGGCCCGCGCCGAACGCGAGCACGCCGGTGAAGTCGCTGTGGTCGGCACCGTCGACGTTGATGTGCTGGACGTGCATGGCGCCGTTGACGACGGCGAGCCCGCCGAGCGCGAAGGCGAGGAGCGCCCGCCCCGCGGGCCGCACCCTCGGGAACGCGTAGACGGCGGCCGCCGCGCCCGCGACCGCGATCAGCGCCGCGAGCGCGTGCTGACCGAGATCGACCCCGGACTGGCGGTCGAGGAACGCGTCGTCGAGCGCGTGGAGGACCGCGACCCCGATCGCCGCCGCGAAGACGCTCAGCTCGCTGACGCGCACGCGCACGCGGGCGCGGGCGCGCCGGCGGGCGGAGGGTTCGAGGGTGAGGGTCATGGCGCCACGATCCCAGGCGGCGGCCTCGACGGCATGGGGGCGAGCCCGCCTCGAAGGGGCCGCAATCGCGAACCCGAGGGTGGCGGGTTTCCCGCCGGTGGCGGGCGACGCCCCGGGCGCAGGCGCCCGCGGCTATTGCGCCAGCGCGCAGCCGTCCTTGCGCGGGTCGCTCCCGGCGGCGCGCACGCCGTCCTCGAGGACCCGGACGACCTGCGCGCCGCCCGACGGCTGCGCGTAGTCCGGCCCGACCTCGACGTCGTGGCCCCAGCGGCGCAGCTTGTCGACCTCGGCCGCGGGCACGCGGCCCTCGACCAGCAGCACGCCCTCGTCGTGGAAGTGGCGCGGGTGGTCGACGGCCTCCTGGGGCGACATCCCGTGGTCGTGCAGGTTGACGAGCACCTGCGCGTGTCCCTGCGGCTGCATGAAGCCGCCCATGTTCCCGTAGACGGCCCACAGCTCCCCGTGATGGGTGACGAGCGCCGGGATGATCGTGTGCAGCGGACGCTTGCCGGGGGCGAGCACCGTCGGCGAGGCCTCGTCGAGCGAGAAGCCGAAGCCGCGGTCGTGCAGGCACACGCCGGTGCCGGGCGCGACGACGCCGCTGCCGAAGCCCTTGTAGAGCGAGTTGATGAACGAGCAGCCGTTGCCCTCGGCGTCGACCGCGCACAGGTAGGTCGTGTCGCCGGCGCCGCGGCCGGCGGGCGGGGGCCGCTCCGCCGCCGACACGGCGCCCGCGAGCAGCGCGTCGACGGGCACCTCGACGAAGTCCGGGTCGCCGACGTGCTCGTGCAGCGCCGCGAACGCGTGCTCCTTCGCCTGCGCCTCGAGGTGGATCCGCTCGGCGCTCAGCGGGGGCAGCGCGGCGAGGTCCTCGCGCGCGAGCGCGCGCAGGATCATCAGCGCCGCCACGCCGGTCGTCGGCGGCGGGAGCTCGAACACCTCCAGTTCGCGGTAGCCGGCGCTGATCGGCTCGACCCACGTCGACCGGTGCGCGGCCAGGTCCTCGAGCTCCAGGAATCCGCCGGCCGCCTTCGTCGCGGCCACGATCCGCTCGCCGGTCTCGCCCTCGTAGAACGTGCGCGCCCCCTCGGCCGCGATCGCGCCGAGCGTGCGGGCCAGGTCGGGCAGGCGCACCAGCTCGCCCTCCTGCGGCGCGCGCCCGCCGGGCAGGAAGGCGTCCGCGGCGGCCGGGTCACGCCGCAGCACCGCCTCCTCGGCCTGCCACATGCGGGCGCTGACGGGGGCGACGGGGTACCCGCGCTCGGCGATCTCGCGCGCCGGCTCCAGCAGCGCCGGCAGCCCCAGTCGCCCGAGCTCGTCCGCCGCGTCGCCCCACAGCGCGACAGCGCCGGGGACGGTGATCGTCTCGCCGCCGCGGGCCGGCATGTCCTCGTGGCCGCGCGCCCGCATCGCCTCGACGGTCGCGCCGCGGCCGGCGCGCCCCGCGCCTTCGAGCGCGCGGACGCGCCCGCTCGCCGCCTCGCGGTAGAGCAGGAAGGCGTCCCCGCCGGGCCCGGTCATCATCGGCGACA
>DATFQI010000092.1:0-34059 GCA_035264365.1 Solirubrobacteraceae bacterium
GCGGCTTCGGAGCGAGTTGAACACCAGCCACATCCAGCGAGTGGAGGAGTGACATGCCGACGTACCTGACTCCCGGCGTCTACGTCGAGGAAGTCCCGTCAGCCAGCAAGCCGATCGAGGGGGTCAGCACGTCGATCGCCGCCTTCGTGGGGCTCGCCCCCGGCGGTCCGGTCAACACCCCGATGCGGATCTCGAACTGGACCCAGTTCGCGAAGATCTTCGGTGACCCCAACGAGCCCGACAACGGCCCGTTCATGGACGGCGCGTACCTCGCGCACTCCGTCTACGGGTTCTTCCAGAACGGCGGCAACCTGTGCTGGGTCGTGCGCGTGGGCGATGACGGCGGTGGCAACAGCGCCGCTCCGCGCGCCGCGCTGCCGGCGGCCGCGGACGCGAGCGTCGAGGCGTTCCGCGTCGTCGCGCTCGAGGCCGGCAACGGCGACGTCAAGGTCGAACTGACCGAGGAGCCCTCCGCGGGCGAGAAGGACGGGGACAAGACCTACAAGCTCGTCGTCTCCTCCGGCGCCGAGAAGGAGGAGCACGAGGGCCTGACCCTCAAGAAGGGCCGCGCCAACATCGCGACCAAGGTCAACTCGGCCTCCAAGCTGATCAAGGTCGAGGAGACCGGCGCGTCGCTGCCCGAGGCCCAGCGGGTCCCGGCCACCGGCAGCTACACGCTCTCCAAGCCGTCGATCCAGCCCGACAAGGTCAAGCCGACCCACTTCGAGGGCGACGTGGCCCGCCGCCAGGGCATGGGCGGCCTCGCGGCCGTCGACGAGATCACGATGGTCGTGATGCCCGACATCATGAGCCTCGGCGACGACGCCCAGGTCCGTGACCTGCAGGGCAAGATGATCGCGCACTGCGAGAACGCCGGGGACCGGATGGCGATCCTCGACTGCCCGCCCGAGATGCTCCCGCAGGACATCCTCGAGTGGCGCATGAACACCGCGGGCTACGACTCGAAGTTCGCGGCGCTCTACTACCCCTGGATCGAGGTCATGAACCCGCTGACGAACCAGCCGATGCTGGTTCCGCCGTCGGGCCACGTGGCCGGCGTCTGGTGCCGCACCGACTCCACGCGCGGCGTCCACAAGGCGCCCGCCAACGAGGTCACGCTCGGCGTCAACGGGCTCGGCTTCCAGATCACCCAGGCCGAGCAGGGCGGGCTCAACAAGGTCGGGATCAACTGCATCCGGTCCTTCCCGGGCCGGGGCATCCGGATCTGGGGCGCCCGCACGCTCTCCAGCGACCCCGAGTGGCGCTACATCAACGTCCGGCGGCTGTTCAACTACATCGCCGAGTCGATCATGGAGGGCACGCAGTGGAGCGTGTTCGAGCCCAACGACGAGAAGCTGTGGATCCAGCTGCGGATCGCGGTCTCGAACTTCCTCACCCGCACCTGGAGCGAGGGCGCGCTGTTCGGCTCCACGCCCGCCGAGGCGTTCTTCGTCAAGTGCGACTCCGAGACCAACCCGCCCGAGGTCATCGAGGCCGGCCAGGTCATCTGCGAGATCGGCATCGCCCCCGTCAAGCCCGCCGAGTTCGTCGTGTTCCGCCTGAGCCAGTTCTCCGGCGGCGACGGCGCCGAGGTCGGCGAGTAGTCACCCGGACCAGGTCAACTCCCTAACGATGAAAGGACGGCGGAATGCCCGCCAATGACAAGGAAGCACACGTCCCGATCTGGTTCACGCTGAAGATCGGCGGCGCAGAGGCGGCCGGGCTCTTCAAGGAGGCCACCGGGTTCGACTCCGAGAGCGAGACGAGCGAGTTCAAGCGCTCCATGCCCAACGGCAAGACCGACGTGATCAAGGTCATGGGCAACCTCAAGTGGGGCGACATCGAGCTCAAGCGCGGCATCGACCAGGACAAGACGCTCTGGAACTGGCGCAAGATGGTCGTCGACGGGAAGCTCAAGGAAGCCCGCAAGGACTGCACCGTCACGATGCTCGACTACATGGGCTCGCCGGTCGTCACCTACTCGATCATCAACGCCTGGCCCAAGAAGTACACGGGCGTGGGCCTCAAGGCGGACTCGAACGAGGTCGCCGTCGAGGGCATCACGCTCTGTCACGAGGGCTTCGACATCCAGTAAGGACCTGACGTGAAGTCCGAGTACGCATTCACGCTGCCGCGCGGCTTCGTCGACGCCGAGGGCAAGGTGCATCGTGATGGCACGATGCGCCTCGCCACGGCGCGCGACGAGATCGAGCCGCTGCGGCAGGTGGAGGTCCGCCAGAACGAGGCCTACCTGTCGGTGCTCCTGCTGGCCCGCACGATCACGAGGATCGGCGAGCACACGGAGATCACCCCCGACATGGTCGAGGACCTGTTCGCGGCCGACTTCGACCACCTCCAGCGCCTCTATGAGCGGATCAACACCGACGGCGAGGCAGTGGGGGTGGTCGCGTGCCCGGACTGCGCTCACGAGTTCGAGGTCGACCTGACCGAGATCGAGGACGGTCGCCTGGGGAAATGACTCGGCCGTCTCCCGAGGCGGTCCTCGGGGAGACGGCCCAGCTCGCGTATCACCTCCACTGGCCGCTCGACACGATCCTCGACCTGGAGCACCACGACCGGCGCCGCTTCCTCCGCGAGGCGGACGCGATGGCCGGCACCACCCTCACCGAGCAGCACTACGACTTCTGAGACTTCTGAGCCATGGCCGACGAGACACCGCAGAACCCGCGCGAAGGGCTCCCGCCCGTTCGCATGGCGCTGCGCGTGATCGGCCGGCACGGTCATCGCGGCGGCCCGCACCTGGCGCGCGCCGTCGCCGGCGCCCGGGCGCCGAAGCACCTCGGCGCCTCCACGCGGCTCGCGCGCCACGCCGAGCCTGAGGCCCCCGCCCCGGCGGCGCCGGCCCCCGCCTTCCCGGGCTTCGACGCCCCGCCCGCCGCGCCGGCCGCTCCGGCGCCCGCCGCGCGCGTGCCGGGCTACGACTCCCCGAACGACCCGGCGCTGAGCGACTTCGCGCGCGAGTTCATGTTCGGCGACGCCGCGCAGGCGGCTGCCGGCCTGACCCCCATGTCGGCGGCCGCGAAGCTGAGCGACGCCGACAGCGTCAAGGAGGCGCGGCTCGCGCGGCGCCGGGCGCGCGGCGCGCTCGACGTCTCGCGCGCGGCGAAGATCCTCGAGGGCGCCTCTGCCGGCGTGCCGGAGAACGACGACGACCTCGCGCTGCCCGGCGTGCCCGCCCCTGCCGGCCCGGTCGCCGCCTCCGCGGCGGCGAAGGTGTCGCGGACGCCGTCCGACGCGCCGAAGCCGCCGAACGCGCCGGTGCCGCTGCCCAAGCCGTCGGAGGACCCGCCGCCGATCGCCGCGAGCGCCGAGCCGCCCGCTCTCGCGCCGTCCGCGCCGTCGGCCGGGCCGCCCGCGCCCGAGGGCGGCCGCAAGCTCGCGCGCGCCGGGCGCCCTGCCCAGGCCGCGCCGTCTCCGCCGCCCGCCCCGCCGGCCGCCGACGGACCGCAGCATGTCTCGCGCGCGCCGCGCGAGGAGCCGCCGCCCGCCGCACCGGCCGCACCGCAGAAGATCGCGCGCCGCACGCGTGACGAGGCGGCGTCCGCGCCGCCGGCCGCCGCGCCTCCGGGTGGGGCGGCGCCCGAGGCGCCCGCCGCCGCCGACTCCGCCGGCGCGCCGCCGTCGGTGGCGCGCACGCCCGCTCCCGCTGCCCCTGCGCAATCGCCGGCCGAGCCGTCTGTGGAGCCCGCCGGCGGAGCCCCGGTGCCGCCGGCCGCGAGCGGCGCAGCCGCGCGCCCCGTCGTGGCGCGCAAGCCCGCGCCGGAGGCCGCCGTGCCGGCCGCCGGCGAGCCGCTGGCCGCCGCGCCGCCCGCCGCCGTCCCGCCTGCCGCCGTGCCACCCGCCGCAGATCCGGCCGGGTTCGACCCGGCCGCTGCCGCCCCGGCCGGCCCCGAGCCGCCCGCTGCCGGGCCGGCCGACGCGGGTCCGCCCGCTCCCGCGCCGGGCTCCGACGGGCCGCCCGCCGCGGCGAGTGCCGCGGCCGCGTCCGTCGCGCGCACGCCCGCCGAGCCCGCGGCCGCGCCGCCGGCCGCCACGCCGAGCGATACGCCCTCGGCCGGCGATACGCCCGCGGCGCCCCGCTCCGTGGCGCGCACGCCCGGCCCGAAGGCACCGAGCTCGACCCCCGCCCCGGCCTCGCAGCCGCCGTCGGTCGCGCGCACCCCCGCGGGATCCGCCGCGACCGGCTCAGCCGAGCCGTCCGCGTCTGCGGCAGAGGCGCCGGCCGCGCCGGTGCCCGTCAAGCTGTTGCGCAAGACGCCGGAGCCGAACCAGCGCCCGGCGCTGCGTCGCGTCGAGCGCCCCGCGCCGGAGCCCCGGCTCGCCGACGAGCCGGACGATGCCGCGGACGACGGCATCGACGAGGCTCTGGCCGCCGAGTTCGGCGGTGGCGAGCCCGCCGTCGCGCGCGCGCCACGCAACATCCTCGGGCGCATGTTCGACGCCGTCCGCGGCCGCCCGAGCGCACCGCCCGAGCCGCCGGAGGACACGCCGTCGGCCTCCGCCGCCCCGGCTGGGGCCCCCGCCCCGCGCGCGGCCGCCTCGCTCCAGCGCAGCGCCGCCGATCTCCCGCCGGCGAGCGGCTCCCCCACCCCTGCGCCGCAGGCCGCGCCGTCGTCGCGCGCCCCGCTCGCCCGCAGCGCGCGCCCGGCCACGCCCGCCGGCACCGCGTCCAGCACGGGCGCACCCGCGCGTAGCCCCTCCGCCGCGCCGGCCGCCGTCGCCCGCACCCCCGGCCCGCGCGGCCGCGCGGCCGCGACCGCCACCGGCCGCCGCGGGCTCGCCCGCAGCTCGGCCGCGACCGCGGCCGCCCCCGCGGCCGCCCGCACGCCCGCCGCCCCCGTGCGGCCGGCGCTCACGCTCGTGCCCACCCCGGAGCCGACGCCCGGGCCGGCAGCGCTCGCGCGCACGGGCGTGGACGACCTCGCCGAGGCCTCCGGCGGCCAGGTGGACTACGGCGACGACGGCATGGCCACGATCGACTTCACCGGCGGGGGCGCTCCCGAGATCCCCGCGTTCAGCACGACGCCCGTGACGGTCACGCGCGAGGTGTCCTCGCCCGCGCCCGCCGAGGACGTCCTCGCCCGCGCGGAGACGACCACGCCGGCGAGCACCTCGACCCCGCACAGCACCAGCATCCCCGAGCAGGACGCCGCCCCCGAGGCGCCCGATCCCGACGAGGTCTACGAGCAGGTCATGACGCGCCTGCGCCGCGACCTCATCGCGGAGCTCGAGCAGAACGGCCACCTCCTCCGAGACACCTTCTAGCGAGCCGCCATGCCCATCAAGCAGCAGCAGTTCACCCCCGCGATCTGGTTCGAGCTCAAGCTCACGCCGAAGAGCACGCCGATCGGCTACTTCACCGAGGTCTCCGGCCTCAGCTCCGAGGTCGAGGTCATGACCTACAACGAGGGCGGCAAGAACGACGGGGTGCACAAGCTGCCGACCCGTATGAAGCACCCCAACCTCGTGCTCAAGCGCGGCGTGACGACCGTCAAGGACCTCCAGGAGTGGGCGCAGGACTCCTTCGCCGGCCCGCAGCGCAAGGAGATCACGCTCACGATGTACAACGAGCAGCTCGAGAAGATCCGAATCTGGAGCTTCAAGAACGCCTACCCGGTCAAGTGGACCGGCCCGACGTTCAACGCCGGCCAGAACGCGATGGCGACCGAGGTCATCGAGATCGCGCACGACGGGATCCAGGTCTCCTGATGGCGCCTCCCTCCCAGTACACGAAGGCGCAGCTCCAGATCGAGGGCTCCGCGCCCTTCGACGTGCTCTTCAACCCGACCGAGTACTCGATCTCGAAGTCCAACGAGTGGAAGTACGAGAAGGTCACCGGCACCGCGTTCACCCCGCCGCAGTTCGGCGGCGGCAACCCGCGCGAGCTCACGCTCAACCTGCTGCTCGACGCCTCGCTGCTCGGCAAGACCCAGCACGTCCGCGGCATCACCGACGACCTGTTCCGGATGATGGAGGTGCCGGGCGGCTCGGCCGGCGGCTCCAGCAAGGCGGCACCGCCGTTCATCACCTTCACCTGGGGCAGCGAGACCACGTTCAAGTCGGTCTGCACGTCGCTGACGGTCGCCTACAAGCTCTTCCGGCCCAACGGCGACCCGATCCGCGCCGACGTGAAGATGACGCTCAAGCAGGCCGAGGCGGCCAGCACGGCGTCGTCGACCGGCGCCAACCGCGGCACCAACCCGACCACCCGAGCCAACGCCGGCCACGGCGTGCACACGGTCAAGGACGGCGACTCGCTTCCGTCGATCGCCTACGAGGCGTACGGCGACGCGACCGTGTGGCGCTCGATCGCGGACGCCAACGGCATCGAGAACCCGCTCCACCTGCGCCGCGGGCGGGCACTGAGCCTGCCGAGGCTGGACGGCTGATGCCCGACAGCACCCTGAACGTCCCCGGGATCAGCGTCCTGCTCAACGGTGCCGAGATCGACCAGCGGTGGCGGGACCTCCTCGTCGAGGCCCGCGTGCGCGACACGCTCGCGCTGCCCGACTCGGCGACGATCCGCATCACCGATCCCAAGGGCGAGAACGTCGACACGCTGATGGGCCTCTTCAAGATCGGCGCGGAGATCGAGATCAAGGCGTCCGCGGCCAAGGACAAGACGAAGGCCTCGATCTTCAAGGGCGACGTCGTCGCGTTCGAGCCCGAGTTCGGCAACGCCGGCGTGGAGGTCGTGGTCCGCGCGCTCGACAAGGGTCACAAGCTCCAGCGCGAGCGCAAGGTGAGGACCTTCCAGCAGATGTCGGCCTCCGACATCGTCGGCAAGATCGCCCGCGAGTCCGGCATGTCGTTCGAGGCGGACAGCACGAGCGTCGTCTACGAGTTCTTCCAGCAGAGCGCGGAGACCGACTGGGACCTGATCGCGAGGCTCGCCCGCCTTCACGGCTACCGCTTCTACGTCGAGGACCGCAAGCTGTGCTTCAAGAAGCCGGGCGCGAACGCGGGCGTGCCGATCGAGCTCAAGTGGCAGGACAGCCTGATCAGCTTCCGCCCGCGCGTCTCCGGGGTCCAGCAGGTCAAGACGATCAACGTCCGCAGCTGGGACCCGAAGGCCAAGAAGAACGTGGCGGGCTCCTCGGCCAGCGCGACGACCGTGAGCAGCCCCGGGACCCAGCGGGCCAAGGTCTCCAGCGACTCCGGCGGCGGCACGACGCTGATCGCCGACCGCCCCGCCTTCAACAGCGGCGAGGCCGACGCGATCGCCAAGAGCGCCCTCAACGGCCGCGCCGAGGCGTTCGCCGAGGCGGAGGGGGTCGCCTTCGGCAACCCCGGCGTCAAGGCCGGCTGCAAGGTGAAGATCGCCGGCGTCGGCACGGCACTCGGTGGTACCTACCTCGTGTCCTCGACGACGCACGTCTTCCGCGGCGCCAAGGGCTATCAGACGACCTTCCAGATCGCCGGCATGTCCGAGCGCGGCCTGCTCGACCTCTTCCATCCGCCCGAGCGCCACGACTGGAGCCGCGACCTCGTGGTCGGCGTGGTGACCAACAACAACGACCCGGACGGCATGGGTCGCGTGCGCGTGAAGTACCCCTCGCTCAGCGACAGCGAGGAGGGCGCCTGGGCCCGCGTGGCCTCCGTGTCGGCCGGCAACGCGCGCGGGCTGATGATGCTCCCGCAGCCCAACGAGGAGGTCATCGTCGGCTTCGAGCAGGGCGACACGCGACGGCCGATCGTCATCGGGTCGCTGTTCAACGGCAAGGACAAGCCCGGCGACGACCTCCTGCAGAACCGCGACGGCAGCTTCGCGCTGGTGTCCAACGAGAAGGCCCACATCCACACGAAGAAGGACTTCGAGATCAAGAGCGACCAGAACATGGTCATCGAGATCCAGAAGGACCACAAGATCAAGGCCTCCGGCAACTCCGAGCACGAGAGCACGGGCACCGGGAAGCTCAAGGCCCAGCAGTACACGATCGAGGCCGGCAGCACGATGACCGTCAAGGGCGTCTCGGTGACGGTCGAGGCATCCGCGTCGTTGACGCTCAAGGGCGCGACGGTCGACGTCCAGGCCTCGGGCCCGCTGAATCTCAAGGGCGCCATCATCAACATCGGATAGGTTCGGAACGTGACGGAGATCATCGGTTCAGGCCTCGCGTTCCCGCTCCAGGTGGATCGCCGCGGCGGCATCGCGCTGGCGCGCGACGAGACGGACATCGAGCAGGCGATCGAGCTGATCCTCGGCACCGCGCCGGGCGAGCGCCCGATGCGCCCCGAGTTCGGCTGCGGCGTGCACGACTTCGTGTTCGACTCGATCGACGCCACGACGGTCGGCCGGATGGAGCTCGCGATCCGCGACGCACTCGATCGCTGGGAGCCGCGTGTCTTCGTCGAGACCGTTGAGTTCAACCTCGACGAGGTCGCGGACGGACGTCTGATCATCGACATCGGCTACCGCGTCCGCGTCACCAACACGATGCGCAACCTCGTCTACCCGTTCTACGTGATTCCCGCTGAGGAGTTGGAGTGAGACTGCCGGAGATCCAGCTCGACGACCGCCGCTTCCAGGACCTCGTCTCGGAGGCGCGGCTGAAGATCTCGCGCTCGTGCCCCGAGTGGACCGAGCACAACGTCTCCGACCCGGGCATCACGCTGATCGAGCTGTTCGCGTGGATGACGGAGATGACGATCTACCGGCTCAACCGCGTGCCGGACAAGCTCCACGTCTCGCTGCTCGAGCTGCTGGGCATCCGCCTGGACGGCCCGAGCGCGGCGCAGACGACGCTGCGCTTCCGCCTGCCCGAGGTCGCCACGGAGGCGCTCACGATCAACGCGGGCACAGAGGTCGGCACCCCGCGCACGGCGACCGACGAGTCGATCGTCTTCCAGGTCGACGAGGCCTTCGAGGTGCCCGCCGCCGTGCCGGCCGCCTACGTGCTGCAGCGCGGCGGCCAGGTCAAGAGCATCGGGCTGGCCGACGGCGTGGCCAAGCCGGCCGGCGCCGACCAGCTCGCGTTCGCCAACCCGCCGGCCGTAGGCGACGCGCTCTGCCTGGGCTTCGAGGAGCCGCTCGGCCGGCTGCTGATCGAGGTCGACGTGGACGCCTCGCAAGCGCGCGGCGCCGGCGTGAACCCCGAGGACCCGCCGCTGCGCTGGGAGGTCTCCCAGGGCGACAACGAGTGGCTCGAGGCCGAGGTGCTCGAGGACCTCACGGGCGGCTTCAACTACGGCTCCGGCACGGTGACGCTCGAGCTGCCGCCGCGCTCGGCGATCCAGCCCCTCGCCGGGCACCGCATGCACTGGCTGCGCTGCCGGATCGACGACAAGACGCGCCACGGCGGGGCCGCGACCACCTACACCCAGCCGCCGGAGATCTACTCGATCACCGCCGGCGTGGTCGGCGCCCGCCTGCCGGCCACGCACGCCGCGCAGATCCGGCAGGAGATCATCGGCGTCTCCGACGGCACGCCGGGGCAGACCTTCCCGCTGCACAACTCCCCGCTGCTCAAGCCCGACGCGGGCGAGACGCTCGAGGTCCAGGACCCGGAGTCCGGCGACTGGGCGCGCTGGGAGCTGCGCGACGACTTCGTCGGCTCGACGGAGTACGACCGCCACTACAACCTCGACCTGGTCTCGGGCGAGGTCGAGTTCGGCCCCGCGATCCGCGAGACCGACGGCGGCTGGACCCAGTACGGCTCCATGCCCCCCAAGGGCGCCGTGCTGCGCTTCTCCAAGTACCGCCACGGCGGCGGCCGGATGGGCAACGTGACGGCGGGCACGCTGACGGTGCTCAAGACCTCGGTCGCCGGCATCGACACCGTGACCAACCCGGGGCCCGCGGTGGGCGGCGTCGACGCGGAGCAGCTCGAGCACGCGCGCGAGCGCGCGTCGATGGAGATCCGCAGCCGCTACCGCGCGGTGACCGCCGAGGACTTCGAGTTCATGGCCGGCGAGGCCAGCCCGCGCGTGGCGCGCGCGGTCTGCATCCCGCCGCGCGAGGGCGGCGCGGTGCCGCTGCACATCGTCCCGCGCGTGTACCCGGCCGACCGCCAGCTCACCTACGAGGAGCTCATCCCCGACGAGGCGCTGATGACCGAGGTCGCCGAGTACCTCGACGAGCGCCGGCTGATCGGCACGACGGTGCAGCTGCTGCCGTGCCGCTTCCGCGGCCTGTCGGTCGTCGTCAACCTCCAGGCCTCGCCGCTCGCGGACACCGCGCGCGTCGAGGAGGATGTGGCGCACGCGCTGTACACGTACCTGAACCCGCTCGTCGGCGGCAACGCCGGCGGCCGGGGCCCGGGCTGGACGTTCGGGCGCGCGCTCAACCAGGGCGAGCTCTACGGCATCGTGCACGCGGTCGACGGCGTCGAGTTCGTGAAGATCCTGCGGATCTACGAGACGAACCTGGAGACCGGCGAGCAGTCGTCCAAGCCCGCCGGCACCCACATCGTGCTCGAGCCCGACGAGCTGACGGCCTCCGGCCAGCACATCGTCAAGGCCACCCACCGCGAGGACTAGCGGTGGCTGACCCGGCCAACGGATCGACCGCCGGCAACGGGGACGGCGGCGAGTTCAAGACCTTCATGGGCGCCGGCTTCGGCACCATGATGGTCCGGCTCTCGGCCGGGACGAAGCCCACCCCGCAGGTCGCCTCCAGCCGCGCCTATCTGCGCGCCGGCCTGCCGGCGGTCTACCAGGAGAGCGACTTCGGGATGCGCTTCATCGGCGGCCTCGAGGAGCTGCTGGACCCGATCGTCGCGGTGCTCGATGCGCTGCCCGCGCACTTCAACCCCGACCACGCGCCGCGCGACGTCCTCAACCTGCTCGCCGCCTGGCTCGGCGTCGACCTCGACGAGTCGCAGGAGATCCGCCACCAGCGCGAGATGGTCCGGCGCGCCGCCGACCTCGGGCGCAAGCGCGGGACGGTCGCCGGCATGGAGCTGGCGCTGAGCCTCGCGTTCCCGGACGTGCCGCTGCGCATCGAGGACCAGGGCGGGGTGCGCTGGTCGCTCGACCAGCATCCGGTCGACGCCCCGCCTCCCTCGTTCGTCGTCTACTGCGACAAGCCTGTCGCTGAGGAGGTCCAGGCCGGGATCGCGCGTTGCATAGAGCAGCACAAGCCGGTAGGAACGTCATACCGCCTGAGGGTGAAGGCACCGAAGAAGGAAGACACGTCATGAGGACCTGCCAGAGCTGCGGACTTCAGAATCCGCCTGACCGCGACTTCTGCGAATGCGGCGAATACCTTCGTTGGGAGCCCACCGGCTATGTCCAGGCGATCACGCCGGAGATGGCCGCCCAAGCCGCAGCGGAGGCTGCAGCTCCGGCCCAGGATCCCGCCGCGGCGACCCCGCCGCCCGCGCCCGCCACGCCGGCCCCGGCGCCTCCCCAGCCCGACCCCGTCGTCACGCAGCGACCCGTCCCCGAGCCCGCCGCGCCGCCGGCTCCCGGCAACGGCCACGGACACGGGGATGGCAGCGGTCTGACAACCGGCGCCCCGCTGCCGCCCACTCCGCCGGCGGGGCGGGCGGGATCTGATACCGCGGTCCAGCAGGCCGTCCCGGTCCCGCCCGCCCCGCCGGCCCAGCCCGCGGCCGCCGCGCCGCCGGAGCCCGACACCGCCCGCATCACGCTGCGGCACCCCGACCGCGAGGCGGACAACGAGGGCACGCTCGGCCTCTCCGTCGAGCCCGGCCAGCGCGACCGCGTGATGGCGCTCGTGCGCAACCAGGGCTCGATCGTCGACAACTACCAGCTGCGCGTCGAGGGCATGCCCGACAGCTGGTACTCGATCTACCCGGACACGGTCTACCTCGTCCCGTTCGGCACCGGCGGCACCTACGAGCAGGAGGTGGAGATCCACATCCACCCGCCGCGCGCGCCCGAGGCGGTCGCGAAGCTCTGGGACCTCCAGGTCGTCGCGCACTCCAAGGCGCAGGGCCGTACGGCCGCCACCGCGCCGATGGGGCTGGTGATCGAGCCCTACACCGAGACCGCCACGACGCTGCGCCCGCAGCGCGGCAAGGGCCGCCGCAAGGCGCACTACGACGTCGCCGTCCAGAACAAGGCCAATGCGCCCGTGCTGGTCGCGCTCGAGGGCGAGGACCAGGACGACGAGCTGGACTTCGGCTTCAACCGCCCCCCGCACGAGATCCCGCCCGGCAAGACGGTCGAGAGCGGCATGCAGGTGCGCCCGCCCAAGCAGATCTGGCTCGGCCGCCCGACCGAGCACCGCTTCACGATCAAGACGCTGACCGGCGAGGAGGCCGAGGAGCGGCTGGCCGCCGAGCCGACGGCGGCCACCGAGCTCGAGGGCGCCCAGACGACGGGCATCACCAAGAAGGGCCTGTTCGGACGCCGCCGACCGAGCGGGGGCAACATCCCGGGCGTCTACGGCCCGCGCGTCTACAAGCCGCAGGTCTACAAGCCGGGCATGCAGATCGGCCCCAGTGGCATCAGCTTCCAGAAGCCCTCCTTCAGCGGCCCCCAGGTCAGCGGCCCGCAGATGAAGGGCATGAACCTCGACGCCGGCAAGCTCAAGATGCCCGGCAAGGGCGGCGCCACGTCGGCGCCGAGCGGGCCGCTGCTCCCGTCGCAAGGCGTCTTCAAGCAGAAGGCCTGGCTGCCGTGGTGGATGGTGCCGGTCGCGATCGCGCTCGCGGCGCTCGCCGTGCTGCTCTACATGCTGCTGCCCAAGAACGCCGTCGTGCCGGACCTGGTCGGCGCCAAGTCGACGTTCGAGGCCGAGAAGAAGCTCACCGAGGCGGGCTTCAAGCTCGCCGCCGCCCCGAAGGAGAAGGTCGACCCCAAGGCGCCGGCCGGCTCCGTGATCGGCCAGACGCCCGCCGCGGGCGACGAGGCCGAGGAGGGCGAGCAGGTGGCGGTGGAGATCGCCGTCGGCGACGGCAAGATCACCGTGCCCAAGGTCGTCGGCATGAACCTCTCCGACGCCGAGAAGGCACTGCGTGACAAGGGCCTGACGATCGGCAAGACGGCGCCCACGCCGCCCGATCCCGAGGGCACGATCGAAAGCCAGATCCCGGCCGAGAACGAGATCGTCAAGGAGGGCGCCCCGGTCGACATCTTCTTCGCCGACCCGAACGGCAAGGGCAAGGGCAAGGACCCGAAGGCCGCGGGCGGCGCGGCCGCCGGCGGCGCAGGCGGCGGTGGCGGCGGTGGTGGCGGTGGCGAGAAGGACATCGTCATCCCGGCGATCGCCGGCGCCAAGGTCGACGACTTCGCCGCCAAGCTCGCCGACGACGAGCTGGTCCCGGTCACCAAGCGGGTCTTCGACGCCTCGCCGACCGGCACCCTGTTCGCGACCGAGCCGCCCGGCGGCACCAAGGCCGCGGCCGGCGACAAGGTGACCCTGCTGATCTCCGCAGGCTTCCCGCAGCTCGCGTTCGACGACGACAAGAACATCCAGCTCGTCAACGGGGCCAACGGCAAGAAGCTCGACCCGATCGCCAAGAGCCCCGCGGTCGAGAAGGACCCGACGTACAGCCCCGACGCCACGCGCGTCGCCTACGTCGGCGGCGACCGCGTGATGCTCAAGGACCTGGAGAAGCCGGACGCGCCCGCGATCGCGCTGACCTCCGCCGACGACAAGTTCCGCGACCTCGCCTGGGCGCCGACGGCCGACGTGAACGTCCTCGCGATGGCGCGCGTGAAGAGCCCGACCGACAGCGACCTGTGCCTCGGCCAGATCACGGGCGACGGGATGACGCCGCGCTGCCTGGCCGAGCCGAAGTTCTCCATCGGCCGCTCGATCCACTGGGCGCCCGACGGCAAGACGATCCTCGCGTTCGGCGTCGTCAAGCCCGGCGAGTTCGGCATCTTCCGCTGGCGCTCGAAGAAGGCCTTCTCGCCCGACCCGAACGACTGGGGCAAGGGCCGGATGGTCTCGGACACCTCGAAGACCAACGAGGGCATGCTCGACGCGGCCTTCTCGCCCGACGGCAAGCAGATGGCCTTCGTCTCCAACCAGGGCGGCGGACCGTTCCAGCTCTACCTCGGCAAGGCCAACGACTTCCTGCTCACGAGCGCGAAGCCCACCACGGTCCGCGCGTGCAAGGTCGCGTGGCGCAGCGACGGCCAGGCGCTCGTGGTCGTCCAGGCCGACGAAGGCTGCGGCGAGGAGGTCGGCGCCCTGGTCCGGATGTCGGTCAAGAACCCGAAGGAAGACCAGAACGAGGTCGGCTTCAACGGCGACAACCCGGTCTTCCAGCCGCTCACGCTCGGGCAGTAGCGATGCTCTGCCCGGGCTGCCGGCGACAGCTCGATCGGGGAGGGGGCTTCTGCCTCAACTGCGGCATGCCCCGCCCGGGGCACGCCGCGCCGCTGGAGCTGGTGCTGGGCGACCGGACGCGGGTGCCGGTCGTCTCGGAGATGACGATCGGCCGGGGGCCGGGCTCCACCGTGGTGCTCGAGGACCCGACCGTCTCGCGCCTACACGCGCGCATCTCGGGCAACGGGGGCGACACGGCGACGATCGAGGACGCCGGATCCAGCCACGGCACGTGGGTCGACGGCGCGCGGATCGACCGCCCGATGCAGCTGCGCGACGGGATCCGGCTGCGGCTCGGCGACCAGGAGATGCGGATCGAGCGTCGCAGGGACGACACGGAGGCGGGCCGCACCATCGTCGTGCGCCCGGGCGCGAGCCTGATCGTCCCGGCCATGGGGCAACCCGACGTTACGAGCCAGGCCACCCAGTTCGGCATGCGCCCGCGGATCCGCTCGGGCTACGCGCTCAAGCGACTGGAGGCTGACGAGGGCCGCAAGCGCTGGGTGCTGAAGGACCTCAACACCAACACCTACCTGCGGCTCTCCGACAACGACGCGAAGATCTTCGAGCAGCTCGACGGCTCGCGCTCGCTGGTGGACCTGATCGGGTTCGCCGAGCAGCGCTTCGGGCCGGCGGGGCCGGCGCGGCTCGCGCGGCTGCTCGCCGACCTCGGCGAGCGCGGCTTCCTGGCGGGCGTCGCGCGCGCCACCCCGGCGGGCGACGCGCCCGCGCCGGAGGGCTTCTGGCGCAAGCTGTTCCGCCCGCGCGTGAAGACGTTCGACGGCATCGGGCCGTTCTACGAGCGGCTCTACCGGCGCGCAGGCTGGCTGCTGTTCACCAAGCCGGCCCTGATCGCGCTGGCCGTCCTGGCGGTCGTCGGGCTCGGCATCTTCGGCTATCTGATCGGCGCCCGCTACGGCACGCCGTTCGTGGTCGCGTCGAAGATCGGGCTCGGCGGCCTCGTGTTCCTGGTTGGGCGCTTCATCGTCGTGGCGATCCACGAGACCGCGCACGCGCTCGCGATGGCGTCGTTCGGGCGCAAGGTCGATCGTGCGGGGTTCAAGCTGCTGTTCATCTTCCCGTACGCGTTCGTCGATACCTCCGAGGCATGGTTCGAGCCGCGCCGCCGCCGGATCGCGATCTCCGCCGCGGGCCCGGTGTCGGACTTCTCGATCGGGGCCGTGTTCTCCCTGTGCTGCCTGCTGCTGCCCGATGGCACCGTCCGCGACATCTTCTTCAACCTCGCCTTCGCGGCCTACGTCGGCGCGTTCTTCAACCTCAACCCGTTCATCGACCGCGACGGCTACCAGATCCTCGTCGACGTGCTCAAGGAGCCGGGCCTGCGGCGGCGCGCGAAGGCGCAGTTCGCGCGCAAGCTCTCCGGCAAGGGCGACGACGCCGGCGACTCTCCCGTGCTGTTCCGCTACTCGGTCTTCGGCCTCGGGTGGTCGCTGCTGGCGGGGCTCTTCGCGATCGGGATGACGCTGCGCTACAAGCCGATCATGGACGACTTCGCCCCCGACTACGTGGTCTGGTCCGTGCTGATCACGCTCTGGGTCGTGTGCTTCATCCCGGTGCTGATCGTGCTCGTCAAGCCGCTCTGGGAGCGGATGCGAGGAGACTGAGGTGGCGAGCTCCGAAGCCGACATCGCCGCCCAGCTGATCGAGCGCCTGCTCGGCGACCCGGCGTTCCGGACCGAGTTCCGGCGCGATCCGGCCGCCGCCTGCCGCAAGGCCGGGCTCGACGAGCTCGCCGACGAGATGGCGATCGGCGCCGGCAAGGCGATGATGACGCTCGACCAGCGCGAGTCGAAGTCGAGCCTGGCCGGCGTGATGATGGCGGCCGCCATGGAAGGCGTCGGCATCTACCAGTTCGGCGAGCACATCCTGCCCCACCTCGACGACGTGCCGAGCGCCGTCGGCGACGTGCTCAGCCGCGTGTCCCTTCCGGCGGTCGATCTCAAGGGCGCGCTCGCGGGCGGGGCGGACGCGCCCGCCGCCGCGCCGCCCGCCGAGGCGGCCGGCGCCGGGTCCAACGGCGCGGCCGAGGCCGGCGCGCCCGGCGGAGGCGGCGGTGGCGCAGCGGCCGCGGCCGAGCCGCCGCCTGAGGCCGCCCCGCCCGAGGAGGCCGCCGCGGCGGGCAAGGAGGCGGCGGCGGCCAAGGAGGCCACGCTGCCGCCCGAGCAGGCCGCGGCCGGCAAGGCGGCGGCCAAGATCGCGGCGGCCGAGTCGCCCGAGGCAAAGCGCGAGGCGGAGATCGACGACGCGGTCGAGAAGATCAAGGAGGAGGCCGAGGACCTCCCCTCGGCCAACGACCTGCCCGACTCGGGGGTCGCGCCGAAGCCGATCGAGGAGGTCGGCGACACCGGGCACGACCACGCCGGCCACGACCACGGGGACGAGGCCGCGCCTGCGGCGGCCGCGCAGCCGGCGGCGGCCGCGCCGGTCGCGCCGCCCGAGGCGGCGGCCGCGCAACCCGCGGCGGCGGTGGATGCGGCGTCCGGCTCCGGCGGCGGCGGGGCCGCGGCGGAGGCGCTGCTGCAGAACAAGAACCTCGTGCTCGACGCCGACGCGCAGAAGGACATCCGCGACGGCGCCGTCGACCCGCGCATGATCGCGCTGCTCGGCAAGCTCACCGAGAAGCACAAGATCGAGCTCTCGGTGATCAAGACCGGCCACGGCCAGTTCACGTCGGGCGGCTCGGTCTCGAACCACTTCGTCGGGCGCGGCATGGACATCGCGCGCGTCGACGGCGAGATCGTCAGCCCGGGCAGCCCCGCCGCGCGCGAGCTCGCGACCGAGATCGCCGAGATGACCGGCGACCTGCGCCCGACCGAGGTCGGCACGCCATGGGCGATCGGCGCGTCGGGCTTCTTCACCGACGGCGGCCACCAGGACCACCTGCACGTCGCCTTCGACGGCGAGCCGCCGGCGGACTTCAAGGCCCCCGCCCCGTCCGCGCCGGGCGCCCCGGCCGCCGCCGCGGGCGCGCCGGTCGCCTCCGCCGCGGCCGTTCCGGGCCAGCCGGCCGGCGCAGCCGCCGCGCTCGCCGAGCCGAAGGCCAAGAAGAGCGACTCGATGTCGTTCCGCGCGATCACCGCCGAGGACGCCGCCGCGAAGCCGAAGAAGAGCGACTCGATCGCCTTCATGGAGGCCGTCAAGCCGCAGCCGCCGGCCCAGCCCGTCGCCGCGGCCGCCGCCGTGGACCCGACGGCCGCCGCCGGGACCGGCGTCCCCGCCGACCTCTCCGGCGTCCCCGACGCCTACCCCGGCGACGACGCGTCGCAGCCCGAGATCGCCGCCTGGATGGCCAAGCAGGCGCAGGACCGGGGCCTGCCGCCCGAGCTGCCGCTGATGGCCTCGCTCGTCGAGTCCGGGATGAAGAACCTCAACTTCGGCGACGCGGACTCCGTCGGCTTCTTCCAGATGCGCGTGGGGATCTGGAACCAGGGTGACTACGCGGGCTTCCCGGAGGATCCCAAGCTGCAGGTCAAGTGGTTCCTCGACAACGCCGAGACGGTCAAGAAGGCGAGGATCGCCGCCGGCAAGCCGATCGACGACCCGAACTCGTTCGGCGAGTGGATCGCCGACGTCGAGCGCCCGGCCGAGCAGTACCGCGGCCGCTACCAGCTCAAGCTCGAGGAGGCCCAGGGCCTGCTCGAGAAGGCGCCGCAGGGCAACGCGGCGACGCCGGCCGCGGCCGTGGCGCCCGCCGCCGTGGAGCCCTCCGGCAACGGCGCGGCGCCGGTCGACCAAGCCCAGGGCGGCCGCTCGCAGAAGGTCGACGCCTCGCAGTTCGGCGGCGAGGGCTCGGGCGGCACGCCGTCGCCGGAGACGCTCGCGCTGCTCAAGAACAAGAACATCACCTTCGACGACGTCGGGGTGAAGGACCTCGAGGCGGGCAAGATCGACCCGCGCGTCGTGGCCGTGCTGACGAAGCTCAGCGAGGACCACAAGCTCACGATCTCCTGCATGTGCTCCGACCACTCGAAGTTCACCTCGGGCGGGTCGGTCTCCAACCACTTCCACGGCCGCGGGGTGGACATCGCCTCCGTCGACGGCGAGATCGTCAACCCCGGCTCGGTCGCCGCGCGCGAGCTGGCGACCGAGATGCAGGAGATCGCCAAGGACTACCGGCCGGACGAGATCGGCTCGCCGTGGGCGATCTCCGGGCCCGGCTACTTCACCGACGCGGGCCACCAGGACCACGTCCACCTCGGCTTCAAGACCGAGATCGACCCGAGCTGGAAGCCGCCCGCCGACGTCGCGGCCTCCGGCGCGACGCCCGCGGCCGCGGCGCCCGCCGGCGCGCCGGCCGCGGTCCCCGCCGTGGCGGGCGCGCCGGCCGCAGCTGCCGCCGCCGTGCCGGGGCAGCCCGCCACGCCGGGTGAGGTCATCGGCGCGCCCAAGCCGAAGGCGAGCGACTCGATCAGCTTCAAGGCGGTCACCGCCAAGGACGCGGCCGACGCCGCGCCGAAGAAGACCGACTCGCTGCAGTTCATGGCTGTCCAGCCGCCGGCGGGGCCGGCCAACTTCGTCGCCGCCCCGGGGGCCGTGCCGGCCGCCGTCGCCGACGCGGCGGCGGCGACCGCAGCCGGCGGCGGCGGGTCCGGCCTCGGCGCGTCGGCCCTGGAGCTCGCCAAGAAGGAGCTCGCCGCGGGCGTCAAGGAGGAGGGCACCAACACCGGCGCCAAGGTCGACGAGTACCTCGCCTCGGCAGGCGTCGGGCCGGGCAACCCATGGTGCGCGAGCTTCGTCACGTGGGCGATGGAGAAGTCGGGCCACAAGATGCCGGGCAGCGGCTGGGCCGCCGTCCAGACCTGGGTGCGCAGCGCCGAGGCGGGCCAGAACAACCTCGAGGTCGTCAGCGCCGCGGACGCCCGCCCCGGCGACATCGTCGCCTACGACTGGGGCGGCCAGGAGGACTTCGCCTCCGACGGCCACATCGGCTTCCTCGCGAGCAACGTCCAGGACGGCAAGTTCACCGCCGTCGAGGGCAACTACCGCGACGCCGTCCTCAGCGTCCCGCGCCAGACGACGGGCGCCAACGTGAAGTTCATCCGCATCAAGGGCGAGGCCGGCGCGGCCGCCGCGTCGCCGCCGCTCCCGCCCGCTGCCGCGCCCGCCTCCGGCGCGGCCGTGATGGGCGCGCTCGACGACGGCAGCGCGCAGGCGAAGGCCGAGGCGGCCGCCGGGACCGCGCCCCCGGCCGCGGCTCCGCCCGCCGCCGCTCCGCCCGCCGCGGCCCCGCCCGCGGTCGCCCCGCCCGAGATCGCCGCCGCCGCCGCGGCCGCTCCCGCCGACCCGGCCGCCGCGGAGAAGGCGCAGGCCGCCGCCGAGGGCGCCGCGTCGAAGTCGAAGAAGCACGGCACGCTGGAGTTCATGGCGGTCGACGCCAAGGAGGCCGCCGCCCGCGAGAAGCACATGACCGTGCAGTTCATGAAGGCGGTCGAGGCCAAGCCGGCCGGCGAGGGGCCGGTCGCCGCCGCGGCCGCGGCGGGCTCGGTCGCCCCGCCGGAGGTCGCCGCCGCGGCGGGCGGCCCGGACGCGCCGAGCGCCGCCGAGGACGCCGCGGCCAACCAGGCCGTCGGCGCGCCGGTGCCCGAGGGCGAGCTCGCGCTGCAGAACGTCGGGGCGATCGGGACCTACCCCGGCGACGACGCCACGCAGGCCCAGCTCGCGCAGTGGCTGGCCTCGGAGGCCCACAAAGCCGGCCTGCCCCCCGAGCTGCCGGTGATGGCCTCGCTCGTCGAGTCGGGCGTCAAGAACCTCAAGGGCGGCGACGCCGACTCCGCCGGCTTCTTCCAGATGCGCGTCGGCATCTGGGACAACGGCCCCTACAAGGGCTTCCGCATGAACCCGCAGCTGCAGGCGAAGTGGTTCATCGACAACGCGCTCGCCGTCAAGAAGGCGCGCCTGGCCGCCGGCAAGTCGGTCACGGACCCCGGCTCATTCGGCGAGTGGATCGCCGACATCGAGCGCCCGGCGGCGCAGTACCGCTACAAGTACCAGCTGCGCCTCACCGAGGCGCGCAAGCTGATCGGCGGCCGCTGAGCCCACGCCGCGGCGCCGGCACCCGGCGCCGCGGGTCCGCGACGGCGGGCAGATGCCCGCCGTCGCGCGGTGATCGCCTAGCCCTCGCCGGAGCCGCCGACGCCGCCGCCGCCGCCACCACCGCCGCCGCCGCTCGGAGGCGCCGCCGTGGCCGCGGGCGGGGCGGCCGTCGCGACGGGCGCCGGGTTCGTGTTCGTGCTCGGAGCCGTGGTCGCCGACGGGGCCGGATTCGCGGACGGCGTCGTGCTGCCGCCGCTGGTGCTGCCGCCGGACGAGGCGGGCTCCTTCTTCTGCGTCTTCTTCTTCTTGGGCTCGGACTTGAGCGCCGGCAGCGCCGCCGACCCGGTCAGGCCGGTGCTGACGGACACGGAGGCGAGCTCGACCGGCTTGGTGCCCTCGGCGCTGCTCGCCTTCGCGGTCCCGCCCCCGTCCGAGCCGCCGCCGCCGGCGCCGGCGACGACGAACGCGACGGCGAACGCGGCGACCGCCGCGGCGACGATGATCCCGATCTGACGTGGCTGCATGATGCGCTGTCTCTCTGTTCTGTGTGCTGTGGCTAGGACGGCACGTCGTATCCGGCGGCCTTCAGCCCGTCGAGCGCGTTCGCCACGGCCTTGCGGCCGTCCGCGATCTCGCCCCTGGCCTTGCTGAACGCCGACTTGCTCTTCTTGGACGCCGCCGACGCGGCGTCGTCATAGCCGCCGCCGGTCTGCCGCAGCGCCTTGACCAGCAGCCCGTTGACGCCGCGGTCGGCCGGGCTCACGTCCGTGCGGGCGAGCGTCCGGCCGGCGCCGTGGTAGGCCTTGGCCAGGGACTTCGCCGCCGCGGCCTGCGCGGCCGGGGTCTTCGCCGACTTGAGCTTCGCCTGACCCGCCTTGTCGGCCTTGTTCAGCGCCCCGAGCGCCTTGCTGACCGCGCCGGCGTAGGCCTTGCTCGGGCCGACGGGCAGCGGCTCGCCCGAGCTCAGCTCGAGCGTGTTGGCGATCTGGTCGCACGTGGAGGCGAACGAGTCGGCGTCGGCCGCCGGCGCCAGGCACGCGACCGTCGCCACGCCCGCCGAGGTCGGCGCCGTGTAGACCGTGACCGCCCGGTCGAACCCGTTGAGCTTCAGCGCGTCGTAGCGGTAGGCCTGCACGTCGCCGCCGCCGATCTGGACCGCGCCGTTGGGCTTCGGCACGTCGCCGACGGCCTGCAGGAACGGCTGCGCGAGCAACGTCGAGTTGTCGGCGGCCTTCTTCACGTTGCCGACGACGACCGCCAGGCCGCCGTCCTTGCCGTTGGGCGCCGCGGCCTTCGGGTCCGAGATCGAGAGGCCGGGCACGTCGGGCGCCGTGCCGAGCTCGCTCCAGCCCGACGGCACCTTCACGGAGGCGTCCGCGGAGGCGGCCGTGCCCGTCAGCGCGCCGGTGTCGGCGGCCTGCTCCTTCTCGCTGCCGCCACCGCCGGACCCGCCGACGAGGAAGCCGAGCAGGATCGCGATCGCGGCGCCGGCGGCGAGCGCGATCGGGAACGCCTTGCTCTTGCGCTGCTCGCCGTCGCGGACGGGCGCCGGAGCGGGCTTGGCCTCCCGCGGCTTGCGCTCCTTCTTCGGCTTGGCCTCCTTCTTGGGCTTCGCCTCCGGCTTCTGCCGCAGCGACTCCGGCATGACCGTCGCGTTCGGGTCGTACTCGTACGCGGGCTCCGGCTCGGGCGCCGGCGCCGTCGGCGGCTCGGGCGCGGGCGGGGCCTGCGACGCCGCGACCGGCTCCGGGGTGGGCGGCGGCGGGGGCGGCGCGACGGGCTCAGCGTCAGGCGCGGACACGGGCGCCGGCGGCTCGGGGGCCTGCGGCACGCCCTGCAGCGCGTCGGTGCCCGGGTCCTCCGCTGGCGGGCGCGGCGGCGGCGGGGCGATGTAGGTCTCGAAGCCGGCGTCGGGCGCGGCCTCCTCGGCCTGCGGCGCGGGCTCGGGGGCGACGTCGGGGGCGACGAGCTCGGGCTCGGGCGCGGCCTCCGGGGCGGCGGGCGCCGCCGGCGGCGCCTCGGCGGGCGGCGGCACGAGCGCGTCGGTCGGCGGGGCGGGCGCCGGCGCGCCGAACGTCAGGAAGCCGGTCTCCTCGCGGGGCGCCTCGGGCTCGGGGGCCGGCGCCTCGGCGGGCGCGGCGGAGGCCTCGGCGGGGGCGGGCGGCGCCTCGGGCGCGGGCTGCTCCTGCATCGGCCCCGCCGGGAGGTCCTGCGGCGGCGGCGTGTACGGCGCCGGCGCGGCGGAGCCGTCGGTGTCGGCCGCCGGCTGGCCCCAGGCGAAGCTCTGGAACTCGTCGGAGGCGGCGGCGCCGGCGGTCGTGCCCTGGAACGGCGCCGGCGTCAGCGGGTTCGGGCCCTCGGCGGCGCCCGTCTCCCCGCCGAGGCGGGCGGAGCGGCGCCAGCGTGGGCCGAGCAGCCCGATGATGATCTCCTCGAACTCGTCCCAGGCGTCAGAAGCGGACTGCGTGCGCTTGGCCGGGTCCTTGACGAGCATCTTCTCGATCCAGTCCGAGATGCCCTGGTCGATGTTCGGGTCGATCGACTTGACGGCGGGGATCGGCTCGTTGACGTGCCGCAGCAGGATCGCCATCGGCGCGTCGGAGTCGTGGAACGGGACCTTGCCCGTGAACATCTCGAACGCCATGCAGCCGACGGAGTAGAGGTCGGTCCACGGGCCGATGTCCTGCGCCATCGCCTGCTCGGGCGCCATGTAGGTCGGCGTGCCGACCGTGGTGCCTGTCGCCGTCAGGAAGGCGCCCGTCTGCATCTTGGTCGTCGCCTTGGCGATGCCGAAGTCGGCGATCTTCACGCGCCCGTCCGAGGTGACCATCAGGTTCTCGGGCTTGAGGTCGCGGTGGACGATGCCGTTCTGCTCCGCGTTGGTGAGCCCGGCGAGCAGGCCCTCGAGCACGCCGCCGACCTGCGCGATGGTCATCTTGCCGACGTAGGGGCGCAGCGAGCCGCGCTCGACGTACTCCATCGCGATGTACGGCGTGCCGTCGTGCTCGAAGTAGTCGTGCACGGTCACGATGTTCGGGTGGCTCAGCGAGCCGGCCACGCGGGACTCGCGCAGGAAGCGCTGGGCGAACGAGGCGTCGGAGGCGTGGAACGCGCCCAGCTCCTTGAGCGCGACGAAGCGGTCGAGGTCGGTCTGCCGCGCCAGGTACACGAGCGCCATCCCGCCGCGCCCCAGCTCGCGCAGGATCTCGTATCGGCCGACGGTCTTCATGACGTCCGGCATCAGGGTCCGTCCCTCCCTATCTCTCCCGACTCGTCCCCTGCCGGGCGGGCCACTCGTGTCATTCACTTTCCTTGCATCGGATGCGGGCGTAGTATCGCCACAGCCCGCAGGCACGGCAACCCTCAGGCACGGAAGCGGAAGTCGGACAAGGCAGAGCGCAGTTGAAGCTGTTCGTCCTGGACACCCACACGATCTATAGGCGCGGGCTCGCGGCCTGCCTCGAGCTTCTCGACGGCGTCGAGGCCGTGGCCGACGCCGAGTCGGTGCGCGACGCGTGGGAGTCCCAAGGCCTGTTCGGCGCCGACCTCGTGGTGCTCGACCACGCGATGCCGGGCGGCCGCGACTTCATCGGCGCGGTCTCGGAGGCCACGGGCGCGCGCGTGCTCGTGTGCACGTCCGACTGCTCGGAGGAGAGCGTGCTCGGGGCGATGCAGGCGGGCGCCATCGGGATCCTGCGCAAGGACACGCTGACCATGGAGGGTCTCGCCGCAGCGGTGCAGGCCGCCGCGAGCGGCGCCGGCGTCGTCACCCCGGAGCTGCTCGGCGGGCTCGTCCGCTCGGCCGCGAACGGGGCCAACGGCCACGCCCGCGCGCACCACGCCACGCTCACCGACCGCGAGCAGCAGGTGCTCTCGCTGATCGCGGCCGGGCACCCGACCCGGGAGGTCGCCCAGCAGCTCTGCTACTCCGAGCGCACCGTGAAGAACGTCCTGCACGACGTCGTCACCAAGCTCAACGCGCGCAGCCGCTCGCAGGCCGTGGCCTTCGCGGTCCGCGAAGGGCTGATCTAGACACCGCGCCGCGCTCGCGCGGCCGGAGCGGAATGTCATCTCGCGTACGCTGGTCGGGGTGCCCCCTGTCCTGATGTCAGTGCGATGACTTCCGTCGAGTCGCTCCTCGACGGGAAGCGGATCGTCATCTGTGCCGGCTCCGGCGGGGTCGGCAAGACGACGACCGCCGCGGCGCTCGGGCTCGGCATGGCCGAGCGCGGCCTGAAGGTGGCCGTGGTGACCATCGACCCCGCGAAGCGGCTCGCGACGTCGCTCGGGCTCGAGGACCTCGGGAACGAGCCGCACCGCGTCGACCCCGAGCGGCTCTCCGCCCAGGGCGTCGAGGCCGACGGCGAGCTGTGGGCGATGATGCTCGACGCCAAGCGCACCTTCGACGCGCTGATCGAGCGGCTCGCGCCGGACGCGCGCACCCGTGACGAGGTGTTCGCGAACCGGATCTACCAGCAGCTCTCCAACGCGGTGGCCGGCTCGCAGGAGTTCACCGCGATCGCGAAGCTCTACGAGCTCGACCAGGAGGGCGGGTTCGACCTGCTCGTGCTCGACACGCCGCCGTCGCGCAACGCGCTCGACTTCCTCGACGCACCACAGCGGCTGAAGGGCTTCTTCGGCGGCCGCGCGATCCGGATGTTCCTGCGCCCGGCCGGCTTGAGCGGCAAGGTGCTCGGGCGCGGCACCGGGATGGTGTTCGGCCTGCTCAAGCGCGTCACCGGCGTCGACCTGCTGCAGGACCTGTCGGTCTTCTTCCGCACGCTCGGCGGGATGATCGACGGCTTCATGGAGCGCGCCGACCGGGTGGGCGCGCTGCTCGAGGACCCGGCCACGACGTTCCTAATCGTCACCTCCCCGCGCCACGACCCGTCCGAGGAGGCGATCCACTTCCACCGCAAGCTCGCCGACGCCGCGATGCCGTTCGGCGGCCTGGTGGTCAACCGCGTGCACACGGCGCCCTCGGTCGACGGCGCGCCCGCGCCCGGGCTCGCCGAGGAGCTCGGCGACGACCTCGCGAGGCGGGTCGGCGAGTCCGCGCACGAGCTCGCCGCGCTCGCCGCGGGCGACGAGGCCGGCGTCGAGCGGCTCCTCGCCGCGCTCGGCTCGCCACCGGCGATCGTGGTGCCCGAGCTCGACGACGACGTCCACGACGTCGCGGGCCTCATGCAGGTGCGCGAGCACCTGTTCGGCACGGCCTAGCGCCGCGGGCGCCGCCGGCTAGTGCAGGGTGTCGGCCGGCTCCGCCTGCTCGGCCAGCAGCTCGTCGGCGACGCGGCGGAGCCCCGGCTCGAGGTGTCCGCAGAGCACGTCGCGCAGGATCGCCCGCAGGTTCGCCCCGAGCTCGGTGATCAGGTCCTCGACCTCCGGTTCCGCCCGCACGAGCCCCGCGACCGCGGCGCGCTCGAGCGAGATCGCCTCGCGGATGCGCGACTCGGCCCGGGTGCGGTCCTCCGGCGTGGCGCAGATCGCGGCCATCCGGGCGGCCATTCCCTGGTAGCCGGGCTGGTCGACGTCGGCGAGCAGCGCGCGGGCGGCGAGCAGCCAGTCCGTCAGCGCCTCGACAGCGCTCGCGCGCTCGCAGCCGAGCTCGAAGCGGCGCAGCGCCCACGCCAGCTCACCCGCGCGCGGGGTGCGGCGCGAGACGAGCGAGCAGAACGCCCGCAGCGCGTCCTCCTCCTCGGCGGGGAGCAGGCAGTCGCCCTGGGGGCGGCGGAAGCCGGTCGCGAGCGGGACGGCCCACCACGCGCTGCCGTCGGTGCGCGCCCAGGCGGTCGGGCCGAGCGCGGGCTCGGCGTCGTCCCAGAGCCGCAGCGCGGTCTGCAGGCGGCGCAGGCGGCGGCCGGCGTCCTCCAGCGCGCGGTGGTCGCCCGGCGTGCCCTCGAGCGCCAGCAGCGCGACGGTCGCCATCTCGTCCTGGCCGATGTCGCCGGGCGCGTCCTTGAGCGTGCCGGCGCGCACGAGCGCCAGGCCCTCGCCGAGCGGCAGCTCCTCGGACTCGATCATCAGCCCGTCGACCGGCGCCAGCACGACCGAGAGCGTGCAGCCGTCGTAGGCGACGGTCTCCAGCTCCGCGTAGGCCTGCGCGAAGCGCGCCGGGTCGAAGCTGAACTCGGTCGCCTCGGTCCAGACGGCGGTCAGGAACGCCTGCAGCGCGGCGTCGGCCTGCATGCGGCTGTCCGGTCCCGGCGGGCGGCGCCCGCGCGCCTGCAGGTAGGCGGGGAGGTCGGGGAGCGCCGCGAGACCGTGGACGGCGGCGGGGTAGGACGGCAGCCGCGCGAGCACGCCGACGCGCTCGCCGATGAAGTGGCCCGTGAGCGGCCGGTAGCAGTACAGCGGCGGGGTCGCCCGCGAGTGCGGGCTCATCTCCATCAGCTCGAACGGGACCTCGGCGCCGCCGGATACCTCGTCGGCGAGCTGCCGGGCGGCCTCCTCGACGAAGGCGGCGAGCGAATCGTGCAGCGCGCGGTTGTGCATGCGCAGCCGGTTCGCCGTGATCTACGGCGATCCTGCCCCCAAGCACGAGGGCCGGACGGACTGCAAGCGCGCTGTCAGGCGGCGGCGACGGCGGCGACGGCCGGCAGCGGGACCTCGGGGGCCTCGGTGCAGCTGTCGGCGGCGCCGAGCCACTCGGTGCCGTAGGAGCGCATCGACTCGATGATCGGGACGAGCGCGCGGCCCTTCTCGGTCAGCGCGTACTCGACGCGCGGCGGGACCTCGGGGTAGGTCTGGCGGGCCACGATGCCCTCCTCCTCGAGCGCGCGCAGCCGCAGCGACAGCGTGCGCGGGGAGATGCCGGCGAGCGAGCGCTCCAGCTCGCAGAAGCGCGAGCGCCCCTCCGCGAGGTCACGGATCACGAGCAGGGTCCACTTGCCGCAGACGATGTCGGCAGTCCGGCAGACAGGGCAATCGGAGTTCGGCACGAGCGTGCAGTCTACCGCAAGACTTCAGCAACTGAAGTGACTAGCCGAGCGTCACGGGAACGTCGCGCTCGTCGCTGCCGCGCACGACGCCGAGCGTGAGCGTGCCCGAGCCGGCGGCGTCGAGCGCGTCGAAGAGGTCGTCGACCGAGGCGAGCGCGCGACCGTCCGCGCGCGCGATCAGGTCGCCGCGCTGGAGGCCGGCCCGCTCGGCGGGGCTGCCGGGCACGACCGCCCGCACCAGCAGGCCGTCGCGCTCCGGCAGCCCGACCGCGCTGCGCATGCGCCGCGCGTGACGGGACGGCGCGAGCGCCACGCCCAACCGTGGGCGCCCGGCCGCCTCGCCGCGCGCGAGCGCAGCGACTCGCTCGCGCACCGCCTCCTCGGCGGACACGGCGAGGATCAGCCCGCCCTCGCGCCGGACGGCGTTGAGGCCGAGCAGGCGCCCGTCGGCGTCGACGAGCGGCCCGCCCGAGGAGCCGCGCGGGAGCGGGGCGGTGTGCTCGATCGAGCCGCCGACCCGGCGCCCGCCGGGCCCGCGGAAGCTGCGCCCCGTCGCCGACACCAGGCCGAAGGTGACGCGCAGGCCGCGGCCGCTGGGGTCGGCGAGCGCGAGCACGGGAGAGCCGTGGCCGAGCGCGCCGGCGCGCTCCGGCTCCCAGGCCACCGCGGGGGCGTCGCCGGTGTCGACCGCCACGACGGCGAGGTCGAGGTCCGGGTCCGCGCCGGCCACGCGGCCGTCCGACGTGCGCCCGTCGCCGAACGTCACGGCCACCTCGTCGCCGCGCAGCACGTGGGCGCAGGTCAGCACCTGCCCGGGCTCGACCACGACGCCCGATCCGCGGCCCCAGCCGCGCCCGAGCCCGACCACCGACGGCCCGACCGCCGCCGCGACCTTCGCGACGGTCTCCTGCAGCTCGTCCAGGAGTGACTTGCTCATTGCAAGTCACTATACCCCACTGCACTTCGGGGTCAGACCCCGTTTAGGGTGGTCGAGCGTGCCCCGCCGACGCAGAGTCCCGTCCTCCCCCCTCGCCGACGCGCTCGAGCGGGTCGGCGACCGCTGGACGCTGCTCGTGGTGGCGGCGCTGCTGGAGGGGCCCAAGCGCTTCAACGAGCTCCAGGAGGAGCTCGAGGGGATCGCGCCCAACGTGCTCAGCGCGCGGCTGAAGGCGCTCGCCGAGCAGGCGCTCGTCGTCCCGCAGCCCTACTCCGAGCGCCCGCCGCGCTTCGCCTACGAGCTGTCGGAGTCGGGGCGCGAGCTCGCGGGCGCGCTGCGGCTGCTGGCCGACTGGGGCGCCCGCGCGGCCGGCGGCGAGCCGTACCGCCACGACGCCTGCGGGGGCGTGCTGGAGGCCCGCTGGTACTGCCCGGCGTGCGGCGTGGTCACCGACGACCCCGACGCCGAGGACCTCGTGCACGTCTAAGCCTGGATCCACCGATCATCCGTGGATGCCTCGGCGTCGTGGGCCGAGTCAGAGTCGGTTGACCGCGCATCCTCGTGGTGGACCACTTGGGAGCGGTCAATCGGCTCTGGCGAACGGCCACGGCGGCGAGGCGCCGCGGGAATCGGTGGATTCAGGCTAAGCCAGCGCGTCGACGGCGAGCCGGGCCGCGGTGCCGATCACCGCGTCGGCCTGCGGGAGGTTGAGCCGGCTGGAGGCGCTGCGCGTGAACACGGCGACCGCGGTCCGCCGCCCGTCGCCGGTCTCGACGACGCCGACCTCGATCCGCAGGCCGGGCAAGGTGCCGGTCTTCCCGCTCACGACGACCTCGTCGTCTGGGAAGCCGGCCGAGAGCCGGTGCGGCCAGACCTGCAGGCCCATCAGCCGCCGCAGCTCGGCGCACGACGCCGGCGAGGCGGCCTCGTCACGCCACACGGCGCCGAGCAGCCGCGTCATGTCGCGGGGCGTGGAGCGACTGGTGCGCTCCGGGTCGAGCACGGCCAGTCGGTCGAGCGCGCCCGGCTCGCGGAGCCGGGCGAACACCTCGCCGGCGTCCGCGGCGCCCGTGTCCTCGAGCATGCTGCGGGTGAGGTCGCGACAGCAGCCGCGGATCACCGTCGAACGCAGGCCGAGCGCGGGCGCGACGCCGCCGACCGCGTCCGCGCCGACGCGGTCGTAGAGCGCGTCGCAGGCGGCGTTGTCGCTGACGGCGAGCATCAGGTAGAGCAGGTCGCGCACGCTCATCCGAACCGGGTCGCGCATCGCCGCGAGGCCCGTCGGGCCGGCGGTGCGGCGGGCGCCGATCCGCAGCGTCTCCCCCGCCTCGAGCGTCCCCGCATCGACCGCGCGCAGGACGGCGAGTGCCACGTGCAGCTTGAAGGTGGACGCCAGCGGCACCGCCAGGCCCCCGTCGGCCTCGACGGCGCGGCCCGGGTCGTCGACGTCGCACGCATGCAGCCGGCCGCGCACGCCGGCCGCGGCGAACAGCCGGCGCAGCCGACCTTCGGATCGGGAGCGCGGCTCGCTCATGCCAGCAGGCCGGAGGACGGTCGCGGCCCCGGGCGGCTCCCGGCCGCGGCTCCTGCGAGATCCCAGCCGTCGGCGTCGGCGATCAGCCGCGCGAGCTCGTCGTCGAGGGCGTCGGCGCGGCCCCCGGGACCGCGCGTCAAGGCGGCGTGCAGCCACAGCGGCGACCCGGCCAGCCCCAGCCACGCGAGCCCGCCGGCGTCGGCGGGCGGCCGGTCGGTCAGCGCGACCGCCCCGCCAACCAGCACGAGGCCTGCGGCGACGGCGAGGCCGTCGGCCGGCCGCACCGACGCGGGCGCGAACCCGAGCGCGCGCAGATCGGCGAGCAGCGCGTCGTAGTGGTCGGGTGCCTGCTCGCGCGGGAACAGCACGAGCTCGTGACCGGCCAGCTCGAAGAGCTCGAGGGTCTCGCCGGCGGCGAGCGGGTCGTCCTCGCGGACCAGCACGCCCAGCGGCCGTCGCAGCACGGTGCCCGGGCGGAGACCAGGAGCCACGGGCTGGCGCAGCAGGGCGAGCGTCAGGCTCCCCGCGCGCAACTGCTGCTCGAGCAGCTGCGGATGGCCCTGCACGAGGTCGATCTCCGCGTTGGGGTGCGCCGCCCGGCAGGCGCCGAGGATCCCGCCGACGAGCGCGGCCGGGAGGTCCGGCGGCAGCCCGACCCGCAGCTCGTGCAGCTCCGCCTCGGCCAGCGCGTCGAGCAGGCCGGACACCTGGTCGGCGTGGGCGAGCAGCGCCTGCGCCTCGGGCAGCAGGCGGCGGCCCAGTGGCGTGAGCTCTACACGCCGCGAGGTGCGCTGCAGAAGCCGGCCGCCCGCGCGCTCCTCGAGCGCCCGGATGCGCTGGCTGAGCGGCGGCTGGGACATGTGCAGCCGCTGCGCGGCACGCCCGAAGTGCAGCTCCTCGGCGACGGTGACGAAGTAGCGCAGGTGCCGGATGAGGTCCATCGAACCAGCATTGATATCGCACCCGACCTGATCTCGCCGTCGATTTGGTCTTGGACTTCGACCGCTCCTTCGCTGGGGTAGGGAGATGCCCTCCGCCGCCCCTCGCTCCTCCTCGCGCCGCCTCGCGGCGATCGTGGCGCTGACGGCTGCGATCGCCGTCGCCGCCGGCGCCGTCGCCTACGTCGTGCTCGGCCGCGGTCCCGAGCCCGGCCCGGCGGTCGACCGCTACCTGGCCGCCTGGTCGCGCGGCGACGACGACGCCGCCTCGCGCGTGACGGACCGCCCCGGACCCGCGAGCGCCGCGCTGGCGGCCTCGCGCGCCGGGCTCGACGGCGCACGGGTCGGCGCCCGCCGCAGCTCGCTCCGGCGCGACGGCGACCGGGGCACAGCCGGCGTCCATGTCACCTGGCAGGTGCCCGGGTTCGGCGAGTTCGCCTACGACGCCACGCTCCGGCTCGTGCTGCGCGACGACCGCTGGGTGGTCGCGTTCACCCCGCGGGCGATCCACCCCCGCCTGACCGCCGGCACGCGGCTGGGAACCGCCGCCGGCCGCCCCGACCGCGGCGACCTGCTCGACCGCGACGGCCGCGCGCTCGTCACCGAGCGGCCCGTCGTCGACGTGGCGCTCCAGACGGACCGCGTGCGCGACCCTCAGCGCAGCGCCGAGCGCGTCGCCGAGCTGATCGACGACGTCGACGCGGGCGACCTCGCCCGCCGCGTGCGCGACGCCGGGCGCGGGCGCTTCGTCCCGGTCATCACCCTGCGGAAGGCCGCCTACGACGACGTCGAGGAGCGGCTGCGCGACGTTCCCGGCATCTCGCTCGCGCCGTCGGAGTCACCGCTCGCCCCCTCGCGCGACTTCGGGCGCGCCGTCCTCGGCGCCGTCGGGCCTGTGACCGCCGAGCAGGTCGAGAAGGACCCGGGGCTCGCGCCCGGCGATCAGATCGGCCAGTACGGGCTGCAGGCCGCCTTCGAGCGCCGGCTGGCCGGCAGCCCCGGCGGGCGCATCGTGATCCGCCGCAGCGAGAGCGGTACGGAGCTCCGGACCCTGCTTGCGCGCAAGGCGCGCGACGGCCGGCCGCTGCGCACGACGCTCGACCTCGACGCGCAGGCCGCCGCGGAGGCCGCGCTCGGCGCCACGGAGCGCAAGGCCGCGCTGGTCGCCGTACAGCCCTCCACCGGCGACGTCCTGGCGGTCGCCAACCGGCCGGCCGGCTCATCGCTCAACCGTGCCTTCACCGGGCTCTATCCCCCGGGCTCGACGTTCAAGGTCGTCAGCACGACGGCGCTGCTGCGCGCGGGGCTGGATCCCGCCGAGACCGTCGCCTGCACGCGCACGACGGTCGTCGACGGCCGCTCGTTCCGCAACTTCGAGGGCGGCGCGGCGGGCGAGGTCCCCTTCCGCACCGACTTCGCCGAGTCGTGCAACACCGCGTTTGTCTCGCTCGCGGACCGCCTCCGCCCGGACGCGCTGACGCGCACCGCGCGCGACTTCGGGCTCGGCGAGCGCCTGGCGCTCGGGCTGCCGGCGGCGGAGGCCTCGGTGCCCGCCGCCGAGGGCGCCACCGGCCGCGCCGCGATGATGATCGGCCAGGACCGGATCGTGACCAGCCCGCTCGCGATGGCGGGGGTCGCGGCGACCGTCGCCGCGGGCCGCTGGCACGCGCCGCGCCTGGTCGCCACGGACCGCCGCCGCGAAGGCGGCGAGCTCGCCGAGGCCGGCACCCTGCGCGGCCTGATGCGGATGGTCGTCGAGTCCGGCACCGGCACGGCGCTCGCCGGCGTGCCCGGCGAGGTCGGCGGCAAGAGCGGCACCGCCGAGTACGGCGGCGGCGACCCGCCGCCGACCCACGCGTGGTTCATCGCCTACCGGGGTGACGTCGCGGCGGCGGTGCTCGTGGAGGGCGGCCGGGCCGGGGGCGCGGTCGCGGCGCCGATCGCGGCCCGCTTCCTCGCCCGCCTGCCTACTGGTTGAGCAGCCCGCCGAGGCCGCCGCTGCCGGACGACTGCGTGGCGGCGGCGTGGATCTGGCCCTCGGACGGCTGCACGAGCACCCAGCCCTGGCCCTGGAAGGACATCTGGACGGACTCGCCTGAGCCGCGCCCGATCAGGTTCTTGAGGTTCACGTCGGTCTTGATGCCCGTCGTGACGCCCGAGCTCCACGTGATCGCGGCCTGCGCGTCGGCGAAGGTGGGCGCGCTGGCGACGTTGAGCAGCACGGGCGGGCCGTCGGAGAGGATCGCCACCCAGCCGGTGCCCTGCAGCGACATGTTGAACAGGCCGCCGCCCATCATCGAGCTCGCGCCCTGGACGCGCTTGATGTCCCAGTCGATGCCGGCGTCGAACGCCAGCAGGTTCGGCCCGTTGACGGTGATGGAGTCGTTCTCGAGGTAGATCAGGTGCACGTCCTGAGCCTGGTCGGCGAGGAACACCTCGCCCGTGCCGGTGATCTTCATCAGCTGCGTGCCCTCGCCCGAGACGGCCTTCTTGAGCATGCGTCCGAGTCCGCCCGAGCCGGCGTGCTCGAAGCGCACCTCGCCCTGGTAGGCGACCATCGAGCCGAGCTTGGCCTGGATGGTCACCTGGTTGAGCTCGACCTTGAGGAGCTTGGAGTTCTGGAGCGAGAACGCGTTCTGCGACTCGACTTCGCGGAAGTTGGCGAGGGTCGTCTGCATTGGCGGAACCTTTCCGGAAGGGGACGGCAAACGTCAAGGCCGGCGCTGTCGCGCCGGCCTTGGAGGAGGAGGCTCTCAGTAGCTCGGGGGGCCCGGCGGCGGCGCCGACGGCGGCGGCGGCGCGGAGGGCGACGCGGCGGCCGGGACCGGCGGCGCGACCGGCGCCGGCGGGGCCTGCTGGGCGACCGGCGGCGCCTGCTGCGCGACCGGCGGGGCCTGCTGGGCGACCGGCACCGGAGGGGCCGAGTGCACCGGCGGGGCCACCGGGGCGGGCTGCTCCGGCGGGCCCGGGAGCTGCGCCCCCTGCGGCGCCGGCGCCGGGCTGGTCTCCGACGTCGGGTTCTCCTGCGCGGCGACCATCAGCTTGAAGTCGTGCGGCGAGGTGGCGACGTGCAGCGCGTCCTCGAAGGTGATCCGCCCGGCCTGCAGGTGCGCCAGCAGGTGCTGGTCGAAGGTCTGCATGCCGTAGTAGGCGCCCTCGGCGATGACCTCGGGCAGCTGCCCTGTCAGCTTCGGGTCGAGGATCATGTCGTGTACGCGGCCCGTCATGACCATGATCTCGCAGCACGCCACGCGGCCCTTGCCGTCGGCCGTGCGAACGAGGCGCTGGGAGACGATGCCCTTCAGCGTGCCGGCGATCATCGCCCGCGCCTGCTGCTGCTGATGGGGCGGGAAGAAGTCGATGATGCGGTTGATCGTCTCGGCCGC
>DATFQI010000093.1:0-8711 GCA_035264365.1 Solirubrobacteraceae bacterium
AGCTCGGCAGCCGCCAGGAACTTGAGAATGGCGACGTCGCCGGGCGTGATGGCATCCCGGTCGATCGGTCCAAGAGCGCGCCCCACCTGCGCCAGCGCCGTATGGCTGCCGCCTGCGGCGGCCGCTAGGGTGGCGGCACCGAGCAGGGCGCCACCTTTCAGAAAGCTCCGCCGGTCATGGCAGGCGCGATCAAGGCTGGTCATCGTCGTCCTCTCCTGTTTCAAGAACCGAACCGGCGGCATGCCTGACGATTGCCCGATCCGAGCGATCGCCGGTCGGCCGGGGGAGCGTCGATGTGAGCGAAGGTCGCCCCCGGCCCCTGCGTCCGGACGCCGTTTGCGTGTCTGACCGAACGTAAGCGAGCACCTCGAGTGCTCAATCGCGACGGCCAATCAGACGGCAACGACCGGCTATCGGTTCCTCACCGGGCGCGCAAACCCGCGTCGCCACAGGGCGCCGCAGCGCTCAGCGCCATCCGTGGCCGGACGCCTGGAGCGTGTGCGGGTCGCGAGCGGCGACCGGGTGGGACTCGAACCCGTGACCTTAGGATTATGATCGGTCCGGATTTGGCTCTAAGAGGGCGTTTGGGGCAGATCGGGTCACGAGAGTGGAGACATCGGCGCACCCTCTGCCAGCGCTGTAAGGGGTCTGTCGGTGCCGCGCGCCGTCAGGCCGCGACGCCGAGCGCGGCCCTCAGCGCGTCCAGGTCCGCAGCGCCGAAGACGATGCGGTTGCGGGTGGCGACGTAGACAAGGTCGAGGTCGACCCCGGCCCGCGCGATCCTGCGCGTGAGGTCCGCAAGCAAGCCGGGGCGATCTTGGACGTCGACCACGACGACCTCACGTTCTCGTGACATGGCGAGGTGCGAGATCGCCAGGGCGTGCCCGGCGGCGCCGGCGTGCGGGACGAGGATGTGGAGCTCGGCGCGATCGCCCGGCCCAGTGCACGTCGCCGCTGCGATGTTCACGCCGGCATCGCTTATCGCTGCCGCGACCTCCGCCAGCGCTCCGGGCGGGCGCGCCGTGTCCGGCCGTCGCTTCCTCGAGCGCCTGCTCGAGCCGGGCCAGCTCGGCCGCCCGGCTGACGAACCCGTCGCCGGCGGGCGGCAGGGGTGCCGGGACCGGCAGGGATGGGATGGAGCCGGGGCCGGCGAGGCATGGTCGAGGGTCGGATCCTGGTTGAGGATGCGGTACTGCAGCTCGGACAGGCTCGCCGACGGGTCGATCCCAAGCTCGTCGCGGAGCGCAGCTTGCACGTCGTGGAAGGCCGAGAGCGCCTCGGCGTGGCGTCCCTGCCGGTATAGCGCCAGCATCAGCTGGCGGCGAGGACGCTCGCGGAACGGGTGGCTCGCCACGAGGGCCTGCAGCTCCCCGACGAGCTCGCGATGGCGACCGAGCGCGAGCTCGGCGTCGACCCGGTCCTCGACGGCGACGAGCCGGAGCTCGTCGAGGTGTGCGGCCGCGGCCGCGGCAAACGGCTCCGAGAACTCACCGAGCGCCGGCCCGCGCCAGAGCGCGCACGCCGCCGTGAGGCGCTCGGCCGCCGTGACGGCGTCGCCGCCGGCCAGCGCCTCGCGGCCCTCCTTGCGCAGCCGCTCGAACCGCAACAGGTCAACGGCCTCCGGCGCGACCTCGAGCCGATAGCCCGGGGCGCGCGTCTGCAGCACCCCGCCCGGCAGCACCTTGCGCAGCTGCGAGACGTAGATGTGCACCATCTTCACCGCCGTGGCGGGCACGCGCTCGCCCCACAGCGCGTCGACGAGCGCATCGACCGACACGGTCCGGTTGGCCTCGAGCAGCAGGCGGGCGAGCAGCGCGCGCTTGCGCTGCCCGCCGGTGGGCACGGCCTCGCCGCGGTACACGACCTCCAGCGGGCCGAGGAGTCGGTACTCCGTCCGGTAGTCCGCGAGCTCCACGGACGGATGCGCTACGTGAGCCTCGGAGAGGGCCTTCACCGGCTCCTTGCTCAGCCAGCTAGGCACGACACGACAGTCCCAGTCCGCCGGCGGCGACGCCATGGGGCTGTCTCACGACCGAGGTTCGGGTTCCCGCACCGGTGGGCGCGTCGCGTACGTCGCGATCACGGGGTCGCGGTTCGTGTCCCGGCCGGCCTGAATCACGCGGCCGCGTCGCGCATGCGCACCAGGCTGCGGCGCAGGACGCGGGAGACGTGCATCTGCGAGACGCCGACGCGCCGGGCGATGGCGTCCTGTGTGAGCTCGTCGTGGAAGCGCAAGAGGACGATCTCGGCGTCCTGCGGGCTCAAGGTGCGGAGCAGCGAGACGAGGTGGGCGCGGTCGTCGGCGCGTGCGTAGCCGTCGTCGTCGCGACCGCTGCCGTACCCATCGCCGTCTTCCCACCACGGCCCGTCGAGTGGGACCGTCTGGCGCGCGACGGCGATCTCGAGTGCTTCGAGGATCAGCTCTTGAGCGGCGCACAGGTGCTCCGACAGCTCGGCGACCGTCGGCTGTCGCCCGAGCGAGGGCACGAGATCGTCGCGGACGCGCTCGATCCGCACCGTCAGCGCCTGCAGCCGGCGCGGTGGACGGAAGGCCCACGTGTGATCGCGGAAGTGCTGTCGGAGCTCACCGAGAATGGTCGGCACCGCGAAGCTGGTGAAACGCGTGCCCAGATCGGGATCGAAGCGGTCGATCGCCTTCAGGAGCCCGACGCAGGCGACCTGCTCGAGGTCCTCCATCGGCTCTCCGGAATGCCAGTAGCGATGGGCGAGGCTGCGGGCCAGGGGCAGGTAGCTCCGGACGGCCTGCTCCCGGTCGGAGGGTCTAGTCGTGTCCACACCGTTCCGGACGACGCGGGCCGCGCAGGAGTTACATCTTCGGCAGCTCCCCTGCCTCGACGACCACCATCCGCTCGACGAGCAGGCTGTTCGGGACGCGGATCGTCTCGTTGTCCGCCTTCAGCGTCGTCGCCGCCGCCTCGATGCTGACGATCTCACCGCGCACGTCGCCGACGCGGATCGTCTGCCCGACCTCGAAGTCGGCGCGCGCATAGCGCCCGCTGGTCAGCGAGCGCGCCATCTCGCGCGAGCCGAGCCCGAACGCCAGGGCGAGCGTGAGCGCGCACGCCGCGAGGAGGATGAGCGCGATCGCCGTCAGCGGCGCGACCGTGACGCCCGCCTGGACGGCCGCGCACAGCCCGAACAGGAGGATCACGAGCACCTGCACGACCGGTCCGATGGCGACGGGGAAGTCGAGCTGAGCGGAGGTCCGCTCCAGCCACGCGCGCGCGAACGCCCCGAGGACCACACCGATCAGCACGAGCGCCAGCGCGACGAGCAACCGCGGTATGTACAGGATGCTCTCGTTCAGCGAGTCGCTCAGGAATGCGAGGCCGAGGAGCGTCAGCGAGGCGAAGACCGCGACCACCACGATCGTGAGCCGGACAGCTGTTCCGATCAGCGCGGAGAGCGAGCTCGGGAGGCCGGCCTGGCCGAGCAGCTCGCTCGTCCCCGAACGGTCTGCGAAGCGATCGAGGCCCGCGCGGACGAGCGCGCGCCTCGTGAGCCGGCCGAGCACGATCGCCGCCAGCAGCCCGATGATCAGCAGGAGGAGGGCGCCCCCGATCCGCGGGAGGAACTCGCCGAGCTGGTCGCCGGCACGCCCGATGACGGAGGCGATCATGGCCGACCCGGCCCGCGGCCACCCCGGGCCGCGCCGACCAGCGCGGTGGCGATCGCCGCCACCAGGCCGCCGAGCGCCCGCATCGGCACCGCGACGGCGCGCTGCCGGCGCGCACGCTCGACGAGCTCGGCGGTGAAGCGCGAGCTGACGGCCGGCGTCTGGCTACCGACAAGGCGCAGCAGCTCTGCGGCCCGCGACTCGGCGGGCTCGAGGGAAGGTTCAGACGGTTCGCTCATCCCGGCAGCTCCCAGTCGTAGGTGTTGGCGCGGAGCATCTGGATGAACTCGCTCCGCGCCCGGTGCAGGCGTCCCTTGACGCTGCCGATCGGCGCATCGGTGATCTCGGCGATCTCCTCATAGCTCAGGCCCTCCGCGTCGCGCAGCACCAGCACGGTCCGGTGCTGGGGCGAGAGCCCGCGCAGCTTGCGCTCCAAGCGCTCGATCCGCTCGCGCATCTCCAAGCGGTCGGCCGGCTCGCGCGAGGGGCTCTGCTCCGCCCTGTCGAGCGTCTCGGGATCCACGGGATCGGGGCGCCGGCGCCCGAGGTGGTCGAGCGCGGCGTTGTGCGTGATCCGCAGCAGCCACGAACGGAACGGCGCGTCGCCTCGGAAGTGGTGCAGGCGGTGGAACGCGCGCAGGAACGCATCCTGGCTTACGTCCTCGGCCTCGTCGGAGCCGACTATCCGCGCGGCCACGCGTACGACGACGGGCCGATGGCGGTCGACGAGCTGCTCGAACGCGCCCAGCTCCCCGCGCGCCGTGCGCGCGACGAGCTCGGCATCGTCGTTCTCCTGCGCCGTGGATGAGGGCGGATGCGCGCTCACGACACGCCGGACGACCCGAGGGGCCCCCGGGTTACATCGATTTGCACGCGGCGATCTTCCTCTTACCGCCGGACGCGTGCCTGTTTGAGGACCGCTCGCGCGAGCAAAGGTCCGGTCACACCACAGCGAAGGAGCGAGCCCCATGCTCTCCATCGGCGCCGTCGAAATCGGCGACTCCCTGCAACGCGGCCTCGACGAGCTCGTCGCATTCCTGCCACGACTCGTCGGGTTCCTCATCATCCTCCTCATCGGCTGGCTCATCGCCCGCGCGGTCAAGGCCCTGATCGTGAAGGGCCTCCAGAGCGTCGGCATCGACCGCGCGCTGAGCAGCGGTTCCGCGGGCCCGTACGTCGCTCGTGCGATGCCCGACGCACGGCCGAGCGAGATCATCGGCGCGATCGCGTTCTGGTTCCTGTTCCTCGGCGCGATCGCGATCGCCGTCTCCCAGCTCGGCATCTCGGCGCTGGACAACTTCGTGGCGTCGATCGCCGCCTACCTGCCGAACGTCGTGGTCGCGATCCTGATCTTCGTGCTCGCGGGAGCCATCGCCGCGGCCGTCAGCGGGCTGGTCTCGCGGACGCTCGGCGACACCGCCACGGGGAAGATCGTCGCCACCGCGGCGCCCGTCCTGATCATGGGCATCGCGACGTTCATGATCCTCGACCAGCTGAACATCGCTCCCGCGATCGTCGAGATCACCTACATCGCTCTGCTCGGATCGGTCGCTCTCGGAATGGCGATCGCCTTCGGCCTCGGTGGCCGCGACGTCGCGGGCCGCCTGCTCGAGGACGCCTACCGCGAGGGGCGCGTGCAGCGCGACGAGCTGCAGCGGCGGCGCCGGGCCGAGGCCCGGACCGAGGTGCCCGCCGGCCGCCCCACGACCACCGCCGGAGCCTGATCACCATGCGGCTCCACGAAGCGGCGGTGGGCGCGATGAGCGGGAGAGACACCATGGCCAAGGCCGTGACCAGCAGCGTCCGCGGCGCGGTCGGCAACGCGGCGCTCAAGCGCGTCGTCGGCCGCGTGCCGACCAAGACGAAGGCGAGCCCGCTCTCGGGCGCCAAGGGCGTCGCGGCGGGCGTCGGGCTCGCCGCGGCCGCGCCGCTCGCGAAGAAGGGAGTCGGCGTCGTGCGCGCCGGGCGCCTGGCACGGAAACCCGCGAAGGTGGCCGAGGGTGCCGCGACGAAGGTCGGCGATCACGTGGGCTCCAAGCTCAAGGACGTCGTCAGTGAGAAGGTCGACGAGTCGGGCGGCGCGGGCGGCATCGTCAAGGAGGCGGCGAGCGGCCTGATCCCGGGGCTCGGCGGCGGCGATGGCGGTGGCGGCAAGGGCGGCATGCCGGGCGTGGGCAAGGGCCGTCGCATGCCGGTGCAGCAGTCGGTCGACGTGGCCGTTCCGATCGAGACCGCCTACAACCAGTGGACCCAGTTCGAGGACTGGCCGGAGTTCATGCACCGGGTCACGCGGGTCACGCAGGACGACGAGTGCACGGTCAAGTTCGCGACGAAGATCTGGGGTAAGACGAAGCAGTTCGAGGCCAAGATCGAGACGCAGCGGCCCGACGAGCGGATCAAGTGGAAGGTCGCTCAGGGCATCAGCCACACCGGCGTCGTGACCTTCCACGAGCTCGCACCTAGGCTCACGCGCATCGAGCTCACCTTCGACGTCGCCCCCGGCTCCTTGATCGAGAAGGCCGCACGCGGGATGCGCCACGTCAAGCGCGCCGCGCGCGCGGACCTGCACCGCTTCAAGGCGTTCATCGAGATGGGCGAGCTCGAGACGGGCGCCTGGCGCGGCGTGATCGAGGACGGCGAGCTCGTCGAGCCCCACGACGACGCGTATGACGAGGAGCGCGGGTACTCGGACCTCGAGGACATCAAGGACGACGCCTCCGAGGACGACGAGCAAGAAGAGCCGGAGGGGAAGGAGGAGGCCGACAGCAACGGCGGCGAGCGGAGGCAACGCTCCGTCCGCGAGGGCGGGCGTTCGCGGAGCGCCGGCGCGCCGGCGAGGCGCGGCAGTGGGCCGACGCGCTCGACGACCTCCCGATCGGCCGGCCGGAGCGGAGGCGCGGGGCGGCGCACGCCGACCGGCTCCAGATCGTCCGACTAGCGGCTCACGAAACGTCCCAGTGGCGTCCGGCAACACTGCCGGGCGCCCGCTTCCAACAGGCGGCGTCGCTTGCCACGGCCGCGTGATTCGAGCTGCGTCGCGCTCACTCGCTGCTTGCGGCGACCGGTGGCTCGTCGCTGGTCCAAACGAACCGGCGCGCGTACCACGCAGCGCCGCGGCCGGCCGGCTTCCAGCCCGCCTCGATCAGCGCGCGTTCGACCTCGCCGGCGGCCGCGACGAGCTCGGCGCTGGGAGTCGGTGGAAGCACCGGCGACCAGTCGAGCTTCGGCGAGCGCTCGAGGATGAAGGCCTTTCGCTCTCCGCTCGCCGTGGCGCAGGCTTGGAAGCGGGCGCCGCGCAGGCCCGCTTTCCAGACGATGTCGCACATCCACTCGCTTTCGAGGTCCGGCGCGGGAAGCGGACGCGGCGCCTCTGCCGAGGTCCAGAGGAACCGCCGCCGCCGGTACCACTCGGGCGCGCCCGATTCGATCGCCGTCCACCCCGCGGCGATCAGCCGTTCCTCGAGCGCGACCAGCGCCTCCTTGAGCTCCGGCCGCTGTGCGGGCGGGATCACCGGCGGCCAGTCCACCGGCGACGACTCGGCGATCTGCTGGGGCTCGTCTCCCGGTCGCGCGGCCGTGGCGCGGAACGCCGCCGCGCGCAGGGTGGCGTGCCACGCGACCTCGCAGATCCAGCCCGTGGCTGGGCGAGCGGGCGCGGCGGTCGGCTCCATGGACGGCGGATCGGGATCCGGCGGGCCGGATTGCCTGACGCGCGCGGCAGGCCGGGCGTGTCTCGGTACGGCAGCGCGCTCAGCCCGTGGCTTCGCCCGCGAGGACTCCGAGGGCGACGCTGCGCGCTTGGCCCGGCGCGCGGTGGCACGGGCGCGGAGCGCTGCGGCCGAGCGCTCCGGCATCGTGCCGTGAGGCGTGCCGGCGGAAACGGTCTCCTGCCTCGCGGTCGGCGGTGGCGGTGTGCGCGGCGTCTCGGAAGCTGCGGACGGCCGGCGGTGACGCAGCGCTGCGAGTAGCGCCTTGGCTGGGCGAGGCGGTCGATTCGGACGCGACCTCGGCGGAAGGCGGGCTTGACGGGCCTGGGCAACACCGAACCCGGCATGTGCCGTCCTGCGCCGGGCCAACGCCCTCGGACCGTGAATGAACGCGAGGGCGCCGACGAGGCTCGCGACGGCGAGCAGGAGCAACAGCGGGGATGGGCCGGGAGCGGGCGTCGCGGCCGCGCGCGCGAGCGTTGGCGCGGGTTCCGGCGCGAGCGGTGGCGCGGGCTCCGGCGCGATGCGCCGGCTCACGGAGCCGACGACGGATGCCAGCCGCGACTCTTCCGCGTCGAGGTCCCGCCGAGACGCCGAGAACGCGGCGTTGGAGCCACCGGCCGCAGCCGTGGCCAGTCTCGCGTACGCGCTCGCAACCGTTCGAAGCGAGTTGATGAGCGGGGCACCGGCCGTCCCGGCGAGCGGCGCCAGTGCTTCCGCCGCGTCGGCGTGCGCGCCCGCCAGCCGTCGCGCCAACCGCTCCTGCGCCCCGGCGGACTCAGCTCGTGCCAGCTTCGCGCGCATCGTCACTCGCCTGCGGTCGAGCGCCTCGACCCGTGGCGCCAGTCCGAGCGCCAGTGCGGCGGAGGGCCCGGGCGCCAGCGTCGTGGCCTCCCGGACGCTCGCCGAAGTCACCGCGCCGCCGCAGAGCGTCCGCGCCGGCGGTGCGTCATCGCGCGAGATGCAGGCCACGGTGAGCACGCCCCCGGTCGTCGGCTGGACCGTCAAGTCCAGGGCGCGCCCCCCGCGCGTGGCGACTCCGGCGTACAGCCAGGCGCCGCGGCCGCCGAAACGCGTTTCGCGTCCCGGCGGCAGCGGGTCCTGGAGGAGGCGACGAAGCACGAGAGGGACGAGCGATGGGTGATCGGCCGGCGCGATCGTGGCCACCATCCAGCCCGGCACGCCGGCGCCCAGCGACAGCGCGGCGCTCTTGGCAGGTGTCAGGTCGCGTAGGCCCGCCGCGCTCAGCCTTGCGGGCTCCCAGGAGCTGGGAACGGTCAGTTGCCCGGGACCGGCGCTCACCTGCCGGACCTGGGCCGGCGCAGGCGACTTCGCCGGCGCGGCATGCTGCCCTGCCCATACCCCGG
>DATFQI010000094.1:0-6383 GCA_035264365.1 Solirubrobacteraceae bacterium
GCCGTCCTCCTCCAGTGCCCGGACGACGTCGAAGTGGTCGCCCCAGGAGGCCAGCTCGAGGCCGTCGAAGCCCCATTCGCCGCACTTGGCCGCGAGCTCGGCGATCGGCAGGTCGGCCCACTGGCCGGTGAAGAGGGTGACGGGGCGTGCCATAGCGGGCATCCAAGCAGACGATGACTCTCCTGGACCGCTTCCGCCTCGACGGCAAGGTGGCGATCGTCACCGGTGCCTCGTCCGGCCTCGGCGTCGCGTTCGCCGACGGCCTCGCCGACGCCGGCGCCGACGTCGCCATCTGCGCCCGGCGTGCCGACCGCCTGCAGGCCACCAAGGAGCGCGTGGAGGCGCGCGGGCGCCGCTGCGTGGCGATCGAGGCCGACGTCTCCGAGCCCGAGCACTGCGAGCGGGTCGTCGCGCGCACCGTCGAGGAGCTCGGCAAGGCCGACGTGCTGGTCAACAACGCGGGCGTCGGCACCGCCGTGCCGGCGACGCGCGAGACGCCCGAGCAGTTCCGCAAGGTGATCGACATCAACCTCAACGGCACCTACTGGATGGCGCAGGCGTTCGCGCGCGCGATCGGCGAGGACGGCGGCTCGATCGTCAACATCGGCTCGGTCCTCGGCTCGACCACCGCCGGGCTCCCCCAGGCCGCCTACGGCTCCTCGAAGGCGGCGATCATCGGCCTCACGCGCGACCTCGCTCAGCAGTGGACCGGCCGCAAGAAGATCCGCGTCAACGCGCTCGCCCCGGGCTTCTTCCCGTCCGAGATGACCGACCAGTACCCGGACGGCTACCTCGACGCGATGATGATCCGCGTGCCGGCGGGCCGCGGCGGCGACCCGGAGGAGCTCACCGCGGCGCTGCTGTTCCTCGCGTCCGACGCGTCGTCCTACGTCACCGGCGTCACGCTGCCGGTCGACGGCGGCATGCTCACGACCTAGCGGTCTGGAAGCGGCGCCGCATCGGCGCGCGCCCCGGCGGCTGCGTCGGCTCCGGCCGGTGCGGCGCGGGCGGGACCTTGAGCGTCAGCGGCTCGTCGGGCTCGAGCGTGATCCGGTCCCCGTGGTGGGAGATCTCCAGCGCGTCGCCCTCGGTGAGCGTGTACGTCGCCCCGCCGTCGAGCACCTCGACCTGCAGGCGGCGCCCGCGGTAGGCGAGGCGGAACGACAGCCGCGTCAGCGCCGGCGGCAGGCGCGGCGAGAAGCTCAGCCGCCCGTCGTAGTCGCGCAGCCCGCCGAACCCGTGCACGACCGCGCTCCAGGCGCCGGCCAGCGACGCGATGTGCAGGCCGTCCTTCGTGTTGTGGTTGAGGTCGGCGATGTCGATCAGCGCTGCCTCGCCGAAGTAGTCGTAGGCCAGCTCGAGGTGGCCGACCTCGGCCGCCATCACCGCCTGCGTGCACGCCGACAGCGAAGAGTCGCGCACGGTGATCGCCTCGTAGTAGGCGAAGTTGCGCGCCTTCTGGTTGGGCGTGAAGGCGTCGCCGCGGAACTGCATCGCGAGCACCAGGTCGGGCTGCTTGACCACCTGGCGGCGGTAGAGGTCGAAGTAGGGGAAGTTCAGCAGCAGCGGGTACTGCTCGGGCCGCGTGCTCTTGTAGTCCCAGCCCGCGTTGCGCGTGAAGTCCTCGTTCTGCGGGTGCACGTCGAGCGCGTCGTCGTAGGGGATCGCCATCTGGCTCGCCGCGTCGCGCCAGGAGGCCTCCTCCTCGGCGTCGACGCCGAGCGCCTCCGCCTCCTCCGGGTGGCGCCCGCACCATTCGGCCGCCGCGCGCAGGTTCCACTGCGCCATCAGGTTCGTGTAGACGTTGTCGTCGACCACGGCGGTGTACTCGTCCGGGCCGGTGACGCCGTCGATGTGGAAGGCGCCCTCGGCGTCGTGGTGGCCGAGCGAGCGCCACAGCCGCGCCGTCGGCACGAGCAGCTCGAGGCCAACGGTGCGCTCGAACTCGAGGTCGCCCGTCACCTGCACGTAGCGGATCACCGCGGCCGCGATGCCCGCGTTGATGTGGAACGCCGCGGTGCCGGCCGGCCAGTAGCCCGAGCACTCCTGCCCGCGGATCGTGCGCCACGGGAACGCCGCGCCCTCCAGGTGCAGCGTCTGGGCGCGCTCGACCGCGAGGTCGAGCGTCGACCAGCGCCAGCGCAGGGCGTCCGCGGCCGCGTCGGGCGCCGTGTAGGTCAGCAGCGGCAGCACGAACGCCTCGGCGTCCCAGAACGTGTGGCCGTCGTAGCCGGGGCCGGTGAGGCCCTTGGCCGGGATCGCGCGCTGCTCGGCGCGGGCGCCCGCCTGCAGCGTGTGGAAGATCGCGAAGCGGACCGCCTGCTGGAGCTCCAGGTCGCCGTCGAGCTCGACGTCCGCGCGGTCCCAGAAGTCGTCGAGGTAGGCGCGCTGCTCGTCGGCGAGCCCGTCGAAGCCGGACTTGCGCGCCGCGGCCAGCGCGGCGTCGACCTGGTCGCGCACCGAGGGCAGCGAGCGCACGCTCGACCAGCCGTAGGCGAGGAGCTTGTCGACCTTCAGCGGCTCGCCGGGCGCGATGTCCGCCGTCACGGTCAGCCGGCCGAGGTCGTCGTGGCTCTCGATCGCCGTGACGTAGCCCTCCGGCCCTTCGATCTCGTGGTCCATCCCGGCCGCCATCCGCAGCCGGCTGCGCTTGGTGATGTGCACGAGCACCGCGCGCAGGCGGTGGGTGGAGTGGTTCTCGGACTCCAGCGGGGCGGCGAGCGCGGCGGCGGCTCGCGGGTCCTTGGTGAGCACGGGCACCGGCTCGTTGGAGACCAGCTCGCTCTGCACGACCACGCGCAGCGGGCCCTCCAGCGGCTCCACCTCGTAGCGGATCGCGGCCGCCGAGCGCTGGGTGAAGGAGACCAGCCGCGTCGACTTCACGCGCACGGCGCCGCCGGTCGGCGAGCGCCACTCGACGAGCCGCGTCAGCAGCCCGGAGCGCCAGTCCAGCGTGCGCTCGTGGCGCAGCAGCTCGCCGTAGCGGATGTCGAACGGCTCGTCGTCGACGAGCAGCCGGATGATCTTGCCGTTGGTGACGTCGACGACCGTCTGGCCGTCCTCCGGGTTGCCGTAGGCGGCTTCGGCCTACGGCAGCGGGCGCGTCTCGTAGTAGCCGTTGAGGTAGGTGCCCGGCAGGCCGAACGGCTCGCCCTCGTCGAGGTTGCCGCGCAGCCCGATGTGGCCGTTGGCGAGCGCGAACACGGTCTCGGTGTGCGCGAGCCGGTCGAGGTTGAGCTCGGCCTCGTGCAGCCCCCACGGCTCGATCGTGAACTGCCCGCGCTCGGTCACTGCAGCAGCTCGTCGAGGTCCTGCACGACCAGCGTGGCGCCGTTCTCGGCCAAGGCGTCGGCCTGACCCACGCGGTCGACGCCGACGACGGCGCCGAACTCGCCGTCGCGGCCCGCCTGGACGCCCGCCAGCGCGTCCTCGAAGACCGCGGCCTGGGCGGGCTCCGCGCCGAGCATCCTCGCGCCCTCCACGAACGTGTCGGGCTTCGGCTTGCCGGGCAGCCCGCGCTCCTTCGCCACCACCCCGTCGACGCGCGCCTCGATCAGCGGCGCCAGCCCGGTGACCTCGAGCACCTCCTCGGCGTTCGCGCTCGAGGACACCACCGCGCGCCGCAGGCCGGCGTCGCGCGCCGCCTCCAGGTAGCGCCGAGAGCCCTCGTATACCTTCACGCCGTCCTCGCGGATCGCGCGCTGGACCGCGTCGTTCTTGCGGTCCCCGAGCGTCTTGACCAGGTCCTCGTCGGGCTCGATCCCGCGCGCCTCCAGGAACGACCGGACGCCGTCGTAGCGCGGCTTGCCGTCCACATAGCGCTCGTAGTCGCGCGAGCTGAACTCCTGGAATCCGCCGCCGTCGCGCTCGCGCAGGAAGTCGTCGAACATGTCCTTCCAGCACTTCTGATGGACGGACGCGGTGTCGGTCAACACGCCGTCGAGGTCGAACAGCAGGGCGGTCACACCGTCTGGGAGGCCGAGCATCGCGCGAGTGTATGCCCCGCCGGGGCGTAGGCAAACGCCCGGCGGCGCAGCAACCGCTGCGCTCGTGCCAGACCGTCGAAGAGGAACATCGGGGCGCCCGGATTTGAACCGGGGACCTCGCCGACCCGAACGGCGCGCGCTACCAGGCTGCGCCACGCCCCGATGGGCGTCAGTCTAGCTCAGCCCGGATCGGCCCGGTCTGCCGTTCACGGCGCGGAAGTAGCGGACGGCGAGCCCGGTGACGAGCGTCTGGAAGGCCGCCTCGGCGGCGATGGCCTCCCGCGAGGAGTAGCGCTCGAGGCCGATCCGCTCGATCTCGGCGGCCTGGCCGACCACGTCGTCGGCCAGCTCGGGATTGGAGTCCAGGAAGTAGGCGCCCACGGTGTAGAGGTGGGTGTCCTTGAGGGACTCGACGAAGGCGTTGCGATCGGGCACGGCGCGAGGGTACCTGCGCGGGTGCCGTGTCGCGGTTACGGAAGCGGGACGCCGGTGGCGTCCCCGACCGGCTGCGTGGCGCCGCCGACCGTGCCCTGCACGGTGTCCGTCACGTCCTGCACCGTGCCCGCGACGCTGTCGACCGTCGGCCCGGCGTCCACCTGCGGCAGGCTCGGCCCGCCGCCCCCGCCGCCCCCACCGGATTGCGGGACCTGGACCGTCGGCAACGGCGGCAGCTGGAGCTGCGAGCTCGGCGCCTCGGCCTTCGGCAGCGACGGCGTCGAAGGAGTCGAGGGCGTCGACGGGGTCGACCCGGTGCCCGGGGCCGAGGACGTCACGTCCTTGACGGCGTCGGCGCCAGACGGCGTCTTGGTGCCGCCGCCCTTGGAGGACGGCGCGGAGGCCCGGCGGCGCTCGATCGTGCCGGTGCCCTTCGGGTCCGCGGTGAGCACGCGCTCGGAGCCGCGGGTCCGGCTCCCGCTCCCGCTTGTGCGATCCGTCGCGGAGCGGGAGCTCGCGACCGTGCCGGACAGCGGCGCGGTCGCGCTGGAGACGGTGCGCTCGGTCGTGCGCTCGCTCGCACGTGCCGGGCGGTCGGCCGCGCGATCCTCGCGCTGGGCCACCTGCGTCCCGACGCCGGCGCCGAGGCCGGCCACGACGAGCGCGGCGACGGCGGCCAGCTTGGCGCCGCCTGCGGCGGCGTGGTCGGACATCATCGGCAGCTGGCTCGACCAGCTGTCGGCGGAGCCGTCGCGGCGCGCGCGGAGCAGCAGCGGGAAGGGGAACAGCGCGGCGACCTTCTCGGCCACGCGCCGGTGGATCGGCCGGCGGGCGACGAGCGCCTCGTCGACGCCGGCGGCGAGCGCCTGGCGGCGGCAGGGCTGGCAGTGCGCGACGTGGCGGGCCAGGCGGCGCGTGTCGCGCGCCCCGAGGCGGCCGCTCGTGGCGGTCGCGATGATGCCCTGGATGCGCAGGCAGCGCTGGCCGGAGGCGAGCTCGTCGTACTCCTCCGAGAGCCGGCGACGCGCGCGGAAGAGCGTGCTCTCGACGCCGGGGCGGCTGAGGCCCATGCGCTCGCCGATCTCGCGGTAGGAGAGGCCTTCGAGCTCGCGCAGCACGAGGATCTGATGGTGCGCCTCCGACAGGCCGCCGAAGGCGCCGACCATGGTGTCGAGCTGCTGCTTGGCGGCGACCGCGACGTCGGGCACCGGCTCCCTGGAGATCAGCCGGCCGTAGTCGGACGGAGCGAGCCCCTCGTCGGCGTCGAAGGAGACCTCCTCGGCGCGCTTGGAGCGGCGGAACTGGTCGATGCACGCGTTCTTGGCGATCTCGTAGACCCACGGCTTGAACGCGATCGGGCGCTCGGTCGCGCGCATGCGGCGCAGCGCCGAGACGAAGACCTCCTGCGTGACGTCCTCGGCGCGCCCGTGGTCCTTGACCATGCCGTAGACGTACGCCTGGATGCGACGGTGGTAGCGCGTGTAGAGCGCCTCGAACGCGCGGTCGTCGCCGCGCCGGACCGCGGCCACCAACGAGTGGTCGCTGATCGCGCCGTCGTGTTCTGAGGCGCCGTCGGACGCCTGCAAGAGCGCACTCATGTGCCCCTACCCACTTCGGAGATCCCTCCTGCGCTTCCGCGATGATGACGAGGCTCCCTGCCTCGCCCCCTGAAAGCGAGAGAGGAAACTCTAGCGTTCAGATGACCATTATCGACCTTCTTCAAACATCCGGGGCTTACGCATGACCCACGGGGCCCGGATCAGCTCGATCGTCGCGGCGCTCGACGAGCTGCTCCAGCCCGGCGCGTTCGCGGATCTCGGACCCAACGGGCTGCAGGTGCCGGGCGGCGAGGAGGCGCGGCGGGTCGTCACCGGCGTCTCGGCCCAGCGCGAGCTGATCGAGCGCGCGATCGAGCTCGACGCGCAGCTGCTGCTGGTCCATCACGGCCTGTTCTGGGACTTC
>DATFQI010000095.1:0-6270 GCA_035264365.1 Solirubrobacteraceae bacterium
GCTCGCCGTAGCGGCCGGCCACGATCGTCTCCCTCGAGGTCTGGATGGCGTGGAAGTCCGCGCGGCCCAGCTCGGACACCGACTCCCAGGTCTCACCCGCGTCGGTCGAGCGCACGAGCCCGAGCGCCGGCGGCAGCTGCGAGCCCGCCGGCGGATGCCCCCGACGCGATCAGCTCGTCCTCGCCGGTGAAGCGCACCACGAGCTGCTCGGAGATCTCGCCCGTGCCGTCCGGCGTCTCCAGCGACCCCTCGACCTTCTCGGGCTCGCCGCGGCCCTCCGCGACGCGGAACAGTCCCGTATTCGTCGACATCCAGACCGAGCCGTCGGACGGGATGACGTCCAGCGCCCCCACGACAGGGTCTTGGCCCTCAGGATCGATCCACGGCACCGCCAGCTCTGAGGATTTGCTCGCCTGCTCGTCCTCGGCGCTGTCGCTTCCGCCGAACAGCACGAACGCGACAACGGCACTCACCGTGATCAGCGCGGCCAGCCCGAGCAGGGCTCCACGGGGCCCCTTCGAGTGCCTCCGCGGGTGCGGGCTTCGGCTTCTCCTTCGGCCGCGGCGCCTCCGTGCGCCACGCCCCAGCGTGTCGATTGCGCCTTCCCCTCGGCATGGCTTGACAGATAGCAGCGGAGCTCATCTACCGGCCCACACTGCGTGTCTGATGATGCCTTCGCCGTAGCATCGTGCGTGTGCTTCCAGAACGTCCAGGAGCCGGTTTTCTACGGACAGGACCCGGCGCCGCGCTCGCCGTCGTCCGGGGGTTTCAGGACACGCGCGCGGCCCTCGCGAGCCTCAGCGGCGACGATGCAGCTCGTGCCGTCGGGCGCCTGCGCGAGACGCTCGCGGCACACCACAGCCACGAGCCGGGCCTGGTCCTCGACTCGCGTTCCTGGTTGATCACGGCCCGGCGACGCCGGCAGTCTCGCGGTGCTTCCGCGGAAGCACGAAAGGCAGTTCCGTTCAGGACGCGGCGGTCGCGGCGCCCGTCGCCGGGCGCCGCGCGCTCATCACGGCGTCTGCATGACCGTCAGCGTCACCGCGTTGTTGCGGTAGGACACCTTGAACAGGTGGCCGTCGGCGCGCACGACGCGCCCCTCCGGCATGCCGTGGAACGCACCGCTGATCGACGTGCCGCTCATGATCGCCAGCACGGTGCCGTCGGTAAGCGCGCCGTTGATGTCCAGCGACAGTTCGCCGGCCAGCGCGAGATCACCCGCAGCCCGGACGCTGGTGTAGTCGTCGTCAGCGTTGATGGTCACGGCCATGCGCCCGACGCGGCCGACGGTCACGTCGCCTCCGGCGTTCAGCACGTTGCCGGGGGCTGCCTGCACGTCGGTGATGCCCGAAGCCTCGTCGGCCGTAAGACCGGGCTCCAGCACGCCACCGGAGATGTCGATGTCGTCGGCCACGGTGCCGCTGCCGCCGAGCGTGCCGCCGCGGACGTCGATCGGGCTCGCGTGCGATCGCAGGATCGAGAGCTTGCCCGCGCGGACCGTGCTCGTGCCGGTCCACGTGTCATCGCCCGTGAGGAACAGGGTGCCGCCGCCGCGCTTGGTCAGGCTGCCCTCGTACACGCGCGCGTCGCGCGCCTGTTCGCGCCGCGTGCCGATGGCGAAGTCCGACTTGTCCTTGTCGCTCGCGTCGGCCGGCACGCCGTTCGTCCAGCCCTTGGCGACCTTGGTCGCCTCCCATTCGGCGTCCTCGGCGGCATCCTCCTGCCGGCGCGCCCGGATGGCGACGTCGGAGATGTCGTTCGACCATACGTCGCTGAAGCCGCGCGTGTCCACGTCGAACCGGCCGAGCAGCTGGCCCGGCCCCCTGACGGCCTCGCGCAGGCTCGGCGTGTGCCAGCCGTTGCGCCGGTCGGGAACCTGCACCATCTCGCCGCGCGTCGGGTTCTGGACGGGCGTCCCCGATGCGTCACTGATCGTGTTGTTCTGCCGGCCGGTGGTGAACATCGTGTACAGCGCCTGCGTGTTGGTCATGTACGGGAAGCGCTGCATGATCAGCGTCAGCGCGGCCGCCGAGTGCGGGCCGGCCATCGACGTGCCAGAGAACGCCTGGTATCGCGGCTGCGGCACGCCGTCGACGAGCTGGACGACGGTGCTGTTGATCGTCCGGCTCGGCGCGGTCACGCACGACCACTTCGCGACGCCGCACTGGTTGAACTCCTGCTGGCCGGGCACCAGGACGGACCCGTCGGGGTTGAACGTGCGTCCGATGTTCGGGTTGATCCCGGACGTCGTGTACCAGCGGCCCTCGAGGTCGGGCAGGAAGTACGGCGCGGCCCCGCGCGGCGTCGGGTTCGCGACGCCGCCGTTGCCGGCGGTGAACTGAAGGATCGTGCCGGTGCGCGCGACCTCGATCGCGCCGTTGAGCCAGTGGACGGTCTGGCCGTTCGCGTCCGCGATGCCGTCCGGCGTGGACAGGTGGCGCCAGGCCGCGTTGAGGCCGAAGCTCTCCGGGGCGCCTGGGAGAGGCTCGAGCGTGTTGTAGTTCTCGGTCGGCGGCGCGCTGCCCCAGCTGGTGGTGATGAGCCTGATCGGCTTGCCGTCCTCGGTCCGCGCGGCGTTCACCGCCCGGTAGACGTTGGCGAGGTACGCGTTGTCGGGCGTCTGTGCGGGGGTCGCGTTGTCCGGCAGCCGGCCGTAGAACACGCCGTCGGTCTTGTGCGTGTTGCCGAAGTACGCGTCGGTGTTGAATGCGACGCCGTGCATGTTGGCCTCGGGGCCGAGGGGCTGGGTCTCGCCGACGCCGTCGCGGCTCGCCCCGACCGTGCCGCTCACGTGCGTGCCGTGCGTGTCGTTGAACGCCGGATCGTAGAACCCCGGGGTCGGGCCCGTGTCGCCGCCCTGGGCCTCCACCGAGTGGTAGCGATCGCCGACGGTGTAGCCGGTGTCCTGGCTGCCGTGCTCGCGCACGTGGCCGGCGAAGACGCCCGAGTCGACGATCCCGGTGTTCGTGCCCGTGCCCGAGTAGCCGGAGGCGTAGGCGAACTCCGCGCCGATCGACAGCATGCCGTTGTCGCGCAGGAACTCCGGCGTACGCCAGCTCGCCGGGTCGCCGAGCCGGCCCGGATCGCCGACGTATGACGTGATCGGGGCCGGCGGCACCGACAGCTGCGCCGTCGCCGGCGGCGCCAAAGCGCACGCGGCGATCGTCGATGTCAGCGCTGCGCACAGCGTCCCCTGCACCTGCTTGGCGGTCACCACAACCGGCCTCCCCCTGGAGAACCTCCCGTCCGACTGTTGTATCACCGCGCGCCGTCAGGCGCCCCGCCGGTCACGCGAACGCGGCGGACTTCACGCTCGGCTCGGCGCCCTGCAGCACTCACGACCACGACCAGTCATCGGATGATGTGCGCAGCAGGCGGCCGCCCGAGGGTTGAGTGTCGCTCTGCGCGCGAGAAGGGACAGTTCTCGCGATGCCGGCAGCGCTATCGCGTCTGCATCAAAGCGAGAGCCGCATTCGGCGCTGCGCGACGACGCCGCGGAGCTCGCCTGCGTACCTAGCCGGACCGTTGTGGTGGGTGGCATCGGATGACTCGCTTCTAGCTGACGGTCAGGAACATCACCGTCCCGGTGCTCGCTGGATCGGAGAAGATCGCGTGGTGGGCTGCTGCCCCGGAACGGAGGTGAGTCTGTGATGCGCATGACGAAGCTCGCCATGGCACTCCTACTCGGTGCGATCGGCGCGGGCGTGGTCGTACCTTCGGCGGTGGCTGACCCCACCGGCGGACCCGGCGAGCCGACCTGCCAGGCAGAGGTCATATCCAACGCCGTACGGGAAGGTACCGGCAGGCGAGCGGTGGCTGAGTTCTTCTTCGGCGACTACCCCACCGCTGTCCAGGACGCCGAGCGGGCTGTCCGGGAGTTCTGCACCAGCCAGTAGCAGTTCATAGAGGTTCGTTCAGGCGGCCGGCGTTTCAGCCGGCCGCTCGTGCTTTCGCCTGCTGCCGGCACTCCGCCCTGCCCGCCAGCCGAGTGTCGCTTTGCGAGGAGCGACAGCCACCTGCCGACGCCCCCCGAGCTATCGCCATTGCTTCGAAGGAGCACTCGCGACGGCTCGTCAGATCAGAAGCGTGTCCGTTGGCTGCGGAGCCGCGTCATGCCGCGAGAAATCCCACTCGCTTCCGGCCTCGTCCCAGTGGTAGTAGCCCGCCTCGTACATCTCGACCCAGCGATGCACCGCGTCGCCCAGGGATGGGGCCAGCATCACGAGCGGGTGATCGTTGGGATGAAACTCCACATAGTGCAGAGGGGTAGCGGGGCCGAGGGCTGTGCGGCCGCGATGGTGACCGAACCACCGCTCCCGAAGAGGGGAAGAAACGAGGACGGGTAGAGCCGCTCGGCATCATCTGGCGTCGCGGCAACCCCGGCCGCGACATCGATCATGGCTTCGCGTCCTCGGAGCGCCACTTCGAGCGACACGACCTCGAGGACCGGAGTCAACTCCACACGTCGTGGCGCGGATGCCCCGTTGAACCAACGCCACCAAAGGCGCAACTCAGGCGGCAGCTCGATGCCGACTGGCCGCGTCAGTTGGTCGATCTCATCATCTGTCAGCGGCTGCCGCCGTGAAGACAGCCACGGAAGTCGCTGGTCGCTCAAGCAGCGTTCCAACCGCGCGAGAAGCTCTTCAGTGAGCGGCACACCCGGAACGTACTCGCGAGACACTCTCGCCGTCCCTGCTCCTTTCCGCGGCAATGCGATTCGCGCAACGGCGACTGCCAGCTGCTCGCGAAGCCGACCATCGTCCACGCACCCTGGGAGCCATTCACATCACGATCTCAACCAGCGTGGGAACCGTCGCGCCGAGAGCCCTCTCAGCATCGGCAATCGCGAGAGGCGCGATCTCGTTGATGAGGCGCTGGCAATCCGCAGCGAGCATTTCGCTTCGTCGTCAGACGTCCGCTGCCCTGGGGTGCCAGAATGCAGAGCATGAGCGGAGGCGAACTCGCGCCGAGGATTATCGGCGGAGCCGCGAACCTTCCGCCCTCTCGGTGCTCCCGTCGTTACGCTCGCCGAAGTGCTTGACCTCTGCTTGACCTTGGGCCCAAGCGAAAGGACCGCGGCCGTCGAGAGCCATCCGTCGAGCCACGCTACAGGGCCGTTCTCGACGATGGGCGGTCCCGGGCTCGAACCGGGGACCTCCTGCTTGTAAGGCAGGCGCTCTGACCAGCTGAGCTAACCGCCCGCTTGGCCCGAGACTCTAGTCGGCGCGCGCGGGCGCACCCCTCCGTATCACTCCCATTCGTGGCGTTTCGGCGGGTGATGCTGGTGGCGATCGTGAGCCTTCGTGGTGCGCGAACTACGCGCGGATCGTCTCGATCGCCAAGTACTCGAGCTACGACTACCGGCCGAGCGCGCGCCAGCACGCCGCGGCCGTTCCCGCCGCTGCTGCCGTAGTGGCGGCCGCGCCCGCCGCCCGGCGCTGCCCGCCGCGCGCTCGCGGCCGGCTGCCATGATGGCCCGGATGGACCGCTCGACCGCCTGGCGCTCGGCTCTGCTGATGGGCGTCGCCGTCGCCGTGATCGCCGTGATCCTGGGACTGACGCTCGACGCGTCGTTCTTCCGCTCGTGGGGCTGGTTGGCCGGGCCGGGCGTGTGGGCGGCGTGCGCGCTGCTCGTCGCGAGGGTGCTGCGGCTGCCGGCGGGCTGGACGCTGCTCGGGGCAACGCTCTCCGGGCTGCCGAGCCTGCTCGCGGTGCTCGCCGACGTGCACTGGGCGGGCACGCCGCTGGCGCTGATCCTGTTCGGCCTCTGGTGCGGGCGCCTCGGTGCTCGGCGCGGTGAGTCCGCCGGCGGCGCGCGGGCGGTGACGGCCTGATGGACCTCGGGCTCGCCGGGCGGGTCGCGCTCGTCACGGGTGGCTCGAAGGGGATCGGGCGCGCGACCGCCGCGGCCCTGGCCGCCGAGGGCGCCCACGTGGCGATCGCGTCGCGCTCGCGGGAGTCGGTCGAGGCGGCCGCGGCCCAGATCGGCGCCCGCGGCTACGTCTTCGACTCCGAGGACCTCGACGCCGTCGGCCCGCTGCTCGATGCCGTGGAGTCCGATCTCGGCCCGGTCGACGTCTACGTCGCCAACACCGGCGGCCCGCCCGGCGGCCCGGACCCGCTCGGCTTCACGCGCGCGCAGTGGGAGGCGGCGCATCGGGCACTCGTGCTCTCGCCGATGGCGTTCCTCGAGCGGCTGCTCCCGGCGATGGCCTCGCGCGGCTGGGGCCGCGTGCTCGCGATCGGCTCGATGGCCGTGTCCGAGCCGAT
>DATFQI010000096.1:0-5312 GCA_035264365.1 Solirubrobacteraceae bacterium
CGCCGCGCCACTGCGGCCTAGCTCCGCTCAGCGCGGGTCGCGCACCACCAGCTCGACGTTGCGGTCGCCCTCGCCGCCGCGCGCGTCGCCGCGGCCGTCCTCGCCGTTCTCGGCGTCCGGGTCGTTGTAGGAGAGCTCGCGCGAGATCGAGGCGAGCCGCTTGGCCGAGGACCCCGTGCCCGAGCCCGGGTTGGCCGGCGCGTCGTGGTCGAGGATCGTCCCCCACAGCGAGACCGTGCCGTCGCCGTTGGCGACGATGTCGATCAGCCGCGACTGCTGCGGCCAGTCGATGTGCGAGGCGGTCGTGACCTGCCAGAAGCCGCCGTCCGCGCGCCCGCCCGCCTCGTCGCCGTCGACGCCCGAGCGCGGCACCGGGCGGATCCGGTTCTGGTGCTCGTGGCCGGTGATGAAGCCGACGACCGTCGGGTGGCGTAGGAACAGGCACTTGACGGTCTCGTCCGGGCCGCCGTCGCCGGGGCAGGCGCTCTGGGGCGAGCTCTCGCCGAGGTGGACGGGCTCGTAGGGCGGCGGCGGGTTGTCCCCAGGTGGGAACGGGCTCGCGGCCGCGTCCATCGTCTCGAGCGTGTGGTGGGCGAACACGAGCGTCAGCTCGCCCGCCGCGTCGGCCGCGCCGAGCTGGTCGTCGAGCCAGGAGAACTGCGTCTGGTCGAGGTTGCCGCCGTCGCCGCCGGCGTCGGAGACCGAGTCCAGCACGACGAACCGCACGCCCGGCCGCGGGCGGAACGCGTAGTAGCCCTGGCCGCCGGCGAGGTTGGCCTGCGTGAAGCCGTGCCCGACCGGGCTGCCGGAGGTGACGAGGTGCTGCTGGATGTACTCGCGCTTGAGCAGCAGGTGGCGGCGCGGGTCCTGCGGCACAGCGCGCGTCAGGCCCGCCGCGACCGCGCGCTGGATCGCGGGCAGCACCGCGGCCGGGTCGCTGCCGACCGCCTCGAGGTCGGCGGGCGCCAGGCCGGTCACCTTCACGCAGCCGGTGGCGATCGCATCCAGCGCCGCGTTGCGGTTCTGGTTGCCCTGCACGAGCCCGTCGTGGTTGCCGAAGATGCCGTACCACGGCAGGTCGCCGAGGCCGGTGGGCAGGAACGGCTCGTTCATGCGCTCGAACAGGCCCGGGAAGTCGCGCACGCTGCTGCTGCGCTGCGCGGTGGCCTCGTTCTCGGCCTGGCGCGGGGAGTAGCCGGGCCCGTCCTCGCCGTCCGAGGCATCGGGCTCGTAGTACTCGCGGCCGCCGCGGACGCCGTCGTAGCGCGTACCGTCCGGCAGGGTCCCGCAGGTGCCCTCCACGCCGGAGTCCGGCTCGACCCGCTTCGTAGCCGGCCGCAGGCCGGGCGGCAGGCACGAGCCCGGGTCGGCGTTCGCCGCACCGTCGAGGATGTCGATCATCCAGCGCGTCTCGTTGCACTGGGTGTCGTCCGTGTTGTCGCCGGTCGTCATCACCGCGTCGATGCGGCGGCTCGTGACCGGGCTGACGGCGTCGGCCATCTGGCGTGCCATCGCGTCGGCGACCTGCGGGCCGAGCCCCTCGTGCGGGCGGTAGGCGGAGGTGAACGACGGACCGACCTTGTCGAGGAACTCCACGCGCGCGGGCGACTCCTCGTCGACGACGTGGATGTCGGTGAGCTGGCCGAAGGTCCAGAGCGCGGGCGGGCGGGACGACATCTCCGCGGCACGCTCGCCGAGCTCGGTCCGCTGCTCGTACGCATCGCCCGCCGCCGGCTCGAGGCGGTTGTCGCCGTCGCGGTCGGCGATCGTGCGGTTCGCGGTCGAGGAGGCGCCCGCGGCAACGGCCGCCCCGGCCGCCGCGAGCACGAGCAGGAGCCGCGGCCGCGAGCGCGCGCAGGGAGAGTCGTCGGCGCATGGGCGGGGACGTTAGGCAGCGCCGCGCGGCGGCGCGCCGGTTCCCGGAGCGTCAGGCGGTGAGCGCCTCGGTGCCGCTGATGATCTCGAACGCCTCGTCGACCGCGGTCAGCTGGAACACGCGCTGCACGGCGGCCGGGCCGCGAACGAGCACGAGCCGGCGGCCGGCCTTCATCGCGCGCCGGCGCGCGGCGACCAGGCGGGCCAGCCCGCACGAGTCGAGGAACGTCAGCTCGCGCAGGTCGAGGCAGATGCAGCGGGGTTCGAGCGCCTCGACGCGCTTGAGCTCCTCGTCGAACGTGTACGCGTGCTCGAGGTCCAGCTCGCCGCGCAGGGCGATCTTGACCACGTCCTCTTTCGATCGCGCGATGGTGAGGGCCAAACCCCTCATGGCGATACCTCCCCCGGTGGTTCCCGTGCTGACATTACCCCGTCCGCGCGCCAATAACCTCCTTGCGCATCGAGGCGTCACGGCAGACGAGGAGGCGGCGAGCCGCCGAACGGCGGCGCGCCATCCAGCGGCGGCGCCTCACGGCGCTCGGCGTTGCGGCGGCGCTCGCCTTCCTGATCGGGGTCGCCGTCAGCTCCGGCGGCGACGAGGGCGCGGACTCCTCGTCGGCCGCGCCCGCTCGCACGCCGCCGCCCGAGGAGGTCGCACGCAAGGTCAACGAGGGCCTGCCGCTGTCGCAGCAGGTCGGGCGGCTCGTGGTGCTTCGGTTCGCCGGCACGAGCGTGCCGGGCTACGTGCGGCGCGTGCTCTCCGAGGGCCGCGCGGCCGGGGCGATCCTGTTCCGCGACAACCTCACCGGCGCCGATCAGGCGAAGCGGCTGGCGGGGCGGCTCCGACAGGGGGCCGAAGGGCCGCCGCTGATCATGATCGACCAGGAGGGCGGCGACATCCGCATCTTCCCGTGGGCGCCGCCGGCGACGTCGCAGCCGCGGCAGTTCGCGGCGGGCACGGTCGGCTCGGACGCCGAGGCCGCGGCGAAGGCGCTGCGCGCGAGCGGCGTCAACGTCACGCTCGCCCCCGTGGCCGACGTCGCGAGCGTGCCGGGCGCGGCGCTCGCCGGGCGCGCGTTCTCGAGTGACTTCCCGTCCGCCGCCGAGGCGACGGCGGAGTCCGTCAAGGGCTGGCGCAAGGGCCGGGTGGCCCCGACCGCCAAGCACTTCCCCGGGCTCGGCGGGGCGACCACCAACACCGACTTCGGCTCGGCCACGATCGAGCGCAGCGCGCAGCAGATCCGCGAAGAGGACCTCGTGCCCTTCAAGGCCGCGATCGGCGCCGACGTCCCGCTCGTGATGGCGGGCCACGCGCTCTACCCCGCGCTCGACGGCGAGCGGATCGCCTCCCAGTCGCAGCCGATCATCCAGGGCCTGCTGCGCGAGGAGCTCGGCTTCGACGGCGTCGTGATCACCGACTCGACGGAGGCCAAGGCGGTCCAGGAGATCACGGACGTGCAGGAGGCGGCCCTGCGCAACATCCGCGCCGGCGTCGACATCGTGCTGACCACGGGCCGCGGCTCCTACATCCACGTCTACCGCGCGCTGCTGGCCGAGGCCAAGCGCGACCCCGAGTTCCGCGAGCGGGTGCGCGAGTCGGCCGAGCGCGTCGTGGCGCTCCAGCAGTCGCTCCGCTGACCGCTGAGGCTTAGACTCGCGCCAGGGTGGACCACGGACGGCGAGTCAACCAGCAGAGCCTCGCCCTCGCGCGCGAGTGGCGCCGGCTGGGACGCGTCGCCACCGCGGTCGCCCTGCTCACCAGCCCGGCACTGTTCGTCCTGCTGCACTCGACCTACGACTGGCCGATCGGCTGGGCGCTGGCCGGCACGCTGCTCGGCGTCGCCGCCTTCCGCGGGCTGATCGACGTGCTCGCCCACCGGCTGATCCCGGCGCCCGCCCTCTATGGCGCCGAGTCCCAGCTGCGCGACCAGGACGTCCTGTCACGGCGGCGGCTCTGGTACTGGCGGCGCAAGTACCGCCAGCTGCTGTGGCTGGCCGTGCTGTTCGTCGTCGCGCTGCTGCTGACGATGCTGCTGTCGCTGGTGTTCGGCGGTGACACCTCGGTCGGCGGCAGCATCGAGACGATGGGCGACCTGTTCGCCGCCTTCGCGCCGCTGCTGATCCAGTACGTCCCGATCATCACGGTGCTGTTCTTCGCCAACTTCCTGATCCTGTTCGGGCCGCTGCTGCTGCTCGGCATCCAGCAGATCAAGGGCTACGAGCCGGGCGACGCGGACTGGGGCGTCAAGCTCTCCGACGTCCGCGGCCAAGTCGAGGCCAAGCAGGAGATCACGCGCGTCGTGTCGCTGTGGCAGAGCGGCGAGGAGTTCGAGAAGGCCGGCGGCAAGCGCGAGCGCGGCGTGCTGTTCCTCGGCGCGCCCGGCACCGGCAAGACGATGCTCTCCAAGGGCATCGCGACCTCGTTCAACTGCCCGTTCGTCTCGATCCCGGGCTCGGGCTTCGCGCAGACGTTCATCGGCATGGACGCGGTGCTCGTGCGCTTCCTGGCGCGCAAGGCGAAGAAGCTCGCGGCCAAGTGGGGCGGCCAGTGCATCGTCTTCATCGACGAGATCGACGCCGTCGGCATGCGCCGCCAGTCGCTCGGCTCCGGCTTCGAGGCCGAGCCCGCGTTCCACGGCCCGCGCGGGGCGCTGAACCCGACCGGCGACCTGATCCTCGAGACCGCCGAGTGGCGCGAATGGCTCTTCCAGGAGCGCGAGGGCGAGCGGCCCTGGGCCTACCCGGCACCGGTCGTGCGCCTGGCCGGCGCGATCAAGCGCTTCATGGTCCCCGGGATGGGCGGGACGGGCGGCGGGCTGGCGCTCAACCAGCTGCTGGTCGTGATGGACGGCATCGACGACCCGCCCGCCACCAAGCGCTTCCTCACCCGCCGGCTGAACACGTTCCTGGACGCGCTCTACGTCGTCCCGCAGCGGATCGGGCGCGTCAAGCTGCGGCTGCGCCCGCCGCGCCCGCGCAAGGAGGAGATCTACTTCATCGGCGCCTGCAACGTGGCGCTGGAGCGGCTGGACCCGGCGCTCACCCGGCCGGGCCGGATGGGCCGCCACATCCACTTCCGCACGCCCGCGTGGGAGGACCGGCGCGACATCTTCGACCTCTACCTGGGCAAGGTCGCGCACGAGCCGGAGCTCGACGAGCCGTACCGCCGCGACGAGCTCGCCCGCATCACAAACGGCTACTCGCCGGCGATGATCGACCAGGTCTGCTCGCTCGCGCTGACCTACGCGCACTCCGACGGGCGCGAGGCGTTCTCCCGCAACGACCTCGTCGAGGCGATGACGACGGTCGAGGCCGGCGTCGCGATCGGCCAGCCGTATCCCAAGCACGAGGAGCGCGCGACCGCGATCCACGAGGCCGGCCACGCGGTCTGCGGCCACCTGTACCTGGAGAACCGGCTCTCCACGCGGCTGTCGATC
>DATFQI010000097.1:0-7562 GCA_035264365.1 Solirubrobacteraceae bacterium
GCACGGGAACACGCAGTGCGCGCTGATCACCGTCCGCTGCGTCGGCGCCTTGGTGATGATCGTGTCCCACACGATCGCGGCGTCGCTGTTGAGGTAGGGCCGCAGGTCGGCCTCGGCCGCCTGGATGTAGAACTGGCCGGCACCGCCCTTCCAGGTGACCTTCCGTGCGTCCTGCTGGACGTTGACGTCGGTCCAGCGCGCCTCGATGTTCGGGTGCGTCACCGGCGGCCCGCTCGGGTCGTTGCCGAGCCGGTCCCCGCCCCAGTTGAACGGCGAGCCGATGAAGCTCTCGTACGGCGCGACGTCCTGGCGCACGAACAGCTCGAGCTCGTCCGTGGTGGTCCCGCCGCCCCCGCTGTCGACGCAGCGGGCGACCGACTCCTCGGGCAGCTGCGGCACGGTGGCCTTCTGCCCGTTGCGCAGGCCGTAGCCGAGCTTGAACAGCGGCGCGTAGCCCTCGTCGCCGGCGTTCAGCGGCGTCTGGCACGGCGTCGCGGGCCACGAGTAGGACAGCTTGCCGGTGAAGCCGTCGCCGGTGCGGCGGCCCTTGACCAGCAGGTCGGCGACGCCCTGGCCCTCGGTGCCAGGCAGCCAGGCCGCGACGAACGCGTCGGAGCGGTTGAGCTCCTTGTTGACGTACAGCGGCCGGCCGGCCACGAACACGGTGGCCACCGGCGCGCCCTTGCCGGCCACGCGGTCGAGCACGGCGAGGTCTTGCGGCTGCAGGCGAGCGTGCTCGAGCGAGCGCTTGCCGAGGTCGCCGTTGCCCTCGGCGTACGGCGTCTCGCCGATCACGGCGATCACCGCGTCGTACTGCGACGGATCCACGTTCTCGCCGGTCTCCGAGAACGTCACGTCACTGTCCCCGAGCGCCTGCTTCAGGCCCGCGAGGATCGTCGTGCCGTTCGGGAAGTCGGCGTTCGTGTTGCCGGTGCCCTGCCAGGTGAGGCTCCAGCCGCCGGTCTGGTTCTGCAGCGAGTCGGCGCTCTTGCCGACCACCAGCACCTTCGAGCTCGACGGCAGCGGCAGCAGCCGGTCCTGGTTCTTGAGCAGCACGAGCGACTCGCGCACGGCCTTGCGGGCGAGCGCGGGCTGCTGGAGCGCGGCCTGCGAGCCGGCGTGCTCGCGCGCCGACGGCTTCGGCTGGTCCATCAGGCCGGCGCGCAGCTTCACGCGCAGGATCCGCGTGACCGCGTCGTCGATCCTCTCGATCGGGATCTCACCCGAGCGGACCTGGGCGAGCGTGTTCGTGATGAACGCCTTCCAGTCCTGCGGGACCATCACGACGTCGATCCCGGCCTTGATCGCCTGCGGGCAGCTCGCGTTGGTGCAGCCCGCGACCTGGCCGATGCCGTTCCAGTCGGAGACGACGAGGCCGTCGAAGCCCATCTTGCCCTTGAGGATCTCGCTCAGCGCCTTGTGGGAGCCGTGCAGCTTGCCCTCCTTGATGCCGAGCTCCTCGTTGGTCCACGAGTTGAACGAGACCATCACGCTCTGGGAGCCGGCGGCGAGCGCGCCGTAGTAGCCCTGGCCGTGGATGTTGATCATCTCGGCCTCGGAGGAGGGGTTGACGCCCTGGTCCTTGCCGCCCTCGGTGCCGCCGTCGCCGATGAAGTGCTTCGCGGTGCCGATCACGCCGTCGGAGCCGATGCCGTGGCGGCTGTGGCCCTGCAGGCCGCGGATCGCCTCGTAGCCGTAGGCGCGCGTGATCCGCGGGTCCTCGGAGAAGCCCTCGTAGGTGCGGCCCCAGCGGTCGTCGCGGACGACGGCCAGCGTCGGCGCGAACGCCCAGTCCTGGCCGGTCGCGCGCACCTGCTCGGCGGTCGCGGCCTGGACGTCGCGGACCAGGCACGGGTCGTGCGCGGCGCCGAGCCCGATGTTGTGCGGGAACAGCGTCGCGCCGAAGATGTTCGAGTTGCCGTGGACGGCGTCGATACCCCAGATCGCGGGGACGCCGGCGGCGTTGCCGCGCTTCGATGCCGCCCAGTAGGCGTCGGCGAGCGCGAGCCAGTCGCCCGGCGCCGCGTGCTTGTTGGCCTGCGGCCACGCGCCGCCGCCGTTGAGCACGGAGCCGATGTGGAACTCCTCGACCTGGGCCGGTGTGATCGTGGAGATCTCGGGCTGGGTCATCTGCCCGACCTTCTCCTCGAGCGTGAGCGAGTCGAGCATCCGCTGCACGCGCGCCTCGAGCTTGTGGTCGTCCTTGATGCGGGACTCCACGCGCGGCCAGTCCGCGTACGTCGGCAGCTTGTCCTCGATCCGGGCACAGCCGTGCTCCATGCGCGGCTTGCCGGCCTGCGGCTGCTTGGACTTGCCGGCGATGCCGGTGCTCGGCACGGCGACGACGACGGCGAGCGCGAGCAGCGCCACCGCACCCCTCACCGACCGCAGGCGTATACGACCCATCACGTGTCCCCTCTTCTCCCCGGTTTGTGCGATTTCGAAGTATTCCACGGTGTCAAGGCGGTTCAAAGCGCAGGAGTTCGTACGTCACTGGCAAAACCGTCAAGATCCGGACCGGCATGCAGCGCTCCGACCCCACGAGACTCAGCGCCCGCGCCCGCGTGTTCGGCGTGCTCGCCTCGACCGGGCCGACCTCGCGCGCCGAGCTGGCGCGCCGGACCGCGCTCGCCCCCTCGACCGTGTCCGCGGTCATCACGGAGCTGCAGGAGGAGCGGCTCGTCGTCGAGCCGCCCGGCGACACGGCGCCCCGCGGAGCGGTCGGCCGCCCGCCGGTGCTGGTGGCGCTCGACCGGGCGGCGGGCGTGGCGCTCGGCCTGGACTTCGGCAAGCGCCACCTGCGGGTCGCGCTCGCCGACCTCGCCCACCGCGTGCTCGCGGAGCGCCACGAGCCGCTCGACGCCGACCTGCCCGCCGCCGAGGCGATCGCGCGCGCGACCCGGCTCGTCGGCGAGGTGCTCGAGGAGACGGGCGCGCGCGGCGAGGACGTCGCCGGCGTCGGCATGGGCCTGCCCGGCCCGGTCCACCGCCCCACCGGCGAGCTCGGCGACTCGACGATCCTCCCCGGGTGGGTCGGCGTGCGCGCCGCCGACGCGATGTCCGAGGCGCTCGGCCACCCCGTCGAGGTCGAGAACGACGCGAGCCTCGGCGCGCTCGGCGAGTGGATGTGGGGCGCCGGCCGCGGCGCCGGGGACCTCGCCTACCTCAAGCTCGCCACGGGCATCGGCGCGGGCCTGATCGTACGCGGCCGCCCCTACGGCGGCAGCGGCGGCACGGCCGGCGAGATCGGCCACACGATCATCGCCCCGGACGGCCCGATCTGCCGCTGCGGCAACCGCGGCTGCCTCGAGACGCTGGCGGGCTCCGACGCGATCCTCGCCTCGCTGCGCGGCACGCTCGCCGAGCCGACGCTGCCCGGCGTGATCGCCGCCGCCCGCGGCGGCCACGCGGGCTGCGCCCGCGCGATCGGGGACGCCGGAGCCACCATCGGCGGCGCCGTGGCGACCCTCTGCAACCTGCTCAACCCCGAGCGCGTCGTCGTCGGCGGCGACCTCGCGGCCGCGGGAGAGCTGCTGCTCGACCCGCTCGCCGCCGCCCTGCGACGCGGCGCCGTCCGCTCCGCGGCCGACGACGTCACCGTCCTCCCGGGCGCCCTCGGCGACCGCGCCGAGGTGCTCGGCGCGGTCGCCCTCGTGCTGCGCCGCGGCGCGACGCTGCTGCGGGCGGGCTGACCGGTCAGCCGCAGCCCTTCGGGGCCTGCCCGACCGGGTCGTAGCAGAGCGCGTCGCCCTGGTTGGAGTTGCCGTCGAGGAACCGGATGCGGCTGACCTCGCTCTGGTGCGGCCCGCGGTACTCGAGCACGTAGAGCCCGTTGCGGAGGTCGACGACGTAGATGAGGCCGTCCTTGACGACCGCGTAGCTCCACATCACGACCTTCTCGTTGCGGCCTGTGTCCGCGTCGGAGGAGAGCCGGCCGTCCTCCAGCAGCACCGACTTCAGCGGCTTGGGCGTGAACTCGGCCAGCTGGTACGGACGCCGCGGGTCGTCGAGCGAGACCGCCTGCAGCCCGCTCGAGTGCCACGTGCTGAACGCGATGTGCGGCGTCAGCGTCGGGTTGTGGGCCGAGTAGGAGGTGCGCGGCGGGTTGAACTCGGCGCACGTGTCCGGGTCGTTCTCGGGCTCGCGGTACTCGGCCTCGACCGTCGGGGCCTGCGGGTCGGAGACGTCGATCATCCTCGCCCAGCCCCACGGGCAGCCATGGTCGGGCCCGGTCGCCGAGCCGTAGACCTCGTCGGAGACCCACGCCCAGTCACGGCCCCACAGCCGCACGGCGCTGTGGGCGCCGGGGCCCGCCCAGGTCGGCCGCGCGTCGTTGCGCGTGATCGGCCGCGGCACCGGGAACGGCGCGCGGTCGGCGAAGTCCGACACGTCCGCGATCGCGAAGCCGCCGGTCAGCAGCGCGAAGAACGCCTCGCTGCCGTCGTTGGAGATCGTCAGCGAGTGCAGGCCGCCGGTCGGCTTGAGCACCGGCTCCGGCGCCGCCGGGTAGCGGGTGTACGGGTAGGGGCCGCTGTAGAGCGTCGCGGGCGACCCGCCGCTCGGCACCGCGGAGATGTCCCAGACGGAGAACGGGCAGCTCGGGGCGCCGCCGCGCGTGCCGCACGTCGAGCTCGCGTTGCCGGCGAAGACCAGCGCCCGGCTTGCCTTCTTCGGATCGACCCAGAGGAAGAACTCGTGCGTGTCGATCGTCAGCTCGTGCAGCAGCTTCGGCCGCTCGGCGTTGCGCCCGTTGATGTCGTAGAAGCGCAGGTTGCTGATCGACGGCGCCGTGCAGTGGTGCAGCCCTGCGCCGACGCCGCAGTTGGTGTTGAGCACGAGCAGCAGGCCCTTCTCGCCCCACACCCGCAGCTCGCGCGTGGACTCGCCGGCGTGGGGATCGAGTGGCCCGGCCACCAGCCGGGGATTGCTCGGCTGGGCGACGTCGACCACCATCAGCCCGCCCTGCGGCTGGCCCGCGTGACCGCCGTCGGTGCGGCTGCCGACATAGGCGTAGTCCCTGTGGACCGCGATCGCCGCGTTCATGCCACGGTTGCGCAGCGGGTCGTGCCCGACCGCCTTGAACGAGCCCTCCGGCCGATCGCCGGCCGCGAACGAGTTCATCGGCGGGGCGGCATCGCGCACCGAGGCCTTCTCCGAGGCCGCGGTCACGCAGCCGTCGCTGCCGCCGCCCCAGTCGATGTAGCGCTCGCCGCTGGGCGCCGCCTCGAGCTCGAACCCCCTGCAGTCCACGGGATGCGCGGACGCCGCCGCCGGTAGCGCGGCAATCGCCGCGAGCGCCGCGAGAACCGCCGCGGCGCGGAGTTGATGGGTCATCACAACCCTCCCCTGTCGACAAGTGCCCTCCCGAGGCACCCTCTTCAGGGCACGAACCTACCCGGTTCTCAGGACGGGCTCACCCTTCGTCGTCGATGCGGGCGAGGTCGCGCAGCCATGCCTCGGCGTTCCCGTCCGACGGCGCGCGCCACTCGCCGCGCGGCGAGAGCGCCCCGCCGGCGCTGACCTTCGGCCCGTTGGGCAGCGCCGAGCGCTTGAACTGCGCGAAGGCGAAGAAGCGCCGCACGAAGACCTCCAGCCAGCGCCGGATCTCGGGCAGCTCGTACTCGTCGCCTTGCCAGGCGCGCTCGCACAGGAACGCGATCTTCGACGGCCGGAAGCCGTAGCGCAGCGTGTAGAAGAGGAAGAAGTCGTGCAGCGCGTAGGGGCCGATCTTCCCCTCGGTCGACTGCAGCTCCTCCCCCGGGACGAGCTCGGGGCTGATCTCGGTGCCGAGGATCTCCATGAGCACCTCGCCGACCTCGTCCTCGAACTGGCCGCTCGAGACGACCCAGCGGATCAGGTGCTGGATCAGCGTCTTCGGGACACCCGCGTTGACGTTGTAGTGGCTCATCTGGTCGCCGACCCCGTAGGTCGCCCAGCCGAGCGCGAGCTCCGACAGGTCGCCGGTCCCGAGCACGATCCCGCCGCGCTGGTTGGCGAGCCGGAACAGGTAGTCCGTGCGCAGGCCCGCCTGCACGTTCTCGAACGTCACGTCGTAGACGGGCTCCCCGTCCGCGTACGGATGCCCGATCTCCTTGAGCATCAGCTCCGCGGTCGGGCGGATGTCGATCTCCTCCACCGTGACGCCGAGCGCGCTCATCAGGCGGTGTGCGTTGCCCTTGGTGGTCTCGCCCGTGGCGAAGCCGGGCAGCGTGAAGGCGAGCACGTCGGAGCGCGGGCGCCCGAGGCGGTCCATCGCCTGCGCGGCGACGATCAGCGCCTGCGTCGAGTCCAGGCCGCCCGAGACGCCGATCACGATCTTCGGGCCGCCGATCGCCTGCAGCCGCTGCATCAGGCCCGCGACCTGGATGTTGTAGGCCTCGTAGCAGTCGAGGTCGAGCCGCTCCTGGTCGGCGGGCACGAACGGCTGGCGCTCGACGGTGCGCCGGAGCCCGAGGTCCTCCGCCGGTGGGGCCAACTCGAAGCCGACGCGGCGGAACTCGCGCCCGTGCGCGCCCCAGTTGTCGTCGAAGGTCCCCATCCGCATGCGCTCCTGGCGCAGCAGGTCGAGGTCGACGTCGGCGACCCCGCGCCGCTCGCCCTCCGGGAAGCGGTCGGTCTCGGCCAGCAGCAGGCCGTTCTCGTAGATCGTCGTCTGCCCGTCCCAGGAGAGGTCCGTCGTCGACTCACCGCGGCCGGCGGCCGCATAGACGTAGGCGGCGACGCAGCGCTGCGACGCGGAGCGGCAGAGCAGCTTGCGGGTCTCCGCCCGCGCGATCGTGATCGGGCTGCCGGAGAGGTTGAGCAGCACGGTCGCACCGGCCAGCGCCGCCTCGGCGCTCGGCGGGATCGGCACCCACATGTCCTCGCAGACCTCGGCGTGGACCACGAGCCCGGGCACGTCCTCGGCCTCGAACAGCAGGTCGGTGCCGAACGGCACGTCGGCGCCGCCGAGCCGCATCGTCCCGCTCTCCCACATGCCGGACGCGATCTGGCGACCCTCGTAGAACTCGCGGTAGGTCGGGATGTAGGTCTTCGGCACGACGCCGAGCACGCGCCCGCGGTGGATCGCGACGGCGCAGTTGTAGAGGCGGTGGCGGTAGCGCAGCGGCGCGCCGATCACGACCAGCGGGAGCAGGTCCGCGCTGCCCTGCGCGACCTCCTCGACGGCGGCCTCGACGTCGTCGAGCACGGCGTCCTGCAGCAGCAGGTCGTCGATCGAGTAGCCGGTCAGGCACAGCTCGGGGAAGACCGCCACCGCCACGCCCTCGCCGGAGCAGTCGCGCGCGAGCCGCAGCACGGTCTGCGCGTTGGCCGCCGGGTCGGCCAGCGCGGTGTGACCGGTGCACGCAGCGACCCGCGCGAAGCCGTGCTGGTAGAGCGAGCGGAAGTTCATCTTCCGAGCAGTCTGACCGGTCCGGCCGCAAATCCACGCACCTGCACGCTCCTGCGACCGGGCTTGCAGGCGCTCGCGCGGGATCCATCGTCGCTCGAGCCGTCCCGTGGCTGGGGCGACGTCACGTGCTCCCGGAGCAGCGCGCGCAAGCTTGCGCTCGAGCGCTCCG
>DATFQI010000098.1:0-5498 GCA_035264365.1 Solirubrobacteraceae bacterium
AGGCCTTCAGGCGGCGCGCGACCATCCGGCCGCCGTGGATGGTCTGGGTGGCTTCGGCCTCGGTCGTCATGGCGCCGGAATCTACCCCCGCCGATCGGGGGGTGTGCCGCCCGGCGGCCCTGGGAGCCGCTCGGGCGTCGGACTACCGTCCGGTGTCATGGAGAGGAAAGAGAACACTGACGCCTTCGCCGCCGACCTCGAGCTGCTCCTGCACGAGTCCGACCGCGAGGATCCGATCCTGCCCGAGATCCGGGACGCCGGTCAGGCCCCCGAGGAGGAGCTCAACGAGCGCATCCTCGCCGGGCTCGTCAGCCCGTAGCGCCGGCCGCGCGAGCGGCCAGGTGACGCGCCGCGGCCGCCGCCTCGTCGATGCGGTGCTCGCCCCAGAAGAGCAGCTCGCCGACCCGCAGCGCGGGCAGCCGGTCCGCTCCGGCGGCGAGCAGGGCCCGCCCGGCGGCGTCGATCTCGCCGTCCCGGGTCACCTCGCCGAGCGCGTGCAACCAGCCTTGCATGTCGATCCCCGCCGCCGCGGCCGCCTCGGCCAGCAGCTCGGGGTCGTCCAGGTCGAAGCCGCCGCAGAAGGCCAGCCGGCCCGCGGCGAGCACGAACGCCGCCCCGCGCCCCTGCTCGGCGGCGTAGTGCGCGGCGCGCATCGCGGCCGGGACCTCCTCCGGGAAGCGCTCGGGCCAGATCAGCGGCAGCCGCAGCTCCAGCGCGCGCCGCTCGGCGCTCAGCCGGTAGTCGGCGAGCGCGTCGGCATCGCAGGCCAGCGAGCCGCAGCAGAGGGCCGAGGTCGAGGCCGGCGTCCAGACCACCTCGTCGAAGATCCGGTCGACGCGCTCGGCGGCCAGGTACGAGAACGGACAGCAGAGGTCGAACAGGAACTCGACGCGCGCCGGCGCCACACGGTGCCCTGCCTCCCGTGCCTCTCGCGCCGCCCTGCGCTCGGCCAGCCTGATCACGTCGCCCATCAATCCGTCCCTTGCTTAGAACCACGGACGCTCCCGCCCGATTCGTTCCCTCAAAACGCTCCCGCATGAGGAAACTTGCGGGAGTTCCATCGACCGGAACGGAGTCTGTCTGCATCCGCCGAATGTCCAGGAAATCAAACCGACCGCCGCGAGAGCGGTTATTCTCACGCCACCGCGACCTCCTCAGGTCCGCGCGATCCCGGAGGAGTATCGACCTTGCCCCCAGTACCGCCCCCTAAGCGCCACCCGTACGACCAGTGGGCACCCGACGCCAGGGCTCTCGACCTGGTCGGCGACAAGTGGACGTTGCTGATCATCCGCGACCTGGCCGCCGGCCCGCGCCGCTTCGTCGAGCTGCAGCGCGTGCTGCCCGGCATCTCGACCGAGCAGCTGCGCTCGCGCCTGAACCGGATGGTCGCCGACGGCCTGCTCACGCGCCAGCGCTACCGCGAGGTGCCGCCGCGCGTGGACTACGAGCTGACGGAGCGCTCGCGCGAGCTGATGCCGGTGCTCGGCGCGCTCGCCCGCTGGGGCTACGACTGGACCTGGGGCGCCCCGCGTCCGGGTGAGGACGTGAACATCGGCGCGATCTTCCGGCTCGCGCCCGGCATGCTCACACCGCCCGAGGGCGTCTCGGGCACCGTCGAGCTCGTGGTCGACGCGCGCGGCGACCTGCCCGAGCGGCGCTACCAGCTCGCGCTGAACGGCGGTCAAGTCGAGATCACCGAGCTCGCGCAGGCCGAGGCGGAGCCCGACGCCCGCGTCAGTGGCCCCGTGTCGGCGTGGGTGGCCGCGCTCGGTCCGGGCGGCGGCGGCAGCGGCGACCTGCAGTTCAGCGGCAAGCGCCAGCTCGCGGACGCCGTGCTCGAGGGCTTCTCGCAGGCCGGGGCGCGCAGGGCCGCGGCCGCGGCGTAGCCCGCTCTCAGCGGTTCGACTGCTCGGCGCTCGCGCCGGAGCCGGGCTTGGAGTAGTCGTCGGCCTCGACGTGCGGGAAGGCGCCCTCGAGCTTCTTGCCGTTGAACGAGAACCGGTAGTCCGGGTCGAACGGGTTGTGGTTCTGGACCACGCAGCCCGGGTCGCCGTTGGTCGGCGCGGGCTTCTCGCCCGAGTTCGCGCAGTCGAACTGGCCCGTGATCTTGTACTTGTCGTAGGCCTTGCCGCCGTCGTCCTTGGACGCCGCGAGGCTGAGCGGCTGGAAGTAGGAGTTGCCGCGGTTGGTCGGGGCGCGCTCCTTCCAGATCGAGACGCTCTCGGCGCCGAGCGGCCCGAACTGGCGCAGGTAGTGGCCCGTGCCGCCTCCCGGCGAAGCCGTCTTGGCCGACAGCGCCGCGGCTCCGTAGTTGAGGAAGTCGGCGACCTGCCATTGCGAGGCCTCGAAGTACTTGAAGATCGGGTTGATCTGCGACAGGAACGGCCCGAGCTCCCCGAGCAGCGGCTGGGCGCCCGCGAGCACCTCGCGCGTCGCCGGCATGCCGGTCTTGGAGGCCGTGATCACCGGGTCGAGGTTGCGGAAGAACGCCTCGAGGTCCGGCGCCAGCGCGCGCACGTCGCGCAGCGTCGGCTGCAGGTCGCGGGCGACGGGGCGCAGGTCGGTGATCAGCGGGTTCGTGTCGGTCGAGAACGTCTGCACCCGGGCCAGCGCGAGCTTGGACTCCTTCAGGAAGGTCGGGAAGATCCGGATCGTCTCGGCTAAATCATCCGACTTCGAGGCCGTCGCGTCGAACGTCGCCTTGGAGCCCGTGATCAGGTTGCGCAGCTGCGCCTCGTCCTGGGTCAGCGCGCCGAACACCACGCCGGTGTTCTTGACGAGCCGGTGCACCGCGCCCTCCTGGGAGTCCAGCACGGCGAGCACGTCGGCGCCGTCGGAGGCGAAGCCGGGCAGCGTGCCGATCGCGTCGTTGAAGTCGCGACCGCGGCCCTTGATGCCCTTGGCCAGCTCGGTCTGCCAGCCCTTGAACGCCGCGCGCGTCGACGGGTCCAGCGAGTCGAAGATCTCGTCGAGCTCGACGGTCGGCTTGACCTGGCCGTCCGGGAGCTCGCCGCCCTCCGGGACCGTCTCCTTCGACGTGCCCGGGGTCAGCTCCACGTAGGTCTCACCGAGCAAGGTCTTCTGGCGCAGGATCGCCCGCGCGTCGGTGCGCAGGGGCGCGTAGCGGCGCTCCAGCTCGACCGTCGCGACGGTGCGGTTGGTGCCGTCGCCGACCTCGACCTTGCGGACCTTGCCGACCGGCACGCCGGCGACGCGCACATCGGCCTCCTGCGCGAGCGTGGTGGCCTCCGGGAAGTCGATCTTGACCTGGTAGCCCTTCGGCTTCAGCGGCACCGGACCACCGAAGGACAGCCACAGGAACAGCAGCAGCCCGAAGCAGGACAGCGCGAAGACGACCATCACGATGATGCGGGGGAGTGAGGGGACGGCCTTGTTCATCTACTTCGTCGCGCAGGCCTTGGAGTCGGTGAGGATCGGCGTGAGCATCGACAGGAACTCGAGCTCGGGCTGGTCCGTGATCGTCTGCTCGATCGTGGCGCAGGGCGCCGCGATCGTGACCGGGCGGAACACGCCGTTGGCGTCGGACGTCGAGAACAGCTGGATCGCCATGTGCTGGGCCCAGGCGACCCAGAACAGGTAGCCCTCCTGGCGCGCGGCGTTCCCCGGGTCCTCGCGGCCGTTCGGGTTGTAGGCGAGCAGGTTGAAGAAGTTGTTGAGCTGCTTGAACGTGCGCGTCAGGCCGGGCGCGGCGTCGGCGAGCTGCACCGAGGCGGGCCGCAGGTCGCGGACGAGCGGGCGCGCCTCCTTGACGAACGGGCGGATGTCATTGGCCAGTAGCGGCGTGGCCTCCTTCGCGAACGGCCGGACGGCTTCGTTGGCCGGATCGAGCGCGCGGGCGGCCGGGCGCAGGCGCTCGACGGTCGGGCCGAGCACGTCGGCGAAGCGCTGCACCTGGCCGAGCGACGACGTCGTCTGCCGCAGCGTGCTCGGCAGCTCGGCGACGGCGGCGGAGATGTTCTGCTCCTCCGAGGCGAACGAGCGCATCACCGCCGAGGACGCCGTCACGAGCCCGGCGACGTCGTCGTCGTGGCTCGCCAGCTCGCCGTTGAGCTTGTTCAGCGACGTGATCAGCCGCCGCAGGTTCGTGCGGCGCTCGGCGATCGCGCCGTTGACGGCGGCGAGGTCCTTGTGCGTCGGCTCGAAGCGGCGGAAGAGGTCGCGCAGGTCGCCGTTGCGGCCCTTCAGCCCGCGGCCGGCGTCGGAGATCAGGAGTCGCAGGTAATCGCGCGTGTCGGAGTCCAGCGTCGAGAGGATCTCGTCCGGGTTGACGTCCGGGCTCGTGGCGTCGACCGGGATCGTCCAGTTCTCCTTGGCCACCGGCGCGTCGTCGGTGCCGGGGTCGAGCTGGATGAACATGTCCTTCAGGCCCGTCTTGGGACGCAGCAGCGCGGTCGCGTCCGTGTGGATCATGTCCTTGTACTCCGCGTCGATGTCCATCCGGACGATCGCGCGGCCGTCCTCGAGCTCGACGTCGCCGATGTCGCCGATCCGCACGCCCGCCACGCGCACGGTCTGGCCCTGGCCGGCGATCACGGCCTGGGCGGTCTGGAACTCCGCCTTCAGCACGTACGGCTTGTCCTGGATGATCGGGAACCGCAGCCGCTGGTTGCTGAGGATGTAGGCGGAGACGCCGGCCGCGATCACGATCAGCCCGATCACGGCGACGAAGTCCTTGAAGTGCTTGCGGATCGCGGTCACGGCGTCTTCCCCGCGATCGAGTCGATCAGGCCCTGCGTGGCGTCCTCGTCGGTGACCTTCAGCTTGTCCGTGAGCTTCTCGCGCTTGAGCTGGCCCTTGAGCCAGTCGACGGCGCGGCCCTTGGCGAGCGCGTAGCGGTCCTTGAACGCCTGCGAGCCCGTGTCCGCCTTCCACTGGTTCGGCGGGTCGACCGGCTGGCTGCGCAGGTCCGGCGTCTGCTGGTTCTCGCACGGCTGCTTCTCGTCCAGCGGCGGGCGCGCCTTCGGCTTCGGCGGGTTGGCGCCCAGGATCGGGTTCGTGGTCGTGCCGAACGTGTCCGGCGCGAGCTGCACGAGGTTGGTGCCGCCCGCGGCCAGCACGCGGAACCACTGGCCGTTGGCGTCGCCGGAGCGGCTCTCGCCCGCGAGGCCCGGGAACGCCTTCGGCGCCTCGGAGTACACCGGGCCCTCGGCCGGGAACTGCTTGTCCTCGACCTTGTCGTGCGCCCATGGCACGACGACCTCGTTCTGGCAGCTCGCCAGCTGGCGGTTCTCCAGCGCCAGCGGGATGCTCTCGCGCGTGAAGCGGGCGAGTGCGGGGACGGTCGGGCGCAGGTCGGCGGCCAGCCCGCGCAGCTCGTCAGGCGAGACGAGGCCGCGCAGCTGGCGCACGAGCGGGATCGAGGCGTCCAGCGCAGCCTCGGACGAGCGCACGCCCGGGCGGATGTCGGCGGTGAACGCGCGCAGCGGCGGGAACGAGGCGTTGAGCGAGGCGAGCGCGGGCTGCGCGGCGTGGAGCGT
>DATFQI010000099.1:0-2193 GCA_035264365.1 Solirubrobacteraceae bacterium
CCCGGACCCCTACACGGCGGCGATGAACGCGGCCCAGTACTTCCACATCTCCGAGATCGTGGTCTCGACGCTGCCCGCCGGCAGCTCGCAGTGGATGGCCGACAAGCTCGTGGAGCGCATCGAGAGCGCCACCAACAAGCCCGTCGAGCACATCGAGTCCTCCCCCGACTCCCAGCCCGCGGGCGCAGAGGCCTAGTGGTTCCTCACGTGAGTCGTGGTGTTCTCGAACGGCCGCCGGCGGCGGCTGGCAAGGACGCAGATCCGCAGGAATCCCTCTGGGATTTCAAGGGTCGAGGACGCAGCCAGGCGGCGATCGGCGGTCGTCGCGAGGACATCAGGACTCGCGGGAGGGACCACTGATGGAAGCCGCCTCGATCGGCGCGCACGCCGCCGGCGCCGGCCACCACGAGGAGCACCATCACGGCCCACCGGAGGCCAACCACTCCTCGCGCGTCGAGCCGCAGCTGCTCGGCATGCTGCTTTTCATCATCTCGGAGATCATGGTCTTCGGGGCCTTCTTCACGGCCTACTTCTTCATCAGGGTCGTGGGGGGCGCGGAGTGGCCGGCCGAGGGCACCGAGCTGCCGAAGCTGATCGCGCTGGTGAACACGTGCATCCTCGTCTCCTCGTCACTGACGGTGCACTGGGCGCTCGAGGGCGCCAAGCACGGGAACCGCTTCGCCCTGCAGGCGGGCATCACGACCACCTTCCTGCTCGGCGCCACGTTCCTGTTCATCCAGATCAACGAGTACGTCCACATCGGCTTTTCGCCGCAGGACAGCGCCCAGGGGACGATCTTCTACGGCCTGACGGGCCTGCACGGCGCGCACGTCTTCATCGGCCTCACGCTGCTGCTGTTCACGACGATCCGGGCGTTCCGCGGGCACTTCACGCCCGAGCAGCATCGTGGCGTCGAGGTGCCGGGCATCTACTGGCACTTCGTCGACGTGATGTGGGTGATCGTCTACCTGACCGTCTACATCCTGTGATCAACCCGCTGCGGTCGGAGGCGGAGGCCTTCCGCTTCCTGCTCTACGTGCTCGCGGTCGCCGCCGTCATCGGCGTCGCGGTCGTGGTCGGGCGCGCGGTCTTCTGAGTCCAGCCGGGCGCGCAGCCGCGCGCCCGCACCCGCCGCGACCGCCCTGCGCGCCCGCGCCGGGTCGAGCTCGACGCCGCGGGCGCTCGCGTACTCGACGAGCTCCTGCGCCTCCTCCCCCTGGCGCATCCAGCGCACGAACAGCCAGCCCAGGACGCAGATCGTCACCACCGAGCCCTCGACCATCCAGATCGCGCCGGCAAGGCTCTGATCCTCGGCCGCGTCGATCCCGTGCGCGCGCGCGAGCGCGACGTAGTCGGGGTAGAACGGCGAGCTCGACCAGAGGAAGACGTTGGCGATCACCGTGCCGGCGAAGCGCACCACGATCACGTAGGCGAGCCCGGCGGCGTTGCCGAACCAGGTGGGCTTGGGCAGCGGGCCGAGCAGGCCCATCCAGAGCGCGAGGCCGGCGGTGAACATCGTCGCGTGCTCGGTCGCGTGGACGACGTTGGAGTGCAGCGCGGCCTGGTAGAGCGCGGGCAGGTGCCATGCGTAGTACACGGTGATCCACAGCGGGACGGCGACCAGCGGGTGCGCGAGCCACCTGAGGCGCCGGATCCCAGGCTTGACCAGGATCGGCTGCAGCAGCGGTCCCGTCATGCCGATCACGATCAGGAACGCCGCCAGGTCCCCGATCAGCATGTGCTGGAGCATGTGGACGCTGAGCCGCTCCTCGCTCGCCGTGCCGACGGGGGGCATGTCCGCCGCGATCCCGACCGCGACGCCGGCCGCGATCAGCGCGAGCCGGTAGCTCGGGACCGGCCGGCCCTCCCGGGCCAGCGTCCGGGCGCGCAGCACCACGAACGCCACCAGCAGGTAGAACGGCGAGGCCTGGATCAGGCCTGCGAGCACGTCGGTCATCTCGTTGCCACGGTACCGGGGGCGTGGCGCGAGGCGGACGTCAACGGCGGCTGGGTGGGGACGCGAGGGAGCCGCCCGCGCAGGCTGCGTCCAGTCGGCGTGCCACTGCAGCACGCCGATGGATGCGATTCCGTCGGGCCGAAAGCGATCCATCTCGCGTGCCGCGGCGGCACGCGATATGGAGGAGAATCCCCACCCCCACCCAGCGCCGTTGCCGTTCGCGGACAGCGGCGGCT
>DATFQI010000100.1:0-20044 GCA_035264365.1 Solirubrobacteraceae bacterium
CGCGGAGTTCGACCGCGAGATCGCCGACGCCGTCGCAGCCGTGCACGGCGACGCGACGCTGCCCGAGCGGCCCGGCCACGCGAGCGGCCGCTACCGGACCGACGTCGCGCGCTGGCTGCTCGCCTGGTCGCCGGGCGTCGAGTGGGACCCGTACGCGACGCGCAACAACGATCGCCGCCAGCCCGGAGCGCCGGCCTATCAGGGCCGCTACATCGCCTCCACCGAGGGCGCGACGCGCACCGAGAGCTGGCTCGCCGCGCGCCTGGACCACCTCGCGACGCTCGAGGCGCAGCGCGGCTGGAGCCGCCCGCTGACGTTCACCAACTGGCTCACCACCGACCCGCTCGAGCACCCCGAGGAGCCGATGGACAAGGAGGACATGGTGTCTGTGGACGCCATGCACCTGCGCGCCCACCACAAGGGGCAGGCCGTGATGATCACCGAGTTCGGCGTGCCGACCGGGATCGGCTCCGCGCACCTCGGCCCACTCGGCCGCGACCAGGGCGACCACCCCGAGCAGGAGACGGGCCGCATGGACGCCGACATGCTCGGGGCGATCGAGCGCCAGAAGATGGCCGGCGGGCTGCTGTTCTCCTACACGGACGAGTGGTTCAAGCGCACCTGGAACACGATGGACATGGAGAAGCCGGAGGACCGCCGGCCGCTGTGGCAGAACGCGCTCACCAACGAGGAGCAGTTCGGCCTCGTCGCCGCCGAGGCGGGCAAGCAGGCGGCCGTGACCGCCGACGGCTCCGCCGAGGAGTGGACGCGCACGCAGTCCCAGCAGATCTACGAGGGCGGCGGCACGGTGCGCGAGGTGCGCGCCACGCACGACGCCAACTGGCTCTACCTGCTCGTCCGCCGCTCGGGCGAGAAGGCCGTGCAGCTCGGCTTCGACGTGCGCCCCGGCGGCAACCAGGGCCTCCCGGGCCGTCCCGGCGTCTCACCGGACGCCGACGTCGCGATCTCGCTCGGCCCGGGCCGCAAGGCCGTGCTGCACGAGGCGGCCTGGACCGATCCGATCGGCTTCCTGTACGGGCTGGCGCGCCCCTACGTGCCGGTCGAGGAGGCCGACCTGGAGCCCGGCAGCGGCGCCTGGGTGCGCCCGAAGCTGATGCTCAATCGGCCCTACACGGTGCCGCGCACGGGCGAGAGGCGCCCGACGGAGACGCTCGACATCTCCGCGCTGCGCTGGGGGACCGCCGACCCGAAGGCGCGCGCCTTCGACGACCGCGTGACGGTCGCCGGCGGCGGCAATGTCGTCGAGCTGCGGATCCCGTGGGCGATGCTCACGTTCACCGATCCCTCCAGCCGCCAGGTCTGGGTCCCGAAGGCCGACGGCAGCGTCGACACGCTGAAGGTCGGCCGGCTCGGGATCGACCTCACCCCGGCCGGAGAGGCCGCGGTCTCCACCAACGGCTACGGCTGGGACGAGTGGAACCGCGTGGACTTCCACGACCGCCGCAAGGCGGGCTGGCCCGTCGTGCAGCGCTCGATGCGTGGTGCCGCCGCCCGCTAGGCGGTGAGCACCGGCTCGATCTGCGCCTCGATGCGCTTCTTGGGCATGGCGCCCTGGATCCGCGCGGCCTCCTGGCCGTTGCGGAAGACCAGCATCGTCGGGATCGCCATGATCCCGTAGGCCGCGGCCGTCTGCTGGTTGTCGTCGATGTTGAGCTTCACGATCCGGAGGTCCTCGCGCTCGGCGTTGATCTCCTCCAGGACGGGCGCGACGAGGCGGCAGGGACCGCACCAGGGAGCCCAGAAGTCGACGAGCACCGGGGTGTCGGACTCGATGACCTCGGCCTGGAAGCTGCTGTCGGTGACTTCGGTGATGCTGCCGGCCATTCCGTCTCCTCTTCGAAGTTCGCTTCAAAAAGTATAGCGAGGGGTCAGACCCCTAGGCGCGTCTAAATGAAGTGCCTAAGCGCCGAGCGCGAGCAGCAGCCGGGGCGAGACCCAGACCTCGACCGCACCCGCCAGCAGCAGGATCGGGATCGCGATCGCCGTGGTGACGAAGGTGGCGGCGAGCAGCTCCTCCCAGCGCTTGGCGCGGCTCGCCAGCGTCCATGCCGCGAGCGGCAGGAACAGCGCGAACAGCTCCGGGAGCGCGTGCGGCAGGATGCCGATCACGAGCATCAGCGGGGAGATGCCGAGGTCGGCGGCCAGCGTCGAGGCGTGGCTGCCGAGCGAGTAGGCCTGCGTGAAGAGCGAGAACAGCGTGGCGGCGCCGACGAACGCGATCGCCAGCGGCCCGGCCAGCTCGTGGATCCGGCGCCAGACGCCGTTGTAGCCCTCGGCGACCTGCGGCAGCGACGAGCCCGCCATGAACCCGGCCACGCACGCGAGCGAGTGCAGCGCGAGCACGAGCCCGTTGCGGAACAGCACGAAGCCGTAGTCCTCGACCGTCGCGTGGTACGTGACGCCGGGGAACTCGGCGCCCGAGGCGTCGGGCGTCGTCATCGTCGCGACCGCCCAGGTGGCGGCGAGCAGCAGCACACCGACGGCGAGGCTGGCGATGGCCCACGGGCGCAGGACGACGGCGGGGGACGCGTTCCAGCGCCGCAGCGAGCGGCGCGTGTCCGCCCACCCCTGGACGACCGCGAGCTGTTCGGTTCTCATGCCTCTGGGATCGGCAGGGTCCCGGGTTCTCCTGAGCCGGGAGCCTCCGGGAGCCCGTCGCGACGGCGGGCGATCCGCAGCGCGGGAACCAGCCAGATCGCCTCGAGCGCGATCCGCGCCGACATCTTCGAGTCGCCGGCGCTGCGGTCGCGGAACGTGATCGGGACCTCCTCGACGCGCAGGCCGCGCGCGAGCGCGCGGTAGGTCAGCTCGACCTGGAACGCGTAGCCCTCCGAGCGCACCGTCTCGAAGTCGATCTCGCGCAGCGTGTCGGCGCGGAAGCACTTGAAGCCGCCGGTGAGGTCGCGCACGCCGACGCCGAGCACGGAGCGCGCATAGCGGCAGCCGCCGCGCGAGAGCACGCGCCGCAGCAGGTCCCAGTCCTCGACTCCGCCGCCGGCGACGTAGCGGGAGCCGAGCACGAGGTCGGCGCCCGCCTCGGCGGCCGCGAGCAGCCGCGGCAGGTCGCGCGGGTCATGCGAGAGGTCGGCGTCCATCTCGACGACGTAGCCGGCGCCGCTGCGCAGGGCGTGCGCGAAGCCGTTCACGTAGGCGAGGCCGAGCCCGGCCTTGCCGGGGCGGTGCAGGACCTCGACGTGCGGGTCCGCGGCCGCGAGCTGCTCGGCCAGCGCGCCGGTGCCGTCGGGCGAGTCGTCGTCGACGACGAGGATCATCGCGTCGGGCGCCGACTCGCGCACGCCGCGCACCAGCGGCCCGAGGTTGGCGGCCTCGTTGTAGGTCGGGACGACGATCCAGGCAAGGCCGGTCATTGCGCGGCCGCGTAGCCTACGGAACTCGCATGGCCGACCTGACGAACGCCCAGATCGCCGCCGCGCTCGACGAGCTCGGCGACCTCTACGAGCTCGACGGCGCGGTCTCCTACCGCGTGATCGCCTACCGCAACGCGGCCAAGGCCGTGCGCGAGTCCTCCGTCTCGATCGTCGCGATGTCGCGCGAGGGACGCGTGACGTCGGTGCCGGGCATCGGCAAGACGCTCGAGGAGAAGCTGCGCGCGCTCGACGAGACCGGCGACATCCCGGCGCTCGTGAAGCTGCGCGCCAAGTTCCCGCCCGGCCTGATCGAGCTCGTGCGCCTTCCGGGCGTCGGCCCCAAGCGGGTGCGCCGGCTGTACGACGAGCTCGGGATCGACTCGCTCGACGCCCTGCGGGCGGCGCTGGAGGCGGGCACGATCAGGGAGCTGCGCGGCTTCGGGCTGAAGGCGGAGACGCAGCTCAAGGAGACGCTGGCCGCGTACGAGGCGGCCGGAGGGCCGGCGCCACGCGTCGTGCTCTCCCGCGCCGAGGCGATCGCGCAGGAGGTGCTGGCCGCGCTGCGCGCGCATCCCGCCTCCGACCGCGTCGAGGCGGCCGGCTCGCTGCGCCGCCGCGCCGACTCCGTCAAGGATCTCGACATCATCGCCACCGCCAGCGACCCGAAGGCGCTCGCGCGGACGCTCGGGGAGCTCGAGCTCGTGGAGTCCGTGCAGCAGTCGGGCGACGCGGGCGCGCGCGTGACGACGCACACCGGCATGAAGATCGACCTCAAGGTCGTCGAGCCCGACCAGTTCGGCAACGTGCTCCAGCACTTCACGGGCTCCAAGGCCCACAACGTGGCCCTGCGCGAGAGCTCGGTCCGGCGCGGCCTGCACATCTCCGAGTACGGGATCCTCGACGACGAGACGGGCGAGACGACCCGCTGCGCGAGCGAGGAGTCGGTCTACGAGCGGCTCGGGCTGCCGTGGATCCCGCCCGAGCTGCGCGAGGGGCGCGGCGAGCTGGAGGCCGCGATGTCGGACCCGCCCGCCCTGCCGGAGCTGATCACGCTCGAGGACCTCAAGGGCGACCTGCACATGCACACGACGTCGTCCGACGGCCTGCAGACCGCCGAGGAGATGGCGCTGGCGGCGCGCGAGCGCGGCCTGGAGTACATCGCGATCACCGACCATTCGGCCTCGCACGGCTTCGGCAACGACGTCTCGCCGGCCGAGCTCGAGGCGCGGATCGACGAGGTCCACACGCTCAACGAGCGCCTCGAGGGGATCGAGGTGCTGATCGGGACCGAGAGCAACATCCTCACCGACGGCTCGCTCGACTACCCGGACGAGCTGCTCGAGCGCCTCGACTGGGTGATCGCCTCGGTGCACACCTCGTTCCGCATGCGCTCGAAGGAGATGACCGACCGCATGGTCGCCGCGATCGAGCATCCGCTCGTCGACGCGATCGGCCACCCGACCGGCCGCAAGATCGAGAAGCGCCAGCCCTACGCGCTCGACGTCGACCGCGTGATCGAGGCGGCCGCCCGCACCGGCACGATGCTCGAGATCAACGCCGCCCCCGACCGCCGCGACCTCGACGAGATCCACGCCCGCGAGGCGGCGCGCGCCGGCGTGCGGATCCTGGTCGACTCCGACGCGCACTCGACCGTCAACCTCGGCCTGCTGCGGTTCGGCATCGACACCGCGCGCCGCGCCTGGCTCACGCCCGAGCAGGTCGCCAACACACGCCCCTGGTCCGAGTTCCGGAAGCTCCGCAAGCGGGCCGCTAGGGCTTCGCCAGGAACGCGGCGACCCGGTGCTTGAAGTCCGCTGAGGCGTAGGCCTCGCGGACCAGGTCGTCGCCGTCCGGCAGTCCCGTGGCGCGGAGGCGGCGCAGCGCCTCCTTGGTGATGCGCATCGTCTGCGGGGCGTGCGAGGCGAGCGTCTCGCACAGCTCGGCGACGCGCGCCTCGGCGTCGTCGACGACTTCGGTCGCGAGGCCGATCGCGCGCGCCTCCGCGGCTTCGATCGTGCGCGCGGTGAGGACGATGTCCTTCAGCCGCGCCTCGCCGAGCAGGGCGGCCAGCCGCACGTAGTTGGCCATCGAGAGGCAGTTGCCGACCGTACGGGCGATCGGCAGGCCGAAGCGCGCCGCCGGCGTGCAGATCCGCAGGTCGCAGGCGGCCGAGAGCGCCAGCCCGGAGCCCATCGCGAAGCCGTCGACGAGCGCCACCGTGGGCTTGCCGACCGTCTCCAGGCGCCCGACGATGCGGTCGATCTCGGCCTCGTAGCGCAGGCCGTCCTCGCCGGTCTCGAAGGCCGCGAACTGGGCGATGTCGGTGCCGGCCACGAAGGCCTTGCCGCCGGCGCCGCGCAGCACCAGCGCCCGCACGTCCTCGTCCGCGTCGGCGCGCTCGCAGGCCTCGAACAGCGCCTCGTACATCGCGAAGGTCATCGCGTTGTGCGCCTCTGGGCGGTCGAATGTGACCCACAGCGCCGAGCCGCGCAGCTCGCTGCGGACGTCGCCACTCACCGGGGCGCCTCGTGCGACGCGGCTGCGCCACCCGGCGCGAGCGCGGCGATCTCGTCCGCGTCGAAGCCGGCCTCGCGCAGCACCTCGGCGGTGTGCTCGCCCAGCAGCGGCGCCGCGCGGCGGACGGAGCCGGGCGTGGCGGACAGCTTCACCGGGATGCCGAGCCCGCGCACTGTCCCCTCCTCGGAGTGCTCCATCGTGACCTCCATCTCGCGCGCCCGCGTGTGCGGGTCGGCGAACACCTCGGCGTAGTCGTGGATCGGGCCCGCGGCGATGCCGGCCTCCTCCAGCCGCGCCACCCACGCGTCCGTGCCGTCCGAGGCCAGCGCCGCCTCGAGCTCGGCGACGAGCTCCGGCCGGTTGGCCATCCGGTCGGCGTTGGTCGCGAAGCGCGGGTCCGCCGCCAGCTCCTCACGCCCGATCACCGAGCACAGCCGCTCCCACTGGGGCTGCGTGTTGCCGGCCACCGTGAGGTGCCCGTCGCGCGTGCGCAGGGCCTGGTAGGGCGCGGTCAGCCGGTGCGCGGAGCCGAGCTTGCCCGGCGCGCGCCCCGTCGCCCACAGCTCGGCGGTCTCCCAGATCGAGAGTGCCAGCGCGCCCTCGAACAGCGACGTGTCGACCAGCTGCCCCTGGCCCGTGCGCTCACGCGCGGCGAGCGCGGACAGGATGCCGACGGCGCAGAACAGCGCGGCGGACAGGTCGCCGATCGGGATGCCGCACTTGATCGGGTCTCCGTCGGGCTCGCCAGTCACGCTCATCACGCCCGAGAGACCCTGCGCGATCAGGTCGTAGCCCGCCCGCTGCGCGTACGGGCCGGTCTGCCCGAAGCCGGAGATCGACGCGTAGATCAGCCGCGGGTTGAGCTCGTGCAGCGTCTCGTAGTCGGCACCGAGCCGCGCCGCCACGCCCGGGCGGTTGTTCTCGAGCAGCACGTCGGCGCGCGCCGCCAGCCGCTGGAACGCGTCCCGGTGCGTGTCGTCCTTGAGGTCGAGCGCGACCGAGCGCTTGTTGCGGTTGACGGCCAGGAACGCGCCCGTGCCCATCGAGCGGCGCGACGAGTCGCCGGTGCCCGGCGGCTCGACCTTGATCACGTCGGCGCCCATGTCGGCGAGCACCTGGCCGCAGAACGGCCCGGCCATCACGTGGGTGAGCTCGAGCACCCGCAGGCCGTGCAGGGCGCCGTCCATCAGGCCGGGACGGAGGCCGCCTCGAGCAGCTCGAGCGCGGCGGCGACGCCCGGCTCGATCTCCAGACCCGCCGCCCGCAGCCCCATCTCGACCCCGCACAGCGTGCCCGCGAGCATCAGGTCGTTGAAGTCGCCGAGGTGGCCGATCCGGAACACCCGCCCGGCGAGCTGCCCGAGCCCGGCGCCGAGCGACATGTCGAAGCGCTCGAGGATCAGCCTGCGCACCTCGTCGGCGTCGTCGCACAGGACGGCCGTGAGCGAGCTCGAGTACTCGCGCTCGTCGGCGGCGAGCACCTCCAGGCCCCAGGCGCGCACGGCCGCGCGCGTGGCGGCGGCATGGCGGGCGTGGCGCGCGAAGACGTTCTCGAGCCCCTCCTCGCGCAGCATCGCGAGCGCCTCGCGCAGGCCGTAGAGCAGGTTCGTCGCCGAGGTGTACGGCCAGAAGCCCTGCTCGTTGGCGTCGATGATCGGCTCCCAGTCCCAGTACGACCGCGGCATCGACCCGCGAGCGGCGCGAGCCTTCTCGGAGACCGCGTTGAAGCCCAGGCCGGCCGGCAGCATCAGGCCCTTCTGCGACCCGCCGACGGTGACGTCGACGCCCCACTCGGCGTGGCGGTAGTCGATTGAGCCGAGCGAGGAGATCGTGTCGACGAGCAGCAGCGCGTCGTGGCCGGCGGCGTCGATCGCGGCGCGGATCTCGGGCACGCGGCTGGTGACGCCGGTCGACGTCTCGTTGTGGACGACCATCACCGCGGCGATGTCGCGCTGCTCGCGCAGGATCGCCTCCGCGCGCTCGGGGTCTGCACCGTGGCGCCAGTCGCCCGGCACCCACACCACCTCGAGCCCGAGCCGCTCGGCCATCGCGCGCCAGAGGGTCGCGAAGTGGCCGGTCTCGAACGCGAGCACGCGGTCGCCCGGCGAGAGCGTGTTGACGAGCGCGGCCTCCCACGCGCCGGTGCCCGACGACGGGTAGACGACGACCGGGCCGTCCGTGCGGAAGACGTGGCGCAGCCCCTCGAGCACCTCCAGGCCGAGCTCGGCGAACTCCGGCCCGCGGTGGTCGATGGTCGGGCGGTCGATCGCCCTCAGGACGCGGTCGGGGACGTTCGTCGGCCCCGGGATCTGCAGGAAGTGGCGCCCGCTGCGAAAGCTCACCGCGGTTCCAGGGTAGTCTCACGAGGAGGGAGGAGCCGGCGGCTTGTCGATCGGAACGCGGGAGGACACCGGGAGCCGGGTGCGCGCCGACGCGCGTGCCGGGGACATCGAGGCGGCGCTGAGGCGCGCGCTCGACGGCGACGTGCGCGCCGACCCCTACACGCGCCACCTGTACGCGGCCGACGCGAGCATGTACGCGGTCGAGCCGCTGCTCGTCGCCTTCCCGCGCAGCCCCGACGACGTCGCGGCCGCGGTCGAGATCGCCGGTACCCACGGCGTCCCGCTCGTCTCGCGCGGCGCCGGCACCAGCCTCGCCGGCCAGGCGGCGGGCGGGCGCGGGATCGTGCTCGACCACTCGCGCCACCGCGACGCGATCGGCGAGATCGACGTGGCGAACCGCCGCGTGCGCGTCGAGCCGGGCGTCGTGCAGGAGGCGCTCAACGCCGCCGCCCGGCCGCACGGGCTCGGCTTCGGCCCCGACACCTCGACCTCCAACCGGGCGACGCTCGGCGGCATGATCGGCAACAACTCCTCCGGCAGCGCGTCGATCCTGCACGGCACGACGATCGACCACGTGCTCGAGCTCGAGGTCGTGCTCGCCGACGGCTCGCACGCCACCTTCGGCCCTCTCGACGAGGCGGAGTGGGCCCGCCGCGCGCGGGCGGACACGCTCGAGGGGGAGATCCGCCGGGGGATGCCCGGGATCCTCGAGCGCCACGCCCGCGCGATCGCCGAGGACTTCCCCAAGCACTGGCGCCAGTCCGGCGGCTACCGGCTCGACCGCTTCGCCGCCTCGCGCGGGCTCGATCTCGCGCAGCTCGTCACGGGCTCGGAGGGCACGCTGGTCGCCATCACGGCGGCGACCGTGAAGCTGATCGAGCTGCCGCGCGCGACGATGTTCGCGGTCGGGCACTTCGACTCGCTGGCCGGCGCGATCGCCGCCACCGAGGACGGCCTGGCGCTCGGCGCCGCGTCGATCGAGATGATCGACCGGACGATCCTCGGGCTCTCGCGCTCCAAGCTCGAGTACCGGCGGCTGGCGGACATGCTCGAGGGCGATCCCGAGGCGCTGCTGTTCGTCTCCTTCAACGGCCGGTCGGAGGCGGAGACGCGCGCGAAGCTGGACGAGCTGGAGGCCGCCTGGCGCGAGCACGGCCACGGCTACCACACGCTGCGCGCGGAGACGAAGGCCGACCAGAACGCGCTCACGAAGGTGCGCAAGGCCGGGCTGGGCCTGCTGATGGCCGCCAGCGAGGGCGCCGCGCGCCCGGCGGCGTTCGTCGAGGACACCGCGGTCGCGCCCGAGCGGCTCAACGACTACGTGGCGCGCTTCCGCGAGGTGCTCGACCGCCACGAGCTGACCGCCGGCTTCTACGGCCACTGCTCGGTCGGCTGCCTGCACATCCGCCCGTTCGTCGACCTCACGCGGCCCGGCGGGGTCGAGACGATGAAGGCGGTGGCGGAGGAGATCGCCGGGCTGGTCGAGTCCTTCGACGGCGTCAACTCCTCCGAGCACGGCGACGGCCGCGTGCGCTCCCCGTTCAACCCGCGCGTGTTCGGCGAGGAGCTCTACGGCGCGATGCGCGAGGTCAAGGCGCTGTTCGACCCGCGCGGGATCATGAACCCGGGCGTGATGGTCGACGCCGCGCCGATCGACAGCGACCTGCGCGACCCGCTGCTGCCGCCGGCGCTGCAGTTGCCGACGCGGCTGTCGTTCGCCGAGCACGGCGGCATGCGCGGCGCCGCCGACCGCTGCCAGCGGATCGGCGCCTGCCGCAAGTCCGGCTCCGGCGTGATGTGCCCGAGCTACATGGCCACGCGCGAGGAGGAGCACTCCACCCGGGGGCGCGCCAACGCGCTCGTGCGCGCGCTGTCGGAGCCCGACCCGAAGGCCGCGCTCGGCGATGAGCGCCTGCACGAGATCCTCGACCTCTGCCTGGAGTGCAAGGCGTGCAAGAGCGAGTGCCCGCTCGGCGTCGACATGGCGTCGCTCAAGAGCGAGTTCCTCTCGCACTACCAGGACGTCCACGGCGTCCCGCGGCGCTCGCGGCTGTTCGGCGCGATCCGGCCGCTCAACAAGCTCGGCGCCGCGACCGCGCCGCTCTCGAACCTGCCCGCGCGCCTACCAGGGGCGCGGCCGTTGCTCGAGCGCACGATGGGGATCGCGGGCGAACGGCCGCTGCCGCGCTTCGCGCGCGACCACCTGGTGCGCTGGGACAAGCGCCGCAGGCGATCGGACGAGGCGCCGCGCGGCGACGTGATCTTCCTCGCCGACTCGTTCACGACCTACACCGAGCCGGCGATCGGCCGCGCCGCGATCGAGCTGCTCGAGGCCGCGGGCCACCGCGTGCGGCTGGAGAGCGCCGGCTGCTGCGGGCGCTCGAGCATCTCCAAGGGGCTGCTCGACCGAGCGCGCGGGATGGCGGAGGACATGGCCGGACGGCTCGCGCCGGAGGCCGAGCGCGGCGTGCCGATCGTCGGCTGCGAGCCGTCGTGCCTGCTGACGCTGCGCGAGGAGCATCTGCAGCTGCTCCCCGGCGATCCGCGCGCGCAGGCCGTCGCGGCGCAGGCCAAGCTGGTCGAGGAGCTGCTCGTCGAGGCGATCGACGACGGCGCGCTGCGGCTGGATCCCGCTGCGGAGGTGGCGAACCGGCCGATCGTCTTCCACGGCCACTGCCACCAGAAGGCGCTCGCTGGCACCGCCGCCACGGTCGCGCTGCTGCAGCGGATCCCGGGCGCGGAGGTCACGGAGATCGACGCCGGCTGCTGCGGGATGGCCGGCTCGTTCGGCTTCGAGGCCGAGCACTACGCGCTGTCGATGCAGATCGGCGAATTGCGTCTCTTCCCGGCGTTGCGGACGGCCGCCGCCGGGGCCCTGGTCGCCGCGACCGGGGTGTCATGCCGCCAGCAGATCGGCCATGGGACGGGTCGGGAGGCCCGCCACCCCGTGGAGCTGGTGCGCGCGGCGCTGGCCGTCTGAGCAAACGAAGGGGGAGCAGGGGCAATGTCCAACGAGTTGATTTCGATCCTCGTGCTCGTCGCGGTCTTCCTGATCGCGACCACCACCGGGATCAACATGGGTGTCCTCGGCATCGTCGCCGCGTTCATCGTCGGCACGGCGATGAGCGTTTCGGAGGACGACATCTTCGCCGGGTTCCCGGGCGATCTGTTCGTGATCCTCGTCGGGGTCACGTACCTGTTCGCGATCGCGTCCGGCAACGGCACGGTCGACTGGCTGATCCACCGCGCCGTCCAGGCGGTCGGTGGCCGGACGGCGGCCATCCCGTGGGTGATGTTCCTCGTCACCGCGGTGCTGACCGCCTCCGGCGCGGTCGTCCCGGGCGCCGTCGCGATCGTCGCGCCGATCGCGCTCGGCTTCGCGATCCAGTACGGCATCAATCCCGTGCTGATGGGGCTGTGCGTGATCAACGGCGCCACGGCCGGCGGCTTCTCGCCGATCAGCGTGTTCGGCTCGATCGTCAACGGCGTCGTCGAGAACAACGACCTGGCCGAGAACTCGACGCTGCTGTTCCTCAGCTCGTTCGTGTTCAACCTGCTGCTGACGATCGTCGTGTTCTTCCTGTTCGGCGGGCGCAAGCTGCTCGGCCACCGCGTCGACCCGGCGGACGCTGCCGCGGGCGACGACGAGGCGGAGCGCACGCGCCGCTTCGAGCGCCGCCAGAAGGAGCGGGCGGAGTCCGAGGAGCGCGCGCCGATGGCCGGCGGCTCCACCGCCACGGCCGACGCCGACGGGATCCCGCAGCTCGACCGCGACAAGGTCCTGACGCTGATCGGGATCGTCGCGCTGATCGTCGTCGCGCTGGCGTTCGACGTCGACGTCGGGTTCGTCGCGCTGACGATCGCCGCCGTCCTGGCGTTCTTCAACCCGGGGATCGCGAAGGAGGCCGTCAACAAGATCGCCTGGCCGACTGTGCTGCTGATCTCGGGCATCGTGATGTACGTCGGGCTGCTCGAGACGCTCGGCTCGATCGACTGGCTCGGCGAGCAGGTGGCGACGATCAACTCCGCGCTGATCGCGGCGCTGCTGATCTGCTACGTCGGCGGCGTGGTCTCGGCGTTCGCCTCGACCACGGGCATCCTGGCCGCGCTGATCCCGCTGGCGGTGCCGCTGCTCGAGACGGGCGCGATCGGCGCCGTCGGCCTGATCATCGCGCTGTCGATCTCCTCCTCGGTGGTCGACTCGAGCCCGTTCTCGACCTCGGGCGCGCTGACCGTGGCCAACACGCCCGACTCGCACCGGGACCTCGTGTTCCGGCGGCTGATGCAGTGGGGCATGAGCATGGTGCTGATCGCCCCGCCGATCGCCTGGCTGGTGTTCGTCGCCCCCGGCTGGCTCTAGGCCGCGAACCACTCCGTGAGCACGGGCGCGAGCGCGTCCGTGCTCACCTCGTGGGTCTCGCCCGGGATCGTGTGCCGCCGCGCTCCCGGCACGGCGGCCGCCACCGCCTCGGCGCACTCGCGCGCCCACGGCGGGCTGTCGCCGCCGTCGATCACGAGCAGCGGCTGCGCGACCCGTGGCGCGCGGTCGCCGAGCAGGCCGGGGTCGGCCGTCATCGTCGTGTCGTAGACCAGGGTCGGCGCGATGCCGGAGAAGGCGGGCCAGATCGGTGCCTGCTTGAAGCCCTCGATCGCGGCCTCGTCCATCCCGGTCGAGAGGAAGCGCGCCACCGCGTCGTCGTTGCGGCCCTCGGCCACCAGCACGGCGAGCTCCGCCGCGAGCTCGGCGTCGCCGTCGCCCCCGCTGCTGACCGGCGGCTCGTAGATCGCCAGCCGCGTGAGCGGCAGCCCGCGCCCGGCGGCCTCCACCACCAGCCCTCCGCCCGACGACATCCCGTATGCGTGCGCCTCGCCGCCGGCGCGCTGGACCAGCGCCGCCAGGTCCTCGACCTCGCGCTCGACCGCCCACGGCTGGGTGTCGGTGCTGTCGCCGCGGCCGCGCCGGTCGTAGTGGAACACGGTGAACCGCTCGCCCAGGCGCTGCGCGAGCGCGGCCGTCGACTCGTCGATCGCGCGATGCTGGAAGGCGCCGCCGACGAGGATCAGCGGCGGCCCGTCGCCGTAGCGGTCGAACGCGATCGTCGTGCCGTCGGCGGAGCGGATCGTCTCGGTCATGCCCTTACCGACCGCCGCCCGGCTCCGGACTCATCGCAGCCGTGCCTTGACGACCTTGCCCATCGCGTTGCGGGGCAGCTCGTCGAGGAAGTTCACCTCGCGCGGGCGCTTGTGCGGCGCCAGCTCGGACGCCACGTGGTCGATCAGCAGCTTCGCGTCGGGCTGCTCGCCCTCCGCGACGACCCAGGCGACGATCCGCTCGCCGAGGTCGTCGTCGGGCGCCGCCGTGACCGCCGCCTCGCGCACGGCTGGGTGCTCGAGCAGCGCGACCTCGATCTCGCCCGCGCCCACCTTGTACCCGCCGGTCTTGATCAGGTCGGTCGAGCGGCGCCCGACGATCCGCCAGTAGCCGTCAGGCGCGCGCGTGCCGATGTCGCCGGTGAAGAACCAGCCGTCGCGGATCGCCTCCGCGGTCGCGTCGGGGCGGTTGAGGTAGCCGCTGAAGACGTTGGGGCCGCGCACGGCGACCTCGCCGATCGTCTCGTCGTCGGACGCCTCGACGTCGCTCCCGTCGTCGGCCACCAGGCGCATGTCGACGCCCGCCAGCGGCACGCCGACGTAGCCGGGCCGGCGTGGCGAGTCGGCGCGCACCGCGGTGTTCATCAGCGTCTCCGTGAGCCCGTAGCGCTCGACGATCTGCTGGCCCGTCAGCTCCTCGATGCGCGTGAAGACCGGCGCGGGGAGTGGGGCGCTGCCGGAGACGAGGATGCGCGCGGCGCGCAGGCCCTCGACGATCGCCTCGTCGCCGGCGGCCTCCTGGGCGATCCGGTGGTACATCGTCGGGACGCCGAACAACATCGTCGCGCCGTCGCTCAGCGCGGCCGCCGCCGTGGCCGGCTCGAAGCGGCCGAGGTGGCGCAGCTCGCCGCCGCGGCGCAGCGGGCCGAAGACCCCGATCGCGAGCCCGTGGACGTGGAACAGCGGCAGCCCATGGGTGAGGACGTCGTCGCCGGTCCAGGCCCAGGCGTCGGCCAGCGCGTCGAGGTTGGAGGCCACGCTGCGGTGGGGGAGCACGGCGCCCTTGGGGCGGCCGGTGGTGCCGCTCGTGTAGACGATCAGCGCGGGGTCCTCATCGCCGGCCCGCGGCTCGGGCAGGTCGCCGCCGCGGGCTTCGACGTCGACGGCGGCGCGGCGGGCGGAGCCCGGGAGCTCCTGGTCGGGCGCACCGAGGATCACGTCGGGGTTCGAGTCGGTGAGCACGTGCTCGAGCTCGGAGCGCCCGAGCTTGGGGTTGACGGGCACGAGCGCGATGCCCGACTCGAGCACGGCGACGGCGGCGACGATCGTCTCCAGCGTCGACTCGGCCCAGACGGCGACCCGCTCGGCGCCGGAGATCTCGGCGGCGACCGCGGCCGCGGCCGCACGCAGCTCGGCGTAGCTGAGCCCCGTGCCGGCGACCGAGACGGCCGGCTCGTCGCCGAGCTCGCGGACGGGCGGGAGCAGCGTCATCGTGCAGAGTCCAGCAGACGCGGCAGGAGCACGTCGGCCACCACCCGGTCGACCTCGGTGTGCGCGTACGGACGCAGGGCCTCCGCGGCATGGTCCGCGTAGCCGGGCGCGGGCTCGTCGAGCGCCGCGCGGATCGCCGTCGCCAGGTCGCCGGTCACGAGCCGCGGGTCGAGCGCGCGCGCGATCGGCAGCGCCGCGTAGGGCCCGGGCGAGGCCGTCGTGACGAGCGCGCACCCCTCGGCGAGCGCCTCCAGCTGCGCGATCCCGTAGTCCTCGCGCCGCGGCGCCGTGACGAACACCCGCGAGCGGCGCAGCAGCGCCCGGTACTCCTCGCGCGGCAGCGTTCCGGCGAACCGCACGCCGCTCGGCGCTCGGCTCCGTCGACAACCCCCGCCGGGGGGTCTCCCGGTCGACTCCGTCGACGGTCGACGAGTTCCCCCGGTCGGGGGTCGCCGCCGAGCCGGCGATCGGACGGGGTACCGCTCGTCGAGCCCCGCGACCACGAGCTCCTCGCCGTCGCGGCGTGCGGCGGCCCAGGCGGCGAGCACGCGGTCGAGGCCCTTCTTCTCCGGGTTCGCGCCGTAGGTGATCGCGGCGATGTCACGGTGGGCCGCCGGTCCGGAGGACTCCACCGGCACGGGCACCACGACCGCGTCGGCGTGCGGCTGCGGCGCCTCGGCCAGCCCACCCTCGCTCCACGGCACGAGCAGGCGCGCCTCGCGGAAGCGGCGCCGCTCGGCCGGCCGCTGCCACAGCCCGTGGCGCCCCGGGCGGTTGCCGGCCGCGGGCGCGTCGAAGCGGATCGCCCCCGGCGCCGGCGCCAGCAATGCGGCCGTCGAGCTCGAGTAGATCACCGCTCGCGCGGGGCCCGCGGAAAGCGCCGCCCGTCGCGCGGATCGCGCCCACGCCAGCTCGAGCGCCGCCATCGTGCGCCACTCCCGCACGGGCCGCGCCGCCGCCACCTCGACCGACGCGCCCGCGCGCCTCAGCGACCCGGCCAGCTCGGCGTCGGCCTCGCGCAACCCCGCGGTCCCCCCGAGGGAGACGAGCAGGACGTCACGCACCGCGCGCGAGGTACTCGCCGCCGAAGCCGGGCGTGCGGATCAGCCGGATCGGCGAGAAGGGCGAGGTCTTGTCGACGTAGAAGCGCACGCCGTCGCGCTCCTCGATCGCCAGCACCGCGCGCTCCTGCCGCCGCCACGCCAGCGCCCAGATGATCGTGAAGCCAGCCGCCACCGAGGCCACCTGCGGCTCCACGAACGCCGCGGCCCCCGAGCCGACGGTCGCCAGCAGCAGCGGCCACAGGCGGTTGACCATCGTCGAGCCCGGGTGCAGCTCGGGCAGCGAGGCCTGCGCCCGCGCGTCGGCGAGCAGCCGGGCGATCGCCGGCGAGGCGGTCGAACGCGCGCCCATCGCCACCCCGATCGCCGTCGCGGCCACCCACCAGCCTGCGGTGACGTAGATCACGACGCGGTCGTCCTCGCGCGTGATGCCGAGCACGGCGAGCGTCGCCAGCAGGGTGGCGGACCCGGCGCTCAGCAGCACCGTGGCCTTGAGGAAGTCGCCGAAGCGCACGCGCCGGCGCGGTCAGCCGAGCAGCGCCCGGAGCAGCTCGCGGACGCCGTCGGTGGCCTCGACCATCCAGTCCGCCTCCTCGGCGAGCTGGGCCGGGCCCTCGTCGGAGCGCACGCCGATCTTGACCGCCCGGCCCAGCCGGCCCTTCTCGACGAGCTCGTCCAGGCCGTGGAAGGCGTCGAGGTCGGTCACGTCGTCGCCGACGTAGAGCGCCGCCGCGAGGTCCGAGTCGCGCAGCAGCGAGATGATCCCGGCGCCCTTGTCGATCCGCACCGGCGGCCGGATCTCGAGCACCTTGCGGCCCCAGTGGGTCGTGAAGCCGGCCTTCTCGGCCCGTTCGGCGACCTCGCGGATGGCCTGCTCGGCGTCGTCCTCGTCGGGCACGCCGCGCCAGTGCAGGGCGGCGATCGCCTCCTTATCCTCGAGGCGGACCCGCAGCTGGCGCAGCTCGTCGCCGAACGCGTCGTGCGCGAAGTCCTGCACGCGGCGGGTCCACGCCTGCAGCTCGCGGTCCATCTCGGGCTTGATCGAGCCGGGCCGCAGCACCTCGGAGCCGTGCGAGCCGAGGTAGGCGATCGAGCCGAGCGAGACGATCCGCCGCGCGTCCGACGCCCGCCGCCCCGATACGCAGGCCACGACGCCGAAGCGCTTGGCCACCTCGATCAGCGGGCGGCGCGTCGTCTCGGGCATGTGGGCGTCGTCCGGATGGGCGACGATCGGCGCCAGGACGCCGTCCACGTCGAGCAGCACGGCCGCGCGCGAGGGGTCCTCCCGGAGCGGCTTGAGCAGCTCCTCGAGGGTGGCGGTGGGCTCGGGCACCCGCCTAGTATGGCGAGCCCCTCAGGCGGCGCCGCCGCCACGCTGCACGGCCAGCAGATCGCGGATCTCGAGCAGCGTCGCGACCTCCGCGGACGGGGCCTCGGGCTCCTCGTCCGGGCGCTTGAGCCGCGCCATCAGCGCGTTCATCGGCCGGACGACGAAGAAGAACACGACCGCCGCGATGATCAGGAACGAGATCAGGGCGTTGAGGAACTGCCCGTACGGGAACACCGTCCCGCTGATCGTGAACCGTAGGTCGCCGAAGTCGGGCTTGCCGACGATCAGCGCGATCAGCGGGGTGAGGAAGGCCGCAGTGAACGCCGTGATGACCGCCCCGAACGCCGCGCCGATGATGACCGCGACGGCCAGTTCGACGACGTTCCCGCGCATGACGAAGTCACGGAACTCTCTGAGCACGACCCATCCCTCCACTCGTGGCTATGCTCGCGGGGTTCTATGGCCGGGGCCGACTCCCTCCATTGCCTCGTCGAGGTCCCGAAGGGGTCGCGGAACAAGTACGAGTGGGACGAGCGCCTGCAGGCGATCAAGCTCGCCCGCTTCCTCTTCTCCAGCGTCGTCTATCCGACCGACTACGGCTTCATCCAGGGCACGCTGACCGAGAAAGGCTCGGGGCTGGACGCGATGGTCTGCGTCGGAGCGCCGACGTTCCCCGGCATCGTGATCCCGGTCAAGGCGATCGCGGTGTTCCGCACGCGCGACGAGGCCGGCCAGGACGACAAGGTGCTCTGCGTCCCGCACGAGGACCCGAACTGGAACCACATGGACGAGCTCGACGACCTGCCGCAGACGCTGCGGACCGAGATCGAGCACTTCTGGTCGATCTACAAGGAGCCCGAGGGCAAGCCGGTGGAGATCCAGGGCTGGGAGGACCGGGCCTGCGCGCTCGACGTGATCGAGCAGGGCCGCCGGCGCGCCGCCGAGGCACGCAGGGACTAGTAGCCGCCGTCGGGATCGATCACGCCCTCGAGCTCCTCGCCGGCCGCGAGCCGGCGGACGTTCTCGCGCACGCGCGCGGCGAACGCGATCCGCTCCGTCTCCGGCGGCGTCGCCACGTGCGGCGTGATCAGCACGTTCGGCAGCTCCCACAGCGGGTGCCCGTCGGGCAGCGGCTCGGGGTCGGTCACGTCGAGCGCGGCGCCGGCGATCGAGCCGGAGCGCAGTGCGTCCACGAGCGCCTCCGTGTCCACGAGCGAGCCGCGTGCGACGTTGACCAGCCAGCCGTCCTCGCGCATCGCGGCCAGCTCGGCGGTGCCGACGAGATGGCGGGTGCCGTCGGTCGCGGGAGCCGCGATCACGACGTGGCGTGCCTCGCCCCACGCCTCTGAGACGCGATCGGCCGGCAGGGTGCGTACCGCCCCGGGCACGTCGCGGCCGCGGCGCGTGACCGCGATCACCTCGGCGCCGAACGGCTCCAGCAGGCCGATCAGCGCGCGCCCGATCCCGCCCGCGCCGACGATCAGGACGGTGGCGCCGGCCAGCGAGCGGACCTGATGACGGCCGTCCTCCGTCCACGACCGTTGGCGGGCGAACGAGTGCAGCGACTTGTCGGCGGCGAGCATCAGGGCGAGCGCGTGCTCGGCCACGGCGAGCCCGAAGGAGCCGGTCGCCGACGTCCAGGCGCGGCCGTCGCGCACGACGCCGGCGCGGATCCACTGCTCCACGCCGGCCGAGGGGAGCTGGACCCAGCGCACGGATTCCGGGAGCGGCGGCAGCTCGGCGGGAGCGCCGGTGAGGCTCACGATGCCGTCGGCACCGTCGAGCGGGGCCGGCTCGCCGCCGCCGTCGCGCACCGCCTGCTCGAGGTCGGGGCGGTCGCCGGCGATGTGGATGCGGGGTGGCTCGGCCATGGAATCTGGTGCTACCCGCCTTGTCGCGTTCCTCGCCCCGCCCGATGCTGGGGCGACCATGGCGAGCGTCCCTCTCCTGTCCGCGCGCGGGCTCGCGAAGACCTTCGGCGGCCGCCAAGTGCTCGATGGGCTCGACCTCGAGCTCGCCGACGGCGCGCGGATCGGCGTGCTCGGCCCCAACGGCGGCGGCAAGTCGACCCTGCTGCGGATCCTCGCGGGGCTCGAGCACCCCGACGCGGGCGGGGTCGTACGCCGCCGCGGCCTCGTGCACGCCTTCCTCCCCCAGGAGGTGGCCGGCGACGAGCGCACGCCGCTGGCGACGGTGCTCGCGGCCCGCCCCGAGCTCGCCGAGCTCGAGGACGAGCTGCACGCCGCCGAGCAGCGCCTCGCCGATCCGGCGCTCGCCGCCGACCTGGACGCGATGGCGCGCGCGCTCGCCAACCAGGAGCGGCTGCTCGCCAGCTGGCACGAGCACGGCGGCGACCGCGCCGAGGGCGAGGCGCGCATGCACCTGCGCGACCTCGGCATCGCCGACACGGCGCTCGAGCGCCCGACGCGCGAGCTCAGCGGCGGCCAGCGCAAGCTCGTCGCGCTCGCGGCCTGCCTCGCGCGCCGCCCCGACGTGCTGCTGCTCGACGAGCCCGAGGCGCACCTGGACATGCGCCGCCGCGACCAGCTCGAGCGGCTCGTGGCCGGCTTCGACGGCGCGGTGCTGATGGTCTCCCACGACCGCCACCTGCTCGACGAGTGCGTCTCCGCGATCGCCGAGCTCGACAACGGGCGCGTGCGCATCTGGCCCGGCGCCTATTCCGCCTACACGGTCGCGCGCCAGCTCGAGCTCGAGCGTCAGCAGCAGCGCTACGTGAGCCAGCAGAAGGAGATCGCGCGCCTGGAGGAGGCGATCCGCCGCTTCCGCCACTGGGCGCACATCCGCGTCAACGAGCGCATGATCA
>DATFQI010000101.1:0-10966 GCA_035264365.1 Solirubrobacteraceae bacterium
CGTGACGCGTCCTTGTTGGAGGACCAGCGGATCATCGGGGTGAGCAGGTTGCGGTCCGACGGCCGCAGCGCCCGCGAGCGCACCGACGGCTGCCGCAGGTAGGCGGCGAGCAGCATCGCCTTGGTGACGCTGGCCGAGTCGTACGCACGGTCGAGCGCGACACCGGCGGCGCCGCGCTGCGTGCGCACGGCGAAGGCGACGGTCCCGGCCCGTGTGCGGGCGTAGGCCGCCGCCTCGTCGACGCCGTCGCGCCAGCCCCGGGGCGCGGCCGCGGTGGCCGGCGCCGGGGCGACGGCCACCACCGGGACGACGACCGCCGCGGCGAGCGCGAGGGCGCAGAGCGCGGGCTTCACCCGCGCAAGGCTAGACAGGGAGCCGGCCGCCGGGGCGGCCGGCTCCCCCGCACCCTCAGAGCTGCGCGAACAGGACCTTCACGCGCCGCTTGTCGAGCCGGCCGACGACCCTGCGCACCCACTCCCCGCGGGCGTGGTCGTTGTTGACCCGGCGGGCCCCCTTGACCACCAGCGTGATCGTCCGGCCCGAGCGCACGTAGCGCACCTGCTTGCGCAGCTTCTTCGGCAGCTTGGCCGCCTTGACGGCGCGCTTGAGCTTGGCCGAGTGCTTGCGCGCGACCTGGATCCGCACGTCGCGGTCCGTGCCGTGGGCGGCGCGGACCGGCCGCGAGGCCACCGCCGGCAGCTGCGACCGGCGCAGCGGCTCGGCCAGCGGCTCGGCCTTCTCGGCCGCGACGAGCCTGGCCGCCGGCGGCTGGGCCGCCGTGGTCGGGTACAGCAGCGCGTTGAGCGCGACGCGCTCGTCGCCCTCCTTCCAGGACCGGTAGAAGGGGTTGTGGCCGAACATCACCGCGCGGCCGGCGCCGAACGGCTGGTCGACCACGTGCGGCCGCCCGTCGAGCTTGCCGGGGCCCGTCGCCGAGCGCGAGAAGCCGAGGCTCTTGAGCGGGTCGGCGTACTCGACGGCCTCGGCCGCGGCCGGGATCGTCGTGCCGTTGCCGTTCATCGTGCTCGGGTCGTAGATCGGGTTGCCGGTGGCATCCCGGTAGATGAACCCGCCGTCGTCGAAGCCCCAGGCCACCGGGCTCGACGTGTGGAACGTCGCGGTGAAGATCGAGCCCGGGGTCGAGAACGCCCGGCCCGGCTCGTTGAGGGTCGACGACGCGACCGTGTTGAGCATCGTCACGCCGGCGTTGCGGGCGGCGGTCGTGCCGTTCGCCAGCGTGCCGACGTAGGTGCCGCCGGCGTTGACGAACGCCTGCAGCGCGGTCGCCCCGGCACCGGCCGGGATCGACTGGTTGGCGTTCAGCAGCGCCGTGTAGTTCTTGGTGACGAGGTCGCCGGCCGCCAGCTCGGTGGCCGTGACGGTCGACAGCATCCCCTCCGGAGCGCTGCTGATGGTGTAGCCGGGCAGCCCGATCTTGTCCGTCAGCGTGAACAGCGCCACGCAGTAGTCCGCCGCGCCGACGACGCCGCCCACCTGGGTGGCGCAGTGGCCGGGGCTCGGAGCGGCCGCGTTCTTCTCGAGCGGGCTGTTCGGCGCGCTCGTGGCCTGGGAGTAGACGCCGATCTTCGGCTTGACCATCGGGTGGTGGGCGACCGGGTAGCCGTCGAGGCCCGTCACGGGCGTCTCCCGCTCGGCCGCCAGCGCCGCGATGTCCACGCCGCCGAGGGTCGAGGCGTCGACGAGCGCGGTGCCGGTGCTGAACGAGCGGCCGCCGGAGGTGAAGGCGTCACGCGCCCTCGCCACGTCGACGCCCTTCTCGAGCAGCTCGTAGGCCATCGCGAGCGCCTGCATCGAGTCGGTCTCGAACGCGAGCACCGGCTTGGCGCCGTTGTTCACGCCGCCGAGCGCCGGATCGTCGATCTCGGTCATCAGCGTGCCGGGCGGGAGCTGGCTCGTGAGGAAGCCGGAGCCCGCGAGGCCGCGGTGCATCGGGTACGACCAGGTCGCCACGTCGTAGAAGAACTCGATCGGCTCGAACGGGTCCTCCCCGAACACGGCCTGGATCCAGTGCTTCAGCGGCTGGTTCATCGGGATGTACAGCGTCCCCTGCGGGAGCGTCTGCACGCCCGACGTACCGGTGCCGAACTCGCGCACGCCCGCCGCGTTGACGTTCGTGTCGAGCGTGTACACGTGCACGCCCTGGGCCTGCATGTGCTTGATCAGCGCGACGGTGTCGCCCTCGTGACGGTCGGCCCGGAAGAAGTAGCCGCACACGTCGTAGGACGGCTGCTGCTTCAGCGGCTCGGTGAGCGGGCTCACGAGCTCGTTCGGCTCGAGGTCGCACTGCTCACCCTGGCGGACCGCCTCGGCCCACTGCTCCACCCAGCCGCGCAGGATCGACGGCTTGTTCTGGGCGGTGACGTCGATCGTGGCGTTGATCGCCAGGTAGTGCTCGTAGACCTGCTTCCCGTAGACCTCGCTCGTGCCCTTCTCGAACGTCATGCCGGCGGCGCCCGAGAGCAGCGACGGCACGGTGTCCCCGTACTCCGGGACGAACAGGTCGTAGGTCTGGAAGTTGAAGTAGTCGATCGACTGGTCGTCGAACGCCTGCCTCAGCGCCGGACCGATCATCTCGCCGATGTAGTCGACGGTGAAGTCGGAGACCTCGTGGTGGACGGGATCCTCGTTGGGCGGGAAGAAGTAGCCGTTGCCTGTCTGGTGGGCGTCGATGTAGAAGACGCCCGGGTACTGCTTGAAGACCGGAAGGAACGAGCCGTTCTCGATCTGGTTCTGGGTGCCGAAGTCGCGGTTGTGGTCGAACGTCCAGGCGCTCGTGCGCTGGATCGCGTCACGACCGTCGGGGTTGCGCACCGGCAGCAGGAAGAAGTCCATGTCGCGCAGGCGCATGGCGTTCCAGCAGTCGGTGCGGGCCGCGAGCTCGTAGAGGTTGCGCGCGATCGCCTCGCCCGCGGCCGGCTCTGCGCCGTGCGGGGTGGAGGTAATCCACGCGGGCGCCGGGCGCGAGCGCACGGCCGCGAGGCCGGCGGCCTCGGAGACCGACCCGTCGCGAACGCCGGCCCAGAACGCGGCGTCCTTGCGGCCCGCGTCCAGGTTGTCGATGTTGTCGGGCGTGCTCAGGACCCAGAACACGAGGTCCTGGCCGAGCACGGACTTCCCGTAGGACTTCTCGAGCATCCGCACGCGCGGGCTGGCCGCAGTGGCGTCCTTGACGGCGCGGAAGTACTTGTAGATGTCGGACGTGAGGTCACGGCCGGTGTTGCCCGTCGGGCCGTCGCCGAGCGGCCGCCCGACGACGTCCTGATAGGTCGGGATCGCGGAGTCGTAGCCGACGCCGTCGGTGCAGCCGGCGGGGTCCTCGTCCGCGAGGCTGCTCGCCGGCGCGAGCGCGGCGAACAGCGCGGCGAGCGCGAGCCCGAGCGCGAGCACCCGGGCGATCGTGATCGACGGCGAGCGCATCAGCGGAACCTCCGAGTCGTGCGGGCGGGGGTCAAGACGGTCGTCCCGCCGAAGCGGACGCTCGCCTGGTAGCGCAGCGCCTTGGCGCGCGGCGCCGTGACCCGCGTGACGACGGCCCGGCAGCGGTCGTCGAGCTCCGTCTCGCGGTCGATCAGGGTGGCCTTGCCGCGCTTGACGACGGTCGTCAGGCGGCCGTCCTCACAGGCGGCGGCGCGCGCGACGCCGGTCGGCGGGAGCACCGTGGCGGTGACCGTCCGGCGGACCTTGCCGCTCTTCAGCCGCTTCGTCGCGACGTCGAGGCGGATGCCGCGCGGCTCGAACCTCGGCACGGTCACCTGGCGGCTGTCCTGGCCCGTCAGACCGTCCGTGTCGACGACGACGGCGCGCACCGTCTGCGAGCCGATCTCCGAGGAGCGCGGCGCGATCCGGCAGGAGTACAGGGCCGTGGTGTCGCTGCAGACCTCGCGGTCGCCGAGGAAGAAGACGACGCGCGCGACGTCCTTCTCGGACTCCGGCGCCACGGTGACCGTGGTGCCCGCGCGGGTGATCGTCGCGAGGCTGTCGGGCAGCTTGACCGTCGGCGGGCGGCCGGACGGGCCGGGCGGGCCGGGGGGTCCGGGGGGCCCGGGTGGGCCGGGCGGGCCGGGCTCGCCGTCGTCGCCGGGCGGGCCGGGTTCACCGGGCGGGCCGGGCGGGCCGTTCCCCGGAGTCGAGCAGTCGACGGCGAACGCCGCGGTGCCCGTCTCCGTCTGGCCGAGCGAGTCCTCGGCCGTCGCGGCGACCTGATGGACGCCGCACGCCGCGTCGTCCGCGAGCGTGAACGCCGCCGTGTACGCGGGGGAGTTGTCGGTCCCGACCTCGGCCGCGCCGTCGAAGAACGTCACCTGGCGGATGCCGAAGTCGTCGCTCGGCGTCGCGGTCAGCAGGACGGTGTCGCCGCGGCGGTAGGTCCCGCGCTGCGGGGCGACCGTGACGGCCGGCGCGGCGTCGGAGACCGGGATCGGCGCCGGGACGACCGGGAACTGGCCGGTGTCCGGGTCGCTCTGCGGGCCGTTGCGGTAGGGCAGGAAGTCGACCATCGTCGACCCGGTGGTGGCGTCGGGCGCGCCGTTGACCGGGTTCTCCGGGTAGCCCGGATTCGTCGTGGGCGAGACCGCGGGGCCGTTGTTGGGCGGCTGGGTGTTGCCGCTCGGCTCGCCGTTACAGCGGTTGTTGCCGACCGGCGAGCAGAGGCCCCACCAGTTGTTCTCGGCCCGCATCAGCAACGGCGCGTCGGCGGTGTTGTCGGCCGCCACGTTCAGGACGCCGTAGGCGTTGTCGACGATGTTGGTGCGCGTCACCGACGAGTTCTGGGCGTCGGCGTCGGTGAGCCGGATGCCGGCCCCCTCACGCAGGGCGGGGTTGTTCGTCGCGCTGTTGCGGACGGGCGCATTCGTCCCCTGGACGAGGTTCTGCGAGATCAGCGAGCCCGAGACGGCGCCGCGGGCGCCCGCCACCAGGTGGACGCCGTTCTGGCCGAACAGCGGACCGTCGGCGATCGGCTTCGGGTCGGGGTTGCCGGGCGGGGTCGGGCCGCCGCAGTCGCCGTCGACGTTGGTGTCCCAGCAGAGCTGCCGGCCGACGATCTGCGAGGTGGAGATCGTGCCGCGCAGGTCGATGCCCGAGCGCGTCACCGGGACGAGCGTGTTCACGCCGCCGTCGATCAGGACGCCGGCGCGGTTGTACTCGTCGATGCGCGTGTTGGAGATCGCCAGCATGCGCGGGCCGGCGCCCAGTGGCGCTGCCGACGCGGCGGTCACCTGCGCGACGCCGTAGCCGAGGAAGTTGCTGCGGTAGCCGCCGGGCATGTTGTAGGCGTTCGGCGACTCGGAGGTCACGATGTCGGTGACGCGGCTGCGGCGCAGTGAGCCCTGCGCGTCGAGGAAGACGACGCCGGCCTTGGCGGCGACGCCGTCGCCGTCGACGGTGACGCCCGAGATGTCGACCGTGATCGGCACGGCGGGGGTGCCGACGGCGGTGATGATGTTGCCCGACGGGTAGCGGATGTTCTGCGGGTCCTCCGCGATCACGCCGTCGTTGCCGTCGTAGCGGACGGGGGAGATCGTCACGAGGTCGGCGCCCGCGCCCTTGAGCGTGAGCGTCTTGTCGATCTTCAGCGCGCTCGTGTTCGGGAGGCCGTTGCCCTCGGCGTAGTCACCCGGACAGATCGCGATCGTGTCGCCCGGCGCTGCCGCGTCGATCGCGTCCTGCACCGATGTGAAGGCGGCTGCGGTGCAGTCCTTGCGGTCGTCGTCGACCGACAGCGTCGCTGCAGGCGCGGCCGGCGCTGCAAGCAGCGCACAGACGATCGCCGGCAGGCACGCGTTCTTCACGCGTCTGCGCACGATGAACTCCTATGTGGATGGTGATCCGAACCGGCGCCGGCGGCGCCCATCCACAGCTGGAGAGAACGCGTGAGAACGCCTGAGAAGCCCCCTCGGCCACTCGTCGCGCATTCATACAGATTGCGAGGAACTACGTAAAGAGAATTGCGTACGAACTGGAGGATCACCCGCAACCGGGCACGCCGAAAGGTACGAACGCGAACCCGCTCGTACGAGAGATCCGGCCCGTGCGCCGTGGCTGCGGCGCACGGACCGGCAGGTGCGCCTAGGGGGCGATCTCCTGGACGGTGCCCCAGACGAGGCAGCTCGCGGTCGGCGTGCCGCGCCCGTCCTGGCGCACGACGCCGTTGACCAGCAGGTTGCGGCCGCGGTACTCGACGTGGAACAGGAACGTGTTGGACCCGTTGACGATCAGCTGGGCCACCGTCCCGTTCGGGATCGCGTTGTAGGCGGCGTCGTCGCGGATGCCCGCCCGCCGGGCGACGTTGATGAAGTCGCCCGAGGTGTTGACGAAGTTCAGCTCCGTCGTCGGGTCCTCGACCCCGGCGCGCGGCGCCTGGTCGTTGCAGGTCGCGGTCAGCCTGCCGAGGCTGCCACCGTCGCCGATCTGGACCGGCGCGCCGGGCGCGTTGTCGGCCACGTCGAAGGAGCGCCCGAACGTCTGCGTGACGCCGACGTCCGCGAGGTGCTTGGCCGGGATCTTGCCCTTGTCCGCGCCGCTCCTGTTGGCGGCGACGAGGTTGCCCGCCGCCTTGCTCGTGCTCGAACGGGCCTTGACGGCGTCATAGCCGTCGACCTTGCCGGCGTTGCGCGCGTAGGAGACGGCGGCGACGCTCGTCCCTCCGAGCGAGACGAACAGCGCGATCGACGCCACCACCATCGATGGCGACGGCTTCTTGAAACGCATGGTGACCCCCTGCGATCGGTTGTATCCGACCACACGAACCCGCCACGGACGGGAAAGGAGCGCCGCGCTCCGCATGGCTATCGTCCGCGCCATGAGCGGTCCGAGCACGCGTTCCATCCACGCCGGCGTGCCAGCGGGCGGGCAGGGCGAGCCCCTGCTGCCCGGCCCGGTGCTCGCCGCGCCATTCCACCTGCGCGGCGACAAGGACGCCGCGGAGTACGGCTACGGGCGCGACCACAATCCCTCCTGGACCCACCTCGAGCGCGCCCTCGGCGAGCTCGACGGCGGCGAGAGCACGGTGTTCGCCTCCGGCATGGCGGCGGTCACCGCGGTGCTGTTCTCGGTCCTGAAGGGCGGCGACGTGCTGGTCGCCTGCGGCGACGGCTACCCGGGGATCCGCGGCCTCGCGCACGACCACCTGGAGCCGCTGGGCGTCTCGGTGCGCCTGGTCGGCACGCCGGAGGTGGCTTCGGCCGTCGACGGCGCCGCCCTGGTGTGGGTCGAGACGCCCTCCAACCCGCGCCTCGACCTCGTCGACATCGCGGCCCTGGCCGAGGCCGCGCACGGGGCCGGCGCGCTGCTGGCGGTCGACAACACGGTCTGCACCCCGCTCGGCCAGCAGCCGCTCGCCCACGGTGCCGACTTCGCGATGCTCTCGGGCACCAAGTCCCTCTGCGGCCACTCCGACGTGCTGCTCGGGGCGGTCTCGGTGCGCGACCCGGCGCGCGCGGAGGCGCTGCGCCACTGGCGCACGCTCTCGGGCGCGATCACGGGCGGCTTCGAGGCCTGGCTCGCGCACCGCTCGCTCGCGACGCTCGGCCTGCGGCTGGAGCGCTCGTCCGCCAACGCCGCCGCGGTCGCGTCGCTGCTGCGCGGGCGCTCGGACATCGTCGAGGTCGTGCACCCGGGCGGCACCGAGATCGCGGCACGGCAGATGACCTACACGGGGCCGCTCGTGGGGTTCTCGCTCGCCTCGGCGGACCGCGCGCAGGCGTTCCTGGCCGCCTGCGAGCTCGTCGTGGAGGCGACGAGCTTCGGCGGCGTCCACTCGACCGCCGAGCGCCGCGCCCGCTGGGGCACCGACGCCGTCTCCGAGGGCTTCATCCGCTTCTCCGCGGGCTGCGAGGACACCGACGACCTGCTCGCCGACGTCACGGCCGCTCTCGACGCCACGGCGTAGCGCCGGCGAATGTCAACGGCGGGCGAGGGAGCCGCCCGCACCGCCTGCTCCGCAGCCGAGGGGTCGATAACTCACGCCAGGCATGAGTTATCGACCCCTCGATCCAGATCGGGGCGGTTCGGGCACCCACTGCTTCCCCGGGGGCGAGAACGTCCGCCCCGGGACCTACCGTCAACCAGATGCCCCGACCCACCACCATCCACGTCTGCTCGGCCTGCGGCGCCGAGGCGCCGCGCTGGCTCGGCCAATGCCCGGGCTGCGGCGAGTGGAACACGCTGGTGGAGGAGCAGCGGGCGGCGCCCGCTAAGGGCCGCGGCGGCGGAGCGGCGGCGGCTGCGGGGCGCGCCGTCAAGCCCGTGCCGCTGTCGCAGGTCCAGGCGGTCCGGCACATCCGTCACATGACGGGGATCAGGGAGCTCGACAGGGTCCTCGGCGGCGGCCTCGTCCCTGGCTCGCTGGTGCTGATCGGCGGCTCGCCCGGCATCGGCAAGTCGACCCTGACCTCGATGGCGCTCGGCAACCTGCAGGGCGCCGGCAAGCGCACGCTCTACGTCTCCGGGGAGGAGTCGGCGGCGCAGATCCGCCTCAGGGCCGAGCGGCTGCCCGGCGCGGCGCTCGAGGTGCCGACGCTCGCCGAGACGGACCTCGACACCGTGCTCGCCACGCTCGACGCCGAAAGGCCCGAGGTCTGCGTGATCGACTCGGTCCAGACGCTGCACGCCGGCGACCTCACGGGCGCGGCCGGCTCCGTGGGCCAGGTGCGCGAGGTCGCGGACCGGATCACGCGGCTGGCGAAGGCGCGCGACATCGCGGTGCTGCTCGTCGGCCACGTGACCAAGGAGGGCGCGCTCGCCGGCCCGCGCGTGCTCGAGCACCTCGTCGACTGCGTGCTCCAGTTCGAGGGCGAGCGCGAGCGCACCTACCGCACGCTGCGGGCGCTCAAGAACCGCTTCGGCTCCACCAACGACGTCGGCGTGTTCGAGATGCGCCAGGGCGGCCTCGTCGAGGTCGAGGATGCCTCCGCGCGCTTCGTCGGCGAGGCAACGCGCGCGCCCGGCAGCGCCGTACTGGCGGCCATGGAGGGCTCGCGGCCGCTGCTGGTCGAGGTCCAGGCGCTGGTCTCGCCGTCCGAGCTCGTGCCGCCGCGCCGCGTCTGCAACGGCATCGACCGCAACCGGCTCGCGCTGGTGTTGGCCGTCCTGAGCCGTCACGCGGGGGTCTCGACGGGCAGTGCGGACGTGTTCGTCAACGTCGCCGGCGGCGTCCGGGTGGACGAGCCGGGAGCCGACCTGGCGGTCGCCCTGGCCGTGGCCAGCGCCGCCCACGGGCTCCCGCTCGGCGGCGACTCCCCAAAGCCCGTCGCCTGCTTCGGGGAGGTCGGCCTGACGGGCGAGCTGCGCTCCGTCGGTCACGCCGACCGGAGGCTCGCCGAGGCGCGCAAGTTCGGCCTGCAGCCGGTGATCGCGCCCGCCGGCAGCGAGGGCGGCGCCACCGAGGCGCCGACGCTGCGCGCCGCGGTCCGCGCCGCGCTGCCCCAGCAGCCGCGCGCACGGGCTGCATGAACGTCCGCGTGTAGCAGCCGCAAAGCGGTTCGTCAACCAGGGAAATCCCTGCTGTAGAGCCAAAAATGCGACTCAAGGGAGCCTAAAAGGCTGCTAGAATGGGACGTGATGACGCCATGGTCCGGGGAAGAGCTCTCAGAGCTCGAAGCGCGTCAGGAGCCCCGGCTGGTCAAGGCACTGGAGATGGTCGCCCCCGGCACGGCCGTTCGTGAGGGGATCGACAACATCGTCCACGCCCGGACCGGCGGCCTGCTCGTGATCGGCGACCCAGACGAGCTGTCCTTCTTGTTCTCGGGCGGGATCAAGCTCGACATCGACTACACGCCCGCCCTGCTCTACCAGCTGGCGAAGATGGACGGCGCGATCGCGCTGAACGGCAACGCGACCCGGATCGCCTGGTGCAACGTCCAGCTGATGCCGGATCCCACGATCCTCAGCTCGGAGACCGGCACCCGTCACCGCACGGCCGAGCGCGTGTCCAAGCAGACCGACGCGCTCGTCGTCGCCGTCTCCCAGCGCCGCGACGTCGTCTCGCTCTACGTGGACGGCGCCAAGTACATCCTCGAGGAGATCCCGGCCGTCCTCGCGAAGGCCAACCAGGCGCTGCAGACCCTCGACAAGTACCGCTCGCGCCTCGACCAGGTCTCGACCCGTCTGACCGCGCTCGAGTTCGAGGGCGGCGTGACGCTCCACGACGTGCTCACGGTCCTCCAGCGCGCCGAGCTCGTGACGCGCATGGCCGTCGAGATCGAGCGCTACATCGTCGAGCTCGGCTCCGAGGGCCGGCTGATCGAGATGCAGCTCGAGGAGACGATGGTCGGCGTCGCCGGCGACAAGGCCGCGCTGCTGCACGACTACCTGGCCGAGCCGGCCGAGGACGCCTTCGCCCTCGCGCTCGACGGCATCGCCCGGCTGGCCCACCAGGACCTGCTCGACTTCGGGCGCCTGGCCGAGCTGCTCGGCCACGACCGCAAGGTCAACACCCTCGACTTCCCCGTCTCACCGCGCGGCTACCGGATCCTCGGGCGCATCCCGCGCCTGCCGAAGCTCGTGGTGCAGAACATCGTCCGCGAGTTCCGCGGGCTGGACGAGATCCTCGCCGCGACCGACCCCGAGCTGGAGTCGGTCGAGGGCGTGGGGGAGATCCGCGCGAAGGACATCCGAGAGGGCCTTCGCCGGCTGCAGGAGATCAATCTCGTCGACCGTTACCTGCAGACATGACCCAGACACCCGTTGGACGTCCGGCACCCGGACGCACCCCGATGAAGGAGGACACCATCCCCGATTCGACCACCGATCAGCTCGAGGACCTCGATATCGAGCGCGAGGCGGAGTGCATCGCCTTCGAAATCGGCGACAACGTGGTCTACCCGCACCATGGCGCGGGTCAGGTCATCAAGAAGGAGCAGAAGGAGATCCTCGGCGAGGTGCGCGAGTACCTCACCATCAAGATCCTCCACAACGACATGACCGTCATGGTCCCGTGCGAGAACGC
>DATFQI010000102.1:0-23453 GCA_035264365.1 Solirubrobacteraceae bacterium
CGGCAGGGCCGGTGTAGCTGTCGACGTGGCCCACGACGACCGCCGGCCCGCGCTCTCCCGGCCGTGCCCCGCCGGCCCACCAGCCGGCGTCGCGGAAGCGCGTGGGGACGCGGAGCGTGCCGTCGGCGTTCAGGCCGAGCGACACGACGCGGGCGCGTACGCCGATCGCCGGGATCTCGATCCTGACCGGCGCCGACCGTCTCGCGGGCGCCTCGCCACCCGAGCGGGTCTCGACCGTGGTCCGGGGTAGCGGCGCGTCCGGCGGCGGCATCGCCGCCGAGTGGCCGGCGGCAAGCGACGCCACCAGTAGCCCGGCGGCGGTCACGATCGCCGCCGGGCCGAGAATGATCCGGCGGTTCAACGCCCGGGTGCCATCCCGCCGGCGCCGGCCTGCACGCCGCCGCGGGGCACCGTGCGCACGGCGATGCCGCCCGTGCGGTGGCGGCGGCCGGTCTGCACCACGTGCGCGACGGGGCGGACCGCGACCCGGCTGTCGACGCGGCGCTGCGGCCGCGTGGGGAGCGAGAACGAGCGGTGCTCGCTCCGGACGACCGGCGCGGCCGCAACCGGGCTCGGCGCGGCCGATGGCGGGGCGGTCACCGGCGCGGGTGCGGCGGGCAAAGGCGGCGTCGGCAGGACCTGGGCCGGCGCGTTCTCGTCGTCCTCGTCGTCCTCGTCCGGCTCGCTCGCGAGCGCGGTCGTGGCGGCGAGCGAAGCCGCGGCCAGGGCCACGGCGAGTGCCGTGGCGAGCAGCCACAGCCAGCGGTGATGTGTCAGGGACATGGGGGGCTCCCTTTCGGGGGTGGGGCTGGAGTCAGGCGGCCAGTCGGTCGCTGTGGGCGACGTCGTCGGGCAGGTGCTGCTCCGCCCACTCGTACATCGCCATCAGCGGGCCGGTGATGCTCCAGCCGAGGGATGTGAGCGAGTACTCCACGCGTGCGGGAACCTCGGGGATGACGCGACGGGCGATCAGCCCGTCGCGCTCGAGTCCGCGTAACGTCTGCGTGAGCGTCTTCTTCGAGATCTCGCCGACCTCGTAGAGCACCTCGCTGTAGCGCCGCGTCCCGCTCGCGAGCAGGTAGAGCACGGGCACGTTCCACTTGCCGGCGAGCAGCGACAGCACCGCGCGTGTACCGCGGATCATCTCCAGCTCTCCGACGTCGGCCTGCTCCAGCATGGTCATCGAGCTTCAATCTGCGCGCTGATCGAGCCACTCACAAATCGTGGGGCCGATCGGCCGATACCTCGGGAGGATCGCCTCGCCCGCGATCGGCGTATCCGACGCGCCGATCGTCGAGGGCGATTGAACGCGGAGCGCGAGCCGGGAGGGTGTGGCCATGAGGGCGCTCACGCTGAACGTGCTGAGCGGAGGGGCGACGGTCCTGCTCCTCGCCCTCTTGTCGCTGCCGGCGATGTCGGTCCTCGACCGCCACCGCGCGACCGAGGCGACGGCGACCGCGGTGAGGGTCGCTCCCGCGCGCCACCCCGAGCGCGTGTTCGGCGTCTACGTCGACCCCTGGCACGTGGACGACTGGGCGCGGGCGGTCCGCGCGGCCCCGCAGGCGGTCGCGAAGTTCGAGGCCTTCTCGCGCGACCGGCCGCTGGGCAACTACGGCGCCGAGAGCATCCGCCAGGGCATCCACCGGATGATGATCGCGTGGGAGCCCTGGCAGCCGGTGCCCAGCAGCTTCGGCGTGGCCGCCCAGTCGGCGCCCCAGCCCGGCTATCGCAACGTCGACGTGGCGCGCGGCGCCCAGGACCGCTACATCCTGCGCTTCGCACGAAGCCTTGCGGCGTATCCCGGCACGATCTACCTGCGCTACGCGCACGAGATGAACGGCTACTGGTACCCCTGGAGCCGCGGGGCGAAGGCCTACCGCTGGGCATGGCGGAGGATCGTGCGGCTGTTCGCGGCCGCCGGCGCGCGCAACGTGCGCTTCGTGTGGTCCGTCAACGCCAACCTCTACGAGCCCGAGGCCGTCTGGCTTCGCACGCTCCGCCGCTACTGGCCGGGGCGGCGCTACGTCGACCTCGTCGGCTCGACGATGATCGACTTCGGGGGCCGCAAGGAGTACCCGGTCGCCCGCTTCGCGGACCGGCTGCGCGTGCTCCATCGGGCGTTCGCCAAGCCGCTCGTCCTGGCCGAGACCAACACGGACTTCAGCGGCCGCGTCCGCTGGCTCGGCGATCTCCGACGGATGCTCCGTGCGATGCCGTGGATCCGCGCGGTCATGTGGTCGCAGCTGCCGAGCCGCGGCAAGGTCCAGCAGCAGGGCACGGGGATCGTCGACTGGGACGTCCAGCGCGATCCCGGCGCCGGCTCCCAGCTGCGCGAGATCATCAACGACGGACTGCGCTGACCGTTGCCGCACGACGACGTGCGGCCCCCTCGCGGGAAGTCCCGCGAGGAGGCCGCGTGAGCCGGCGTCAGCGCGCGCGCTTGCGGATGCGCAGGGTCCGCCGCACGGTGGCGGAGCGGTTGCCCGTGGCGTCGACCGCGACGACCGACACGCGGTAGCGCCCGGCGGCCAGCGCGTGGCCGTGGGCACGGCGGGGCAGGCGGATCGACACCTTGCCCGCCTGCGCGGCGGCGGTGATCGTGCCGACGCGGACCAGCGCGTGCCCCTTGCGACGCTGCACGCGGATCCTCAGGCGGGCGGGCGCGGACAGCGTGAGCTGCACGCGGGCCCGCGATCCGCTCCGGATGCGCCGCGGGACCACCCGGACCCGCCGCAGCGAGGGACGCGCTGCGTGGCGAGGTGCACTCGGCAACGGCGCGATGTTCGGCAGGACGAGCGCGGCGGGCGGCGGGGGTCCTGCAGGCTCGCCGGGCTGGCCGGGCTCGGTCGCGAGCGCCGGCGTCGCGGCCAGCGCGGCCACCGTGGTGGCGGCGGCGAGACAGGTGAGACGGAGATGGGGCTGGGCCATACACGCTCCTTGCGGTCGATCGAGAGGCCGGGGTGGCCCCCGTGATCGATCCTGGCGCGCAGGGACGTGTTGTCCATCCGGCTCCGGAATGGGTCGATCGGAGATGCCCGGTCGCGGCGATCGGGCCCCGCGGGTCAGGCGGGCTGGAGGTGCAGCTCGAGCCCCGCGGCGTAAGTGGAGAGCCGCTCGAGCGAGGAGCTGATCACGCGCGAGACGTGCATCTGCGAGAGGCCGACCGCCATCGCGATGTCGGCCTGCAGGAGATCGTGCTCGTAGCGCATGTGAAGGATGGTGCGTGCCCGTTGGTCGAGGATCGGCATCAGCCCGTCGATCACGGTCCTCGCCTCGGCCTGCTCGTACCCGTCGTCGTCCTGGCCGAGCAGGTCCACGATCGTCGTGTCGTGCTCGCCCTCGGCGACGGGCGTGTCGAGCGAGCGGGCCACGCGGCTCGCGAAGGCCTCCTGGGCCTGGGCCACCTCGCGCGCCGGACGGTCGAGGTGATCGGCGAGCTCGGCGATCGTCGGCTCGTGGCCGAGGGCGGCCGCGAGCGGCTCCCGCAGCCGCTCGATGACGAGGCTGAGCTCGAGCAGCCCGCGCGGCGGGCGCACCATCCACGTCGAGTCCCTGAAGTACCGGCGCAGCTCGCCCAGGATCGTCGGCACCGCGTAAGACGAGAAGGCGTGTCCCAGCGCCGGCTCCCAGCGGTCGACGGCCTTGATGAGCGCGATCGAGGCGACCTGCACCAGGTCCTCGAGCGGCTCCCCGGAGCGGCTGTAGCGGAGGGCGAGGCTGCGCGCGAGCGGGACGTAGCGCTCGATCAGCGCCCGCCGCGCGGCGGCGTCGCCCGCCTGGGCGCGCTTGCCCAGGTCCCGATCGTGACTGCCGGCGAGTTCAAAGGCGTCGAGAGCGGTCATGCGGCCACGGTGAGGCCGCGCGCGGAGCTCTCCAACACGGTCGGCGAATCGGGCGAGAGGCTTCCGCTCCGACCGCGGATCGCTTATCACCGCATCGGCGTTCGCGATCGGCGCGGGCGGGGGCGCACCGCACAATCGGCCGGTGGCCAGGACGACGGCGCGGCGGGTCGGGCGCTACGAGATCGTGCGGGAGATCGGCCGTGGCGGAATGGCCACCGTGTACCTCGCGCGCCAGACCGACCTTCAGCGCGACGTCGCGCTCAAGGAGCTCTCGCTGTTCGACGGCGCCGATCCGGCACTCGCACGGCGGTTCCTGCGAGAGGCCCGCCTCGCCGGGTCGCTCGGGCACCCGAACATCGTCACGGTCTACGACTACATCGAGTACCGCGGCAGGCCGTACATCGCGATGGAGTACGTGCCCGGCGGGTCGCTGCGACCGCACGTCGGCCTGCTGTCGCTCGCGCAGATCGGCGGCGTCCTCGACGGCCTGCTCAGCGGCCTGGCGTTCGCCGAGGAGCGCCGCGTCGTCCATCGTGACCTCAAGCCCGAGAACATCATGGTCACGGCCCAGGGATGGGTGAAGATCGCGGACTTCGGGATCGCCAAGGCGACGAGCGAGGCGCAGGTGACGGCCAACCTGACGACCACGGGGACGACCCTCGGGACGCCGCGGTACATGGCGCCGGAGCGGGCTTTGGGGGAGGACGTCGGGCCTTGGAGCGACCTCTACTCGGTCGGGATCATGGCGTTCGAGCTGCTCGCCGGGCGGACGCCGTTCCACGACACCGATGAGCCGATGGCCGTCCTCATGCGCCAGATCAACGAGGAGGTGCCGCCCGTGAGCTCGGTGGTGCCCGACGTCGATCATGCGATCTCGGACTGGGTCCAAAGGCTGCTGATCAAGGATCCGGCCGCGCGCACGCGGTCGGCGGCGACGGCATGGGACGAGCTCGAGGACGTCCTGACGTCGCTGCTGGGGCCGCGATGGATGCGCCAGGCGGGGTTGCCGGCGACGCCCGGTGGGTCGACGACGACCCTTCGCCAGACGCCTCGCCGGCGACCGGCGCCGCGCGCCGAGCCCGTCGCGGCGCCGCGCTCGGAGCGGGTCGCGAGGCCGCGCGCCGAGCCGGTCGCGAGGCCGCGCACCGAGCCGGCCGCGACGCCGCGCGCCCAGCCGCTCGTTGCGCCGGTGGCCGTGGAGGACCGGACGGTGGCGCCGCTGACGATCCCCCTTGCGGACGAGCAGCCGCGGCCGGGCCCGCGCACGACGCGGCGCACGGCGCGGCGCGCGGTGCGGCGCGCGACGCAGGTGCGGCGCCTGGCCGCGGTGCTCGCCGTCCTGATCATCGGCGTCGCGACGGCGACGATGGCCGGCGGTGGTGCGCCGCCCTCGTCGCAGACCGGCTCGCCGGCGACCGTGGATGCAGCGCCGCTCGGTGCGCTCGATCAGCGGACGAGCGCGCACCGTGCGCAGCTGGCGTCCGCCCGAACCGGCCGCGAGCAGCGTGACGCCTCGCGCGCGCTGGCCGGCGACTTCTCCTCCGCCGCCCGCGCTGTCGAGCGCGAGGGCGGCGGACGCCGGCTGGCGGCGTCGCTCGACGCGGTCGCCCGCTCGTACCGGCAAGCGGCGGCGGCCGCCGAGCGCGGCGACGTGGCCGGCTACGCGCGCGCTCGCGCGCGAGCCCGCCGCGACGAGGCGGCGATCCGGGAGCCGGAGCCGAGCTCTGCCGAGGATCCCGGCGGCGAGCCGAGTCCTGCCCAGGACGCCGGCGGCGAGCCGACACCTTCCGAGGACGACAGCGGCGTCGGCGATTCTCGTTCCGACGACCCGAGCGACGACGAGCCGGACGAGGAGGAGGACGCCGACGGCCCGTGACGGTCAGCCGCCGTTCCCGCGCGCGCGGAGCGCCTCCTCGCGCGTGATCAGCTTCAGCTTCACCCGCTCGCCGGCCTGGCCCTCGCCCGAGCCCGGCCGGCGGCCGCCGAAGCGCTCGAGCAGCTCGCGCGCGTCGTCCAGCCGCAGCTGGTAGCGCCCTCGGTACTGCTCGGCCGGGCGCTCGATGTCGGCGATCCACTCGCCATAGGCGCGCGGGTCGTCGAGCGGGAGCCCGCGCGCAGCACGCTGCTTGCCGACGGCCTCGGCGTGGTCGAGGAACCACTCGAGCTGGAGCTCCGGCCGGTCGGGATAGCCGGCGTATTCGCCCTGGTTCCAGATCCCCACGCGCATCTGGAAGAAGCCCACTGAGTCGGCGTCGCCGCCGTCGAGGTCGTTGAGCCCCGACTCGACCAGCGCCGCCATCACCGGTAGCTCCGCCGGGAGGCCGCGGCGCCGCGCCTCCCCGGCCATCCAGGCGGCGACCTTCTCGCGGGGTGCGTCCGGCCCTGGATAGCCGTGGACGTCGCCGCCCGGGTCCTTCCATTCGGGGTCGGAGCCGCCGCCTTGGTCGGAGTCGTCGTCCTGGTCGGAGCCGTTGTCCTGGTCTGCGTCGTCGTCTTGGTCGGAGTCGTCGTCCTGGTCGGAGCCGTCGTCCTGGTCGGCCCCATCGTCGGAGTCCGGCTCGTCTTCGTCTTCGTCCTCGTCCTCGTCTTCTTCGTCTTCGTCTTCGTCTTCTTCGTCTTCGTCTTCGTCTTCGTCTTCTTCGTCTTCGTCTTCGTCTTCGTCTTCGTCTTCGTCGTCATCGTCCGCGTCGTCGTCATCGTCGCCGTCGCTCTCTGCGTCGGCTTCGGCCTCCGTGTCGCCGCTGTCGCCGTCCTCCCGTTCGTCGTCATCTTCGTCGTCGTCGTCGCTGTCGGCGTCGTCGTCGCTGTCGTCGCTGTCGTTGCTGTTGTCGTTGTCGGCGTCGTCGTCGCTGCTGTCGCCGTCGTCGCTGCTGTCGCTGTCGGTGTCCGTGTCCTCGTCGACGATCACGGCGGGGGCGTGCTCCTGCGGCTGCTCGGGGGCGGCCGGCGGCTTCCAGCCGTCCGCGACCGGGTCGTCGTAGGCCACGTGCAGGTGGTTCTGGTGGGCGGCGTCCGTGAAGTAGGCCGGCCCGGGGAGCGCCCACGGCGAGCCGATCTCGGTGGGGCGGATCGCCGGATCCAGCGAAGCGAGCTTCTGGGCGATCGCCTTGGCCACCTGGTTGCCGGGCCCCACCGGCTGACCGTCGATGGAGGCGATGTCGACCGCCCGGCCGAAGGCGTGGTTCGAGACCGACCCTCCGGCCGTCAGCCGCGGGTGGTCGGAGCACATCGCGGACACGGTGATCGTGTGCTTGCGCGAGAGCTCCTCCAGCACCGAGATGACACGCGGGTCGATCCGGCCCGCCCGCAGGTCGGCGATGCCGTCGGCGTCGAGCGTCACCCGGTGGTTGTGGATCAGGTCCGCCGCTGCGCTCGACGACGACCCGCGCGGCGCGTCCAGGCCGGACTCCCGCGCGTGGCCGCTCGCGAACGCGTCATGGGGCAGGCCGAGAGCCAGGCCCTCGACAGCCGCGGCCACCGCCACCCCGGCGAGGCTCGACCGCGACTCGCGCAGGGCGAGCGTCTGCAGCGGGTCGCCGCCGACCGTGCCGAGCTCCTCGGCGAGCCCGGCGAGGCCGGCGCGGCGCGCAGCGGCGACCGGGTCGCGGCGGAACTCGGCGCGCAACTCGGGATCGGCCAGCAGGCGCTCGGCCAGCCGGGCGGCGAGCTCCTCGTCGCCCGCCACCGTCACCTCGCCCGGGCGCGCTCGAGCAGCGGCGGCGCCAGGGCCAGGATCACCGGCGCCGCGAGCAGTATCCACAGCCCCGCCATGAGCACCCATACGACGGGCCCGGGCGCCAGCACGGCGAGCTCCGCCCGGTAGCGCAGCGACATCGCGATCGCCATGGCCGCCCCGGCGGCCGACCAGCCCAGCGCCAGCACCGAGTAGCGCGTGAGCGCCGCGGAGTCGCTCGGCAGGCGTTGCCCGCCGAGCCGCCGCCGCAGCTGCTCGCGCGCGCGCCGCCGCAGGTCCGGCTCCCGCTCGAGGTCCATGACGATGTGGTAGCCGTCCCGCTCGACCATCGGGTTGAGGTTGAAGAACGCGCCCACGTACGCGCCGAACGCGAGCTGGAACAGCACGTCGCGCAGCGATCCCGGCGCCGCCGCGAGGCAGAGGAGCGAGAAGAGACCGCCGAGGCAGAGGTCGGACCCGGGCCCGGCGGCGCTCACCGCGATCCGGCGGCGGCGCGGCTCGAACCACGCCTCGGACGTGTCCACGAACACGTAGGGGAAGATCAGGACGAGCTTGATCCCGGCCTCGCGGGGCCGGCGCCCGAACGCCGCCATCACCAGCCCGTGGGCGAGCTCGTGGACGGAGGCCACGGCCAGCCGGCCGAGGACGAACACGAAGCCGCCGAGGCCGACCTTGCTCGCCACCACGAACGGAGTCCCGTAGCGGCCGGCGACGAGGTAGGCGAAGGTGCCCATGCCCGCGAGGGCGATCACGGCGAGCAGCGTCAGCGCGGGTCGCGTGAGCAGCAGCCGGCCGCCGTGCCGGTACGCACCGGCGAACAGTGCCGCCGCGCCCTGCCAGGCGACCTGGCGGGGCGCCGCGAGCCGCGCGAGACGCCCGGTCCGCGGCGCCTCGTCCTCCGCTGCCGAGCTGCCGGTCAGGAACCCGCGCTCGCCGAGCGTGGCCATCAGGAGCATCAGCCGGGCCGGGCCGTTGGGGCCGTGCCGGCGCCCGGCCTCGCGCATCAGGTCCGTCAGCGTCCGGCTGCCGTCGAGCAGTCCGAACAGCTCCGCATCGACGTCCGACATGCGCACGAAGCGGCCCGAGCGCAGATCCTCGAGCACCCAGCGCCGGTCACCCTCCTGGACCTCCAGCCGCTTGAGCGCGTACCCCGAGCGCACCCGCGGGCGCCCGCCGAACCGCGCGGCCACGGTCGCGGCCGCGGCCGGCGGCACCACGATCGTGCGCCCCGCCTCGTGCGCGTCGCGCTGCCGGTCCACCAGCAGCTCCTGGTTCCCCACCCGGATTCGCGAGCCCTCGTGCAGCTCGACGGCCCCGTCGACCCGGCGTCCGTCGAGCCAGGTGCCGTAGGAGGAGCCCGCGTCCTCGAGCGTCGCGACGCCGTTCACCGCCCGGATGCGCGCATGGAAGCGCGACACGCTCTGGTCGGCGAGCCGCAGGCTGTTGCCCGGATCCCGCCCGATCGTCACCTCGCCTGCCAAGGAGTGCCGGTCGTGGTCCGGGAGGACGATCTCGAGCACGTGCGCGGATGGGATCACGCCGGCGGCACAGCTCCAATCGGCCGTCACGATGGTCCGATAGCCGCAAACGGTCGACGCGGTGCGTCCTCTGCCCCATCGTCACCCACGACACATGCGGCTCTGGCGCACACCGCGCACGCGCGCGCTTCTCGTCGTGGGCACGCTCGGCGCCGTCGCGGGGGTCGTGGCGCTCGCTGCCGGCATCTACACGGACGCGCTCTGGTTCGCCGAGCTCGGCCAAGAGCGGGTCATGTGGACGACGCTCGCGTGGCAGGTCCTCGCGCCCACGCTCGCCGGCCTCGGGGCGGCCTGCTTCCTGCTCGGGAACCTCGCGCTCGCGGAGCGCCGCACGCGCGACGCCGCCGGCCCGGCCCTGCCCGCACTCGCCCCGCTGTGGCAGTGGCGGCGCGTGGCGCGGCCGCTCGTCGCCGCCGTCGGCGGGCTGATCGCGGTCGAGTCGCTGCCGGACCATGCGTGGCAGGTCCTGCTGCTGTGGGCCAATCGGAGCCCGTTCGGCGTGGCCGATCCGGTCTCCGGCCGCGACGCCGGGTTCTTCGTGTTCTCGCTGCCGCTGCACGAGCTCGTCGCCGGCTGGCTGCTCCAGACGGTCGTCATGGCGGCGGTGGTGACCGTCGCCGCGTACGCGCTCGCGGGCGCTGCGCGCGCCGCCCGCGCGCACCTGCTCGCCCTGGCTGCGCTGCTGCTGCTGGTGCTCGCCTGGCGCGCTCGGATCGAGCAGCTGGCCCTCGTGCTCCCGCACCACGAGGGCGCCGTGACCGGCGCCTCGTACAGCGAGGTCACCGTCCGGCTCCCGGCCTTCCGCATCCTCGTCGCCCTGCTCCTGACGTGCGCCGTCGCCTGCGTGCTGGTCGCGGTACGCGCGGCCGCGCTATGGCCGCTCGCCGCACTGGTCGCCCTGGCAGGGGCGACCGCCGCGGGCTCGATCGGCGTGCAGCACCTCGTCGAGCGGTTCCTCGTCGCGCCGCAGACCCTGTCGCGCGAGCGCCCGTACATCGAGGCCGGCATCGCCGCGACGCGCCGCGCCTATCAGCTCGACGACGTCGACGTGCGGGCGCTCGGCGGCGACCGGAGGTTGTCGGCCGGCACGGTCGCCGCGCACCATCGCACGCTCAAGAACGTGCCGGTGTGGGACGCCGGCGTACTGCGACCCGCGATGGACGAGCTGCAGTCGATCGGCGCCTACTACCGGTTCCCGAGCACGACGACCGACCGCTACACGCTCGGAGGCGTCCCGCGGCTGGTGACGATCGCGGCGCGCCAGCTCGCCGTCGGCCGCCTGCACGACGACGCCCGCACGTGGACGAACGAGCGCTTCGCGTACACCCACGGCTACGGCGTCGTCGCCGTCCCGGCGTCCGACGCCGACTCGGACCGGTACCCGCGGTTCGCCCAGGGGGAGTTCGGCTCCCGGCGCGACCCCCTCCGTCTCGCGCAGCCGCGGATCTACTTCGGGGAGCGCTCGGCCGCCGACCCGCCATACGTCGTCGTCAACAGCGGCCGCGGCGAGGTGGAGCAGCCCGCCCCGGGCACGCGCCCCCCGGCCTACCGGTACGACGGCGGCGGGGGGATCGCGCTCAGCCTGCTGCGGCGGGCGGCGTTCGCCGCCCGCTTCGCCGATCTCAAGCTGCTGCTCACCGAGACGGTGACGGGCGGCTCGCGGATCCTGCTGCATCGCGACGTCCGTGCGAGGGTCCACACCCTGGCGCCCTTCCTGCGCTGGGACGGCCATCCCCAGACCGTCGTGGCCGACGGTCGCATCCAGTTCCTGCTGCACGGCTACACGACGTCGAGCCACTATCCGTTCTCCGCCAAGGTGAACGTCGGCGGCGAGCAGGTCAACTACCTGCGCAGCTCCGCGCTCGCGTCCGTCGACGCGTTCAGTGGCCGCGTGACCCTCTACGCCGCGGATGGCGATCCGATCCTGCGCGCGTGGCAGGGCGCGTATCCCGGCCTCTTCCGCCCGATGGCGGAGCTCCCGGCGGCGCTGCGCGAGCATCTGCGCTACCCGCGCCTGCTGTTCGGCGCGCAGGCGCGCGTGTACGCCACCTACCATGCCGACGACTCGACCGGCTTCTGGAACGGCTCGGACGCCTGGCAGCCCGCATGGCAGCTCGCGGGCCCCGTCGAGGAGGCGGGCGAGATCAAGTTCCCCGACCCGGAGGAGCGGCTCGATGCGGACGAGCGGGAGCGGGGGCTCACCGCCGATCGCTGGCGGTCGCGGCCGGGCTACCTCCTCGGCCGCCTGCCGGGAGATCGTGAGGAGCGGTTGATGCTCACGCTCTCCTTCACGCCGCGCGGGCGGCAGAACCTGGTCTCCTACCTGGCCGGGTCCGTCGACCAGACCGGCCGGCCGCGGCTCACGGTGCTCAGTCTGCCGCGCGAGCGGCTGGAGATCGGCCCCACGCAGGCGACGCGCGAGGTGCTTGCGAGCCCCGCCGTGAGCCGGCGGCTCGAGCTGCTCAACCGCGAGTCGCGCGACCTCGGTCGCAACTCGGTCAACCGGACGGTGCTCGGCACCCCGCGGGTGGTGCCGCTCGGCCGCTCGCTGGTCCACCTCCAGCCGGTCTACGTCACGGCTGGCGGGAGCGGCCTGCCGCGGCTGCAGCTCGTGACCGCGTACGCGAACGGGCGCGTCGGCTACGGCCGCGACCCCGAGGCGGCGGTCTGGAGCCTGCTTCGCGCCCCGCGTTGCGACGGGGCGGACGCAGAGCCGCGAACAGTGCCGGTAGCCGCCGCCGCTCGGCAAGGAAGATGTCCAGAGCCACCGTCCAGAACACGACCGCGAAGAACAGCCGGGTGACGACCGTCGGCACGAGCAGCTGGCCGGCGAAGGCCGCCAGCATGATCGACGAGTCCCCGCGGCTGAGGCGCAGCGTCAGCAGCGCCGAGGCCGCATAGAGCGCGACGCCGACGGTCAGCAGCAGCTCGACCCGCTCCCGCCCGGCGAGCGGCAGCGGCCCGACGGCCGGCCCGAGCGCATAGGCCAGCGGGAGCGTGCCCAGCGCGATCGTGTACTGGCTCACGGCGCCCGCCAGCAGCACGGCGATGCTCTGGCCCCCGCGCCCGTGCGTGAGCAGCACGAACGCGACGACGATCTCCGGGGTCTCCGTCGCCACCGGGACGATCCACTGCAGGAGCAGGTACGGGGAGATCCCGACGATCGCGCCCGCACCCAGCACCGCCTCGCCGAACGGCACGGCCGTCATCAGGATCACGAACGCCGCGTAGGCCATCAGCGACCGCGCCCAGCGCCGGCGCTGCTCGCTGGGCAGCGCCGCGAGCTCGGCGGCGACGCCGAGCGGCTCGGGGCTCTCGCCTCCCGCGGTGGCGGCGCGGCGCAGGTACACCACGTACATGCCGATCAGGACGGCCGAGTCGAGCAGCGTCAACCGCCCGACCAGCACCGCCCGCGTCGACCACGCCGAGGCGACCACGAGCACCGCGAGCTCGACCCGGTGCGGCTCCGGGAGCTCCAGCGGTCCGAGGTGCAGGCGCCGCCAGCGGCCGGGGAGCAGCGCGACGACGGCCGGCATGGCGATGGCGAGCCCGAGCAGCAGGCGGCTGGCGCCCGTCAGGTTCGCCGTCACCAGGTCCGCGTGACCGAGGAGCGCGAAGTGGACCTCGACGAGGTACTCGGGGAGGATCGCGACGAACGCGACGGCGGCGACCACCAGCCCGTTGGCGATGTCGACCTGCGCCGCCTCACAGGCCCAGGCGAGCAGGAAGGCGGCCGCCACGACCGCCGCGCCGTACACCACGAGCTGCAGCGGATACGAGACCGCGCCGCCGCTGAGCCGGACCAGCAGGCCGGGGAGCGTCCAGCCCGCCGTCAGCGCCAGGGTCCGCTGCCAAGGCTCATGCGAGGGCAACGGCGAGTCCCACCGCCGCCAGCACGAGCAAGAGCACCATCAGTCGCCCGGTGAACCGTGCGAGCTGCTCGCCGAGCTGCAGCACCGCGGCCGTCGGCGTCGGGCCCTCGGAAGCTGCGGGCGCCAGACCGACCAGCGGGCTCGTGGTGACCATGCCGCGCTCCATGGCGTACGCGTAGACCGGGCGCAGGGCATCGACGATCGCCGCCGTGCGCTCAGGCGAGAGCCCCGCGTCGCCGAGCTCGGCGACCAGCCCGCGGACGTCGCGGGAGCGCAGCTCGGCGACGTCGCGGTCACCGAGCTCGGAGGTGACGTGCGTGAGCGCGCCACGCAGCTCCCGCAGCTGGGCGGACGTGTAGGGCGAGCCCCCCGGCGAGCGCACGACGCCCGCACGGGCGCCGTCGAGGAAGTCGGCGATGACGGAGCCGAGCTCTTCGTTCGAGCGCATGCCGGTCGATGTTCCCAGCGGCTTCGTGAATCCAGGGCACCTCGAGGTGCCCTACGAGCCCCCACCGGTGGGCTGAGCCGAGCGGTATGTTCGGCCGATGGCTGGCGACGCGAGCGCGCGCGACGGGCCCGACGCTTCGCCGGGCCGCGAAACGGTGCTGCTGGGGCGGCGCAAGGAGTGCGCGGAGCTCGACGAGCTGCTGCGGACGGTGCGCGCGGGCGAGGGTCAGTGCCTCGTGCTGCGGGGTGAGCCGGGGATCGGGAAGACGGCGCTGCTGGGCCATCTGGCCAGGCGCGCCTCGGGTTGCCGGTTGGCGCGCGCGGCCGGGGTGCAGTCCGAGATGGAGCTGCCGTTCGCGGGCCTGCATCAGCTCTGTGCACCCATGCTCGATCGGCTCGACCATCTGCCGGGGCCGCAGCGAGCGGCGCTGGCGACGGCGTTCGGGCTGAGCGAGGGAGACCCTCCAGACCGGTTCCTCGTCGGGCTCGCGGTCCTCAGCCTGTTGTCGGAGGTCGCCGAGCAGCAGCCGCTCCTCTGCCTCGTCGACGACGCGCAGTGGCTCGACGTGGCGTCCGCCCAGGCACTGTCGTTCGTCGCACGCCGGCTGTTGGCCGAATCGCTGGGCGTGGTCTTCGCGGTCCGCCAGGGGGACACCGGCGAGCAGCTCCCGGGGCTGCCCGAGCTCGTCCTGGAGGGCCTGCCCGCCGCCGACGCGCGGGTGCTCCTGACCGCGGCGCTCCCAGGGCCGCTCGACGAGCGGATCCGCGATCGGATCGTCGCGGAGACGCGAGGCAATCCGCTCGCCGTGCTCGAGCTCCCGCACGGGATGAGTCCGGCGGCGCTGGCCGGCGGGTTCGGGCTGCCGAACGCCCTGCCGCTGCAGGGGCATATCGAGGACTCCTTCGCGCGGCGCCTGCGGACGCTGCCGACCGACACCCAGCGGCTCCTGCTGGCGGCAGCGGCCGAGCCGGTGGGCGATCCGCGCCTGCTGTTCCGCGCGGCCCAGGCGATCGGGATCGGGTCGGCGGCGGCCGCCGAGGCGGAGAGCGCCGGCCTGCTCGAGATCGGCCTGCGCGTCCGCTTCCGGCACCCGCTCGTGCGGTCCGCCGCCTACCGCAGCGCGTCAGCGGACGAGCGCCGCGCGGTGCACCGGGCGCTGGCCGACGCGACGGATCCCGGCGCGGACCCCGATCGCCGCGCCTGGCATCGCGCGCAGGCGGCGGCCGCGCCAGACGAGGAGGTGGCGCACGAGCTCGAGCTCTCGGCCGCCCGGGCACAGCGGCGCGGCGGCGTGGCGGCCGCCGCCGCGTTCCTCGAGCGGGCCGCCGTGCTCAGCCCCGACCCGCACCGGCGCGCCATACGGGCCATGGCCGCCGCCGAGGCGAAGGTCGACGCCGGGGCGCCGGACAGCGCCCATGGGCTCCTCGACATCGCGGCGACGGCGCCGCTCGGCGACCTCGAGCGCTCCAGGCTCGAACGCCTGCGCGCGCGGATCACGTTCCTCCGCGGGCGTGGCAGCGACGCCCCGCCGCTGCTGCTGGCCGCCGCCAGGAGGCTCCACGACCTCGACGCCGCGCTCGCGCGGGAGACCTACCTGGACGCGCTCGGCGCCGCGATCTTCGCCAGCTTCCTCGCGGACGAGGAGGGCATCGCCGACCTCGTGCGAGCGGCTCGGGCGGCCCCCGCGGCACCGGATCCCGCGCGGCCGTCGGACCTCCTGCTCGACGGGCTCGCCGCGCGCTTCACCGAGGGCTACAGCGCGGCGGTGCCGGTGCTGCGCCGCGCGCTGGACGCATTCGCCGAATCGCGCAGCGATCACGACCTGCAGTGGCTGTGGCTGGCGTGCCGGGTGGCGCCCGCGCTGTGGGACGACGAGCGCTGGCATGCCCTGACCGGCCGCCTGCTCGCGCTGGCGAGGGAGCGTGGAGCGCTCGCGGCCATCCCGCTCGCCGCCACCTATCGCGCCGGCGTCGAGGTTCATGCCGGCGAGTTCGCCGCCGCGGCCCGGTTGATCGAGGAGGCCGATTCGATCACGGCGGCGATCGGCGTCCCGGAGCTTCGGTACAGCTCGCTGATGCTCGCCGCCTGGCGGGGCGAGGAGTCCGAGGTGTCGAGGCTGCGCACGCTCGCCATCGAGGAGGCCACAGCACGTGGCGAGGGGAGGGCCATCACGCTCGCGGAGTGCAGTGCGGCCGTGCTCTACAACGGCCTCGGCCGCCACGACGCATCCGCGGCCGCGGCCGGCCGTGCGGCGCAGCACGACGACATCGGGCTGTACGGATGGGCGCTGCACGAGCAGATCGAGGCGGGCGTGTGCTGCGGCGACCGAGAGCTCGCGGCCGGCGCGCTCGAGCGGCTGACGGCGCGGACGCGGGTGAGCCGCACGGACTGGGCGCTTGGCGTCGAGGCCCGCTCGCGCGCACTGCTGAGCGACGGGGAGCGCGCGGAGGGTCTCTATCGCGAGGCGATCGAACGGCTCGGCCACACGCGGATCGCGGTCCACCTCGCGCGCGCCCACCTCGTCTACGGCGAGTGGCTCTGCCGCGAGCGCCGGCGGGCGGAGGCACACGTTGAGCTGCGCACCGCGCATGACATGTTCACGAGGATGGGCGCGCACGGCTTCGCGGCGAGGGCGGAGCGGGAGCTGGGCGGCTCCGCCAGAGGTGCCCGCCGCCCGCGCGCCGAGCGCCCCGACCACCTCACGCCGCAGGAGGCCCGGATCGCACTGCTTGCGCGCGACGGGCTCACCAATCCGGAGATCGCCGCGCAGCTCTTCATCAGCCCGCGCACGGTCGAGTACCACCTCCACAAGGTGTTCGCCAAGTTGCGGATCGGCTCGCGAGGCGAGCTCGGTCGCGCGCTGACCGCCGAACCCCGCCCGGCGCTCACAGCCTGAAGGCCCGCGCCGGGCCGACTGTCTAGGTGCTCACGCCGCGGATGAACGCGACGTTGTCCCCGGGCTTCTTGGTGTCGATGCCGACCAGGGCCGCGCCCTCGAACGGCAGCGCGAGCGCCTCCGGGCGATCGTCGTCGCCGCCGGGCGTCCCATCGGGGAGATCCCACACCTCGGCGAACCTCGCATGGCTCTCGTCCGCCTGGAGCGCTTCCTCGATGCAGGCGATCCGCCGCGCGCGGGAGCTCAGCAGGAACAGTCGCCCGTCGGCGTCGCAGGCGAGGTCGTTGATGCTCTCGAAGGCGTCCTCGTCCTCCCCGTCTGCGAGGCGCCAGGACGCCAGCACCGCGAGCTCCACATCTCCATCGCGGGAAGCCACGTCATAGGAGGCATCCGCCGGCAGCAGGGTGTCGGGTGAGACGCCCAACGGGTCGGCGCCCGGCGGGCCGAACTCGATCAGCCGGATCGGCTTGCGCTGCTTGGCGATGAGGAGGTGACCGTCCCGCAGCAGCACCATGCCCTCGCCGCGCGCGTTGTCGTCGTCGTGCCACTTCTCCCCGAAGTCCGGCTCGTCCGGATCGACGATCAGGCGAATCGTGTGCAGGAGCGTGTCGAGGCGCCGCGAGAGGACGAGCACGCGTGCCGGCCCTTCCTGCAGGACCAGCACGCGGCCGTCGCCGTCGCAGGCGACGCCCTCGAACTGGGAGCCGTCCGAGCTCGCGACCACGTCCATCGGCAGCTTGCGCCACAGATCGCACCGCTTGCTCTCGCCGAGCTGACCGTCGTCGGAGAGCGGCACGCACAGCACGCCGAAGTCGTCGTCGCCCACGGCGATCAGCTCGGTCCCGGCCTCGCCCTGACGGAGCGCGAACGCCGAGATCTCCGTGAGCGGGAGGGCCGTCCGGGCCTCGAGCCGGAGAGCCGCCACGGCTACACCGTCGCCTCGAGGCGCCACGAGTTGAACTTGCCGATGTCGCGCCCGGCGAGATCGCTGACCCGCATGACCCAGTTGCCGCGGACGTCCTCACCGACCAGCGACCGCAAGCCGGCGTGGGCATCGGAGTCGAAGCGGGCGATCAGGTTGTCGCTCGAGCCGCCCTCGCGATCGGCCAGCAGCACATGCCTTCCCGACGGGGCGACGAGCTCGACGCGCAGGTCCCCGACGAACGGGTGCGTGATGTCGACCGCGACGGCCAGCTCCTTCGACGTACCTCCCTCCGTGAGGCCGATGAAGCTCGAGACTCCGGTCGGATCCGCGTCGGGGATCGACAGAGCCGGTTGGGCCGCGCCCGTCACGAGCTGCGGACCGTCGTCGGCGAGCTCGATCTCGAGTGCCCAGCGACGCAGCGTGCCGATGTCGCGCTTGGCCAGGTCCGCCACGATCAGGCGCCAGGTGCCGCGGGCCGGCGCACCGGCGAGCTGCCCCAGGCCGGGGACGTCAGCCGCCGTGAACGTCCGCACGAGGTCGTCGGTGCCGGCGCCCTGACGGTCGTGCAGGATGACCATGCGCCCGTCGGGCGCCACGAGCGTGACACGCAGATCGCCGCGATAGGTATGGCGGATGTCGATCTCGACGGCGAGCTCGGCGATCGATCCCGGCCGGTCGACGTTCAGCGCGCTCTGGATGCCCGCGGGGTTGGCGTCCGGGATCGCGGCGTTCGGGGCGGCCTCGACGCGGAGCCCTCCGTCCGGAGCGCTCAGCGGCGTGGTGGCGTCGCCGACGACGCCCGTCAACGAGGCTCCGATGCAACGGGCGCCGACGCCCATCTCGAACCGCGCGAACACCTCCCATGCCGCGGCGGTCTGGCGCCGGACATCGGACTCCGACAGCTGCCCCGACCGGCCCTTGGCCTGCAGCGCGGCGAGGATCGCGTCGCGCATCTGGAGGAAGTTGGGGTTGGCGGGCGACAGCTTGAGGGCGTCGACCACGAGCTGGAGCACGAGCGTCTTGCCGAGCCGGCGGTTGAGCGCGAGCAGCACGGCGGCCCAGATCTCGCCGATGTCGTGGACCTCGCTGTATGCCGGCGACCCGACGTCGCCGAACGCGCCTGGGAAGTTGTCGTCGTAGGCATGCCGCCGGATCCCGAGCGGCCGGTTGACGACCCACGAGCCGACCACGGTGGAGTCGTTGATGGTGCAGGCGATGTAGTCGCCCCAGCCCTCGCCCATCCCGCCGCTCTGCGGCTCGTCGAGCGCCCGGCTGTTGTGCGGTCCTCCGACGAGGCGGTTCGTCACCCCGTGCATGAACTCGTGGAACACGACGCTCGAGTCGAACGCCGTGTGGCGGTTGGTGCTCTGGACGAGCCCCATCTTCATGACCGGGCTCGAGCCGTCGATCGGGGTCCCCATCGACGCGGTGCCCGACACCGGACCGCTGTAGGCGCGAGCGTCCACGCGGTCGCTGGCGATGCCGCCCCGCCCGAGGTTGTCGCGCTGGAAGTTGCCGTCACGCTCGCGGAATCCGAGCAGGTAGAAGAAGTCGTGCATCACGCAGTTGAAGTAGAAGATGTTCAGCACCTTCTGCTCGTCGCCCGTCGCATCGGGAGGCTCGAAGACGACCGTCCCGTTGGCCGCCACGCCCCGGATCGTGGGCCCGCTGTCGCCCAGGTGCGCGAAGACCGCGTTTCCCTCCGCCGCGTCTCCGGCGACCCACTGGTCGGGCCACCCGTTGGGTAGATCCGGTGGCACCGGGACGTCCAGGGCCGAGGTGCCGACCGGGAACGCGACGGTCTCTCGCGCGCTGCCCCCGTCGCGCTTGTACACGCTCCCGCGCGCGATGGCGGTGGGCACGAGCTGCTTCGCGTAGAGGATGTCGCCGCTGGTCGCGTCGACGATCACGCGGAACTGCTCGGCGTAGTCGGGCATCGTGACGAGCACCTCCCAGCCGAGCCGCAGGTCGCCCTCCGCGATCGGGAACCAGATCAGGCCGGCCTTCAACTCGTCCCCGAACGGGCCGGCCGCGAGCACGGTCGGCATGTCCGGCCGGTCGGTGAACATCGCGACGACGGTCGGCTCGAAGCCGTCGAGGTCCACGCCGGCGGGGGCGAAGGGCTCACCGAACTGGTCGGTCCGCTGCTGCTCGTCCGCAGTCGGCCGGGCGACGTGCTCGGCGGCGCGGCGCACCGCGTCGACCACGCTCAGCGCCGGCGTGGCGCTCTGGGCGGCGCCGATCGAGACGGTGCGGCCGACGGTCTCCTCGATGCGACCGTCCACCCCGAAGCGCACCGTCTGCGCCGCCGCGAAGATCGGGATTCCGCGGTACTGCTGCGTGAGATGCACGGCAACGGCACCGCCAGAGGTCTCCTGGACCACCGGATCGGGTGCGAACTCCGAGGCCTGGGCGGGCGTCAGCCCCAGAGCGCCGCTCACCTGGCCCAGGTGCTCGAGCGCCCGCTCGACGTAGTCGCCCTGCTCGGGCGGCGCTGCCTCCGAGAGCAGCACGTCCGGGTTGCCCGTCACCGCATCGACGCCGCCGACGCGCACCGTGTGCTCGCCGGGCAGCCGCCTCGATGCCTCGAGCGCCGCCTCGCGCAGGCCCTCCAGACGGTCAGCCGCCGGCTGCTGGGCCTCGATGACGCGGGTGTCCACCTCTCGGCTCATCGCACGCCTCCATCCGGTCATTCACCACACGGCACACGAGATCTGAGAGCGACTCTCTCACAGCTCCGGCTCGCTGGGTGAGTTTCTTACCGGGGGGCGGCTCAGCGAGCGAGCTGCTCGGCGAACAGCATCCCGTGGGACGCAAAGGCCGTGCCGCCGTCCATGAGCTCGCCGAGCAGCCGGCGGATGGCGTCGATCCGGTGGCCGAGGCCCGAGATCTCGCTGTGCAGCGTCAATGTCACGGGTCTCTCCTCACGGCGCGCGCAGGCGAGCTCCGCGGCCCAGACCGCCAGCATGCCCTCCGGATCCGACGGGTGCGCGAGCCACGCAGCGTCGTCGAGCGTCCACTGGACCGGAAGCTCCCAGAGCGGTCCCGATGCGGTCTCGAGCCGGTAGGGACGGTCGTCCTGCATCAGGCTGCTGTCCCAGTCGAAGGCCAGCTCGGCGAGCAGCGCGAGCGTCGTGTCCGAGAGGGCCCAGCCCGGCGCCCGGTAGCCCGCGGGCGCTCGGCCGGTGGCCTCGGACAGCGCCTCGATGCCGCGCTCGAGCTCGGCCCGCTGGCGGGCCGCGTCGATCGCGTCGGGATGGAGGTGCTCGTGGCCGTGGTGTCCGATCTCGTGGCCCGCGGCCAGGATCGCGCTCACGGCGCCGGGGTGCCCCGCCGCGACGACGCCCGGAACGTAGAACGTGCCCTCGGCCCCGACCTCGCGGAGGGCGTCGAGGATCCGCTCGAGCCCGCGCCCGAGCCCGTAGCGACGCTCCGATCGCGCGGTCAGCGACTCGCCGCCGCCGCCGCAAGGGAGGCCGGCCTCGCCGTCGACGTCGACCGAGATGGTCACCCCGAAGCTCACGGCGCCACCCCGAGCGGCTGGTGCGGGTGCTCGCAGGGCGGCCCGGCCGCGACCCCGAGCGTCCTCCCGGCGGGATCCGCGAGCAGCGACACCAGCGTCGCGCGGCGCTCGGCCCACGGCAGCGACGGGTCGTCGTGGCGGCAGACGCCGTGCGGCGCGGGGAAGTGCGCGCGCAGGGCGTGGTCGATGCCGGCCTTGCCCGCCAGCAGCGTGCGGACGTGCCGCTCGCGCAGCAGCGACCCCGGCTGGTCGCGCACGAGCGCGTCGCGGCCCGCGGGCGGGCCGGCGAGGAAGTGGTTGGCGTGCACGAGCACGCCGCGCCCGTCCGGCCATGCGACGGCCGGCCCGGCCGGCGACAGCTCGACCGCCGCGAGCGCGACGCCGCCGGGCTCCGCCGCGGCGACCGTGACGGCGGCCGAGGCCGAGACGTCGGCGCCCAACAGCAGCGCGAGCGCCTCCGTGGCCGACGAGGCGCTGTCCAGGACCATCCGCAGCAGGGCGTGCACCGGCAGACCTCCGGTTCCGCCATCCCGGTCGCTGGCGAGGAAGTTCAGCCCGAGCGCGACGCCGTGCGAGCTCAGGCCGAGCTTGCCGAGCATGCCGGCCTCGGTCACGGTCGTCATCCACGCGCCGCCGGGGAGGGCCACGGTCCAGGCGATTGTCGAAGCGGCGAGCGCCGGGTGCCAGTCCCAGTTCTGCCCGAGCAGCACGCGCCCGTCGCGGGCCACGGCGGCGAGCGTGCACTCGCCGGCGCCGGTCCGTCCGGCGAGCAGCTCCGTGCGGGCGTTGACGGCCAAGAGCTCCTCGACCGGCACCCCGGCGCCGGCCGCGATGCCCTCGATCTCCGCCACCAGGTCGGGCCGCGCACGCTCGAGCCGCTCGCCCACCGCGGCCCCGTGCGTGGGGAGCGCGCCCGGGTCGATGCCGGCGCTCTCGTGCAGCAGCCTGCGGTAGGTGGCGACGGTGTTGCGGACCGCGGCGCGCTGGGCGGACCCGAAGGCCCGCCCGCGCGCCGCGGGCGACGTCTCTCGCGAGACGTGGTGGGGGAGGGGCAGCGTCAGCCCTTCCAGTCGGCGGCGTTGTCGCGGTCCACGACCGTGACGGGCACCACCTGCTTGGCCTCCACGGGCTGCTCGCGCGCCGCCGCCACGGCGGCCTTCACCGCGTCGCCACCGATCTGCTTGGCCGACCAGCCCGCGGACGCGTCGATCACCTTGCCGCCCTTGATCGCCTCGACGACCTGCGGCTGAGCGTCGAAGGACACGAACTCGAGGTCCTTGCCGGCTGCCTGGAGGGCGGCGGCGGCGCCCAGCGACTGCGAATCGCTCGTCGAGAACACGGCGTCGAGGTCCGGGTGCGCGGAGAGCATGTCCTCCATCACCTGCCGGCCCTTGGCCCGGTCGCAGCCGGCGTCGCCCTGGGCGACGACCTTGAAGGCCGACCCGAGGCCCGCCTCGAAGCCCGTCACCCGCGCGCGGGTGACGGGGTGCCCGGCGACGCAGGTGATCAGCCCGAGCTGGCCGCCGTCCGCGGCCTGCTCCGCGAGCCAGGCGCCGGCCTCGCGCCCGGCCGCCTCGTTGTCGGTGCCGATGTAGGCGGCGACGTCGGCGTCCAGCTCGTCGGCCGGCGCGTCGAACAGCACGAGCGGGATGCCGGCCGCGATCACCCGCTTGAGCACCGGGATCAGCGGCGCGGTGTCGGACCCGTTGACCGCGATCGCGTCCGGCTGCTTGGCCATCGCGTCCTCGATCAGGCCGATCACGTCGTCCGCCGAGGCGCGCTCACGGCCGGCGGAGACGCTGACGTCCGCGTTCTCCTGGCGTGCTGCCTCGGCCTCGATGCCCTCCTTCTGCGCGACGTAGAACTCGTTGTCCAGCGACGCCATGACGACCGCGACGCGGACCGCCTTGGCGCCCTCTCCTTCGCCTCCGTCACTGTCGTCTGCGGCGTCATTGCCGCCGCAGCCTGTCAGCGCGATCGCGACGGCCGCGCACGCGGCCGCCGCGGCGACCCGATGGTCGACCCTCATCCCGGCTCCTCTCCGTGGGTGGCGGCGGTCGTCGAGGCGCCGACGATCATCGACACGAGCGCCTCGTGGTGCTCCGGCGTCGGCGCCGCCTCTCCGACGCACCGGCCCTGTCTGAGCACGACCGCGCGGTCGGCGACCTGCATGACGTGCTCCAGGTTGTGGGAGATGAGGACCACGGCGACGCCCATGGCGGGGAGCCGGGTCACGAGCTCGAGCACCTGGCGCGACTCGCGCACCCCGAGCGCTGCCGTCGGCTCGTCGAGGATCACCAGGCGGCTCGCGAAGGCGACCGCGCGCAGCACCGCGATCGCCTGGCGCTGGCCGCCGGACATGAGGCCGACCTCGGCACGCGGATCCGGCAGCCGGACGCCGAGCCGCTCGGCCTGCGCGGTCCATTCCCGGGCCATCGCCCGCTCGTCCAGCAGGCCGAGCCGCCTGAGCGCGCGCGGGCGGCGCAGCTCGCGGCCGAGGTGGAAGTTCGCGACGGCGCTGAGGTTGTCGAACAGCGCGAGGTCCTGGTGCAGCGTCTCGATACCGAGCGCTCGCGCCTGCGCGGGCGAGCGCAGGTCGACCGGCCGTCCCCCGATGCGGACCTCGCCGGCGTCCAGCCGGTGCACGCCGCCGAGCGCCTTGACGAGCGTCGACTTGCCGGCGCCGTTGTCGCCGAGCAGCGCGACGATCTCGCC
>DATFQI010000103.1:0-7259 GCA_035264365.1 Solirubrobacteraceae bacterium
CAGGCCGACTCGCTGCTGGAGCTGCGCCGCAACGAGCGCTACCTCGACGGCATCGAGCTGCCCGAGAACGTCAACGTGCTGCGCGCCTCCGAGCTGGAGCCCTCGCGCCACGACCTCGTCGTCTTCGCCGTCCCGTCCGCGCAGCTGCCCGGCGCGGTCGCCGCGCACGGCGGCCAGATCACGCCGCGCTCCGGCGTGCTCGTGTGCGCCAAGGGCCTGGTGCCGCCGCTCGGCACGCTCCCGACCGCCTACGTCTCCGAGCGCGTGCCGGGCTGGGCCGTCGGCGCGCTCGGCGGGCCCGCCCACGCGAACGCCGCGCTGGTCGCGGGCGCCTCGCTCGTGCTCGCCACCCTGAACCCCGCCTTCTCGCGCCAGCTCGGCGACGCGCTCGGTGCCGCCGGCTTCGACGTCGCGACCACCTCCGACCTGATCGGCGTCGAGCTCGCGGGCTGCGCCAAGAACGCCGCCGCGCTGGCCGCCGCGGCCGCTTCGGGCGCGGGCCCCAACGCCGCCGGCGCCGCCGCCGGCAAGGTCTTCGCCGAGGTCGACGCGTACGCGCGCCGCGCCGGCTCCCGGCCCGAGACGTTCGCCGGCCTGGCCGGCACGGGCGACCTGGTCGCCACCGTGCTCGCCACCGGCTCGCGCAACCGCCGCGCCGGGGAGCTGCTCGCCAAAGGCATGCCCGCACGTGACATCTGCTCCGCGCTCGGGCAGACGGCCGAGGCCGTCGACAGCGTGCCGCTGCTGGCCGAGCGGGTCCGCGAGGCGGGCGTCGACGCGCCCGTGCTGCGCGGCCTGGCGGGGATGATCCAGGGCCGCGTGGAGCCCGAGCGCTGGGCGGCTTCGCTGACCGCGCCCAAGCCCGCGGGCCGCCGCGACAAGGCCAAGGCAGCCTGAGCCTGCGCAGGGGGTAGGGTCCGGTGCATGGCGACCGACGCGGAGCGGGCCGGCGAAGCGGCGGCGGTGGACAAGCAGCGCCTCGACGCCGACTTCACGTCGCTCTACAAGACGCATCTGCGCGACGTCTACTCCTACTCCTACTACCGGGTGGGCAACCACCACGACGCCGAGGACCTCACGGAGCAGACCTTCCTGCAGGCCTACCGGCACTTCGAGCGCGCGCAGCGCGAGTCGAAGGGGAGGCCGCTGCGGCCGTGGCTGATCCGGATCGCCCACAACCTCGCGGCCAACTACTACCGCGACCGCTCGCGGCGCCCGCAGACGGCGATCGACGACGCGGACACGCTGGTGGCCACGCACACGACCGAGGCGCTGGTGCAGGACCGCGACGACCTCAAGCGGATCCTCGAGTGCGTGCAGCAGCTTCCGGACGATCGCCGCGAGGCGCTGATCATGCGCTTCGCGCTCGGGATGGACAACCGCGAGATCGCGCGGGCGCTCGGCCGTACCGACGGCGCCACGAAGGTCCTGCTGCACCGGGCCATCCGGCAGCTCGAGGAGTTGGTCAAGAACGCCGAGAATGGCAGTGGGTGAATCGCGCGTGAGCCAGTCGTTCGACATCGAGGCCCGCCTGAAGGCGGCACTGGCGCCGATCGAGCCGCCGGAGGAGCTCTCGCTGCGCATGGAGAGCCGGCTCGGCACGCTCGTCGAGCTCGCCGCCGACGAGCTCGAGGCGTGGGAGCTCTCCTCCCTGCGCGACCCGCGCAACTGGCCGCGGGCGGCGCTGCGGCCCGCCGCGGCCGTGGTCGTCGGTGCTGGGGCGGGCGCCGGCCTCGTCGTGTTGCGCACCCGCCGGCGGCGCCACAAGCGGCGCGCCCAGGCGCACGGCGCGCTGGACCTGGCGGAGCGCACGCTGCGCGACGTCGCGCGCGAGGCGCTGCGCGTCTTCGAGGACGCGGCGCCGAGACGCTGAGCGGAGTGATCCGCGGGGCTGGCCGGCGCGAATGCCCAGCTGATGGCCCATGACCTGCGCGCTCTCGCCGACGAGGACCTCATGCAGCTCGTGCGCCGCGGCAAGGCGTCCGCGTTCGAGGTCGTCTACGAGCGCCACGCCTCCGCGGCGTTCTCGCTCGCCTACCGGATCGTCGGCACGCGCAACGGCGCCGAGGACGTCTCCCAGGAGGCGTTCCTGAACATCTGGCGCTCCGGCGCCCGCTACGACCGCGGCCGCGGCTCCGTGCGGACCTGGGTGCTGGGCATCGTGCACCACCGGGCGATCGACCACCTGCGCCGCGCCACGGTGCACGACAAGCGGCGCGCGAGCGACGAAGGGATCGAGGAGCGCTTCGAGGCGCGCGAGCGCACCGACTCCGAGGTCGCCCGCCGCGACGAGGCGCGCACGGTGCGCAAGGCGATGGAGGAGCTTCCCGCCGAGCAGAGCCAGGTGATCGAGCTCGCCTACTTCGGCGGCTTCACCCACACGGAGATCGCCGACATGCTCGAGACTCCGGTGGGGACCGTGAAGGGCCGGATGCGGCTCGGCCTCAAGAAGCTCCGCGACCGGCTCGGTGAGGGAGCGGTGATGCGCTGATGCAGGCGAGCGGACCCGGACACGAGCATTGGCAGGACGCGACGGGCGCCTACGTGCTCGGCGCGCTCGACGAGGTCGAGCGGGCCGCGTTCGAGGAGCACCTCGCGGGCTGCCCGGCCTGCCGCGAGGAGGTCGACCAGCTGCTGCCGGCGGCGCAGGCGCTGCCGATCTCGGTCGACCCGGTCGCCCCGCCGCCGGCGCTGAAGACGCGGATCATGGCCGAGGTCGAGCGCGAGGCGTCGCTGCTCGCCGCCGCCGGGCCCGAGGCCGACCGGCCCGCGCCCGCCGCGGCCGGGCGCCGCCGGCGCTTCTCCCTGCGCGTCCCGCGCCTGGCGCCCGCGGCCGTGGCCGCCGCGCTGCTCGTCGTCGGGATCGCGATCGGCGTCGGCGCCTCGCAGATCGGGAACGAGCCCGAGCGCACGGTCGCCGCAGAGGTCAGCGGCGCGCCGGGAGCGACCGTCTCGGTCGAGCTCAGCGGCGAGGAGGGCCGGCTGATGGCGCGCGGGCTGCCCGCGCCGCCGCGCGGCCGCGTCTACCAGGTGTGGCTCAAGCGCGCCGGGCACGCCCCGGAGCCGACCGCCGCGCTGTTCGTGCCCAGCCGCGACGGAGCGGCGACGGCGTCGGTGCCCGGCTCGATGGCGGGCATCGACCAGGTGATGGTCACCGACGAGCCCGACGGCGGATCTCCCCAGCCGACGGGGAAACTGCTCGCGGTCGCCGATCTCTCCTGATTGAAAGACCACTGAGGAACGGCTGCTAGCGTCGCGCCGCGCCATGGCCGTCTGCTACCGCCACAAGGACCGGGAGACCGGCGTCTCCTGCTCGAACTGCGGCAACCCGATCTGCCCCGACTGCATGACGGCGACGCCGGTCGGGATGCGCTGCCCGGAGTGCGCCGGCCAGAAGACGCAGGTCCGGACGATGCGCTCGATGGCGGTCGAGCCGACCGTCGCCTACGTGCTGATCGCCATCAACGTCCTCATGTACTTCGGGCAGCAGGCGAGTCCGGACAACTCGGTCTACCGCGACTTCGTCCTGTACGGCCCGCTGGTCGCCGACGGCGAGTGGTGGCGGCTGCTGACCGCCGGCTTCCTGCACGGCGGGCTGCTCCACCTGGCCTTCAACATGTACGCGCTCTTCTTCCTCGGGCGCATGCTCGAGCCGGCGCTCGGCCACGTGCGCTTCGGTGCGATCTACTTCGCCGCACTGCTGGCGGGCTCGTTCGGTGCCGTCCTGCTGAGCCCCGACACGCCCGTGGTGGGCGCCTCGACGGCGATCTTCGGGCTGTTCGGGGCGGCGATCGTGATGGCCCGCAACCGCGGCATCGACGTCATGGCCTCAGGCCTGGGGCCGATCCTCATCCTCAACCTGGTGATCACGTTCGTCCCAGGCTTCAACATCTCGATCGGCGGCCACCTCGGCGGCCTCGTCGGCGGCGTGCTCGCCGCGCTGGCTGTCGAGGCGATCGCGACGCGGCGGCGCTCGCCGGTCCCGGCCGTGCTCGTGTGCGCGGCGATCGCGATCGCCTCCGTGGTGGCGGCCGTCGCCTATACGAGCGCGAAGTTCGCGATCTAGAGCCCGATCTCGATCAGGCCCGGCGGCGTCTCCGGCAGCCGGTCCGGGTGCAGCACGTGGCCGAGCAGCTCGAGCCCGTCGACCAGGCGCGGGCCGGGGCGCGAGAAGTAGGCGGAGGCGTCGACGGCGACCACCCGGCGGGCGCCGAGCTCGTCGAGCTCGTCGGCGTACTCGTAGGCCTCCTCGGCTGCGCGCTCGGCGTCGTAGCCGCAGGGCATCACGATCACGACTTCGGGCTGGGCGGCCTTGACCTCGTCCCAGGAGCGCCGCTCGGAGTTCTCGCCGGGCAGGCCGAGCACGTCGAAGCCACCGGCGTACTCGATCATCTGCGGCGTCCAGTGGCCGGCGACGTAGATCGGGTCCAGCCACTCCAGCGCGGCCACGCGCACGGGCTCGGCGGCGCGCACGGTGAGCCGCACGCGGTCGATCCGCGAGGCGGCCTCCTGGACGAGGTCGACGCCGGCATCCTTGCTGTCGGTCGCCTGCGCGAGCGTGCGCACGTCGCCGAGCACCTCGCCGAGCGTGTGCGGGTCCAGCGAGAGCACCTCGGGCACGGGGTCCAGCCGCTCCGCGACGGTCTTGACGTCGTCGTAGGAGACGGCGCAGACGGCGCACAGCGCCTGCGTGACGATCAGGTCCGGCTGCACGCGCCGCAGCGCGTCCTCGTCGAGCTCATAGATCGCCTGGCCCTGCTCGGTCAGCTGGCGAACCGCGCGGTCGATCTCGGCCGGCGGCAGGCCGGGGCCGATCAGGTCGCGCGTGACCTTGGGCAGCTCGCGAGCCTCCGGAGGGTGGTCGCACTCGTGGGTGACGGCGGTAACGTCCTCGCCCAGGCCGAGGGCGAACAGCATCTCGGTGGCCGACGGGACGAGGGAGACGATCCGCATGGCCGAGAGGCTGACAGACGACGCGATCGACCAGGGGCTCCAGGGCACGGCGTGGCGCCGCGAGGGCGACACGATCGTGCGCGAGCTCGAGCTCGGCGACTTCGCCGGCGCGATGGCGTTCGTCAACGCGGTCGCCGGCCTGGCGGAGGCGGCCAACCACCATCCCGACATCCTGATCCACGGCTGGAACAAGGTGAGGCTCACGCTCAGCACGCATTCCGCCGATGGTCTGACGCAGAGTGATCTCGACCTCGCGCGCGGCATCGACGGTTTGTCCGCCTCCGGGCGGGTGGGGTGACTACTATCAGGGCGTCGCTGCATGAACGACGACGACTCCTCCCGAAGTAGCGGCGCGCTGCGCGCGCGTCCCCCGGCTCGCCGATGACCGTCCTGCTCCTGCTCGCGGTCCTCGTGCTCGTGCTGTTGAACGGGTTCTTCGTCGCGGCGGAGTTCGCGCTCGTGCGCGTGCGCCGGTCACGGATCGAGGAGCACGTCGAGGAGGGCGTCAAGGGCGCGCAGCTCGTGCTGACGCAGCTCGAGGACCTGTCGCGGTACCTCGCCGCCTGCCAGCTCGGCATCACGCTGACCTCGCTCGGCATCGGCTTCCTCGGCGAGCCGGCGATCGCGTCGATCTTCGAGAACCTCTTCGGCGAGGACGTCCCGCACTGGGTCTCCTACGGCGTCTCGCTGGCGCTCGCCTACCTCATCTCGACCTCGCTGCACATCACGATCGGCGAGCAGGTCCCGAAGATCTACGCGATCAACCGGGCCGAGGGCGTGGCGCGACGGATCGCGCGTCCGCTGCAGTGGTTCACGATCGCCTTCAACCCGTTCATCCACCTGCTCAACGCGGTCTCCAACGGGATCCTGCGGGCGATCGGCATCTCCAAGACCACCGAGTTCGACGAGGGCGGCTCGCCGGAGGAGCTGAAGGTCCTGATCGCCCAGTCGCTGACCGGCGGCAAGCTCGACCCCGGCGAGGCGGGCATGCTCACGGGCGTCTTCCACCTGCACGAGCAGCAGGCGCGCCAGGTCATGACGCCGGCGCCCGCGGTCGTGACCGTCGACCTGTCCGAGAACGTCGAGACCGCCCTGCGGCGGTGCGTGAGTTCCGGCCACACCCGCCTGGTGGTCACCGAGGACGAGAACCACGACCGCGTGAAGGGCATCGTGCACGCCAACGCGCTCGCGCAGCTGCTGCTCTCCGAAGGGCCGGAGGGGTCGTTCGAGGGCCTCGTGCGCGAGGCGCCGATCGTGCCCGAGACCAAGCCGCTCGACGACCTGCTGGCCGACCTCCAGCGCGAACGCAGCTCGCTCGCCGTCGTGATCGACGAGTACGGCCGCACGGCCGGCATCGTCACCGTCGAGGACATCATCGAGGAGGTCGTCGGCGAGATCGACGACGAGACCGATCCGCTCGGCGGCGCGGTGCGGCGGCTCTCCAACGGCGACTGGTTCGTGCGCGGCCACGTCGCGATCACCGACCTGCTCGACTACGGCCTCGAGCTGCCGGTCGACTCCGACGCCTACAACTCGGTCGGCGGCTTCGTGTTCGGCGAGCTCGGGCGGCTGCCCAAGCGCGGCGACACGGTCACGCACAACGGCTACTCGATCCGCGTCGAATCGGTGCGCGAGAACCGCATCGAGGCCGTGCGGATAAGGGAACGCCGGGCGACTACAGCCTGAGCGCGCAGCCGCCGAGCTGCAGCTCGTCGCCGGGAGCGACCTCAGCCTCCATCACGCGGCGGCCGTTGACCCAGGTGCCGTTGGAGGAGCCGAGGTCGCGCAGCATCCAGCGACCCTCGACGAGGTGCAGCTCCGCGTGGCGGCGCGAGACGGTGTCGTCGGCGAACACGAGCTGGCAGTCCGAGGAGCGCCCGAGCATCAGCCGACCGCCCACCGCGCCCTCGAGCAGCCCCGCCGGGCGGCGCCGGAACCAGCGCCGCGGCTCGACCCGCTGGCGCGGGATGTCCGCCGTGAGGCCGGTCAGCTCCTCGCCGTGCTCGGCGCGCAGCGCGACGTCGATCCGGCGCGAGAACGTGTCCGTGTCGAGCCGCCCCGCGACGTAGCCGCGGCGCAGCCGCCTGACCGTGCGCTCCCTCGTGTCGTCGGACGGGCGCATGCGCTGGGGCAAGCGTAGGGGACGCGCTGAAGGTTGCGAAACGAAACTGTGTGCGCAATTGCACAAAGGCGTCTCACGCGCTACGGTGCCCGGCAACCGACTGGCCGCTTCGGCGGTTGAGGAGGAGAGAGGGAGATCCTGGGGAGGATCGACCGAGAGACACAAAGCGCCCGGCTCAGGGGAG